>JAZTWH010000019.1:0-40119 GCA_045635765.1 Eubacteriales bacterium | reverse complement strand
GTCCTAAGGTCATTGAATACAACTGCCGGTTCGGCGATCCGGAGACCCAGGTGGTTCTGCCCCTGCTGGAAAGCGACCTTCTGACCGTCATGAAGGCCACCACCGACGGAACGCTGACCCCGGATCTGGTTCGGTTCAAGGAAGGCTCTTGTGCCTGCGTGGTCATGGCCTCCCGGGGATACCCCCAAAAGTATGAGACGGGATTTGAAATTTCTCTGCCCGAAGAGGTATCCCATCGGGTCTACGTGGCCGGGGCGAAGATTTCCGACGGAAAACTTTTGACCGCCGGAGGCCGGGTCTTGGGCGTCACCGGGACGGGGGAGACCCTCCGGGAAGCTCTCGACGCCGCTTACGAAGCAGTAGATAAGATTACGTTTGAAAATGCATTTTGGCGCAAGGACATCGGTGCCCGGGCGTTGAAAGCCGGGAAGTAAGGAGAAAATAGTATGGTTTTTCGAGTATATGTGGAAAAACGTGCCGAATTGGCCCACGAAGCAACGGGACTTTGTTCCGAGCTGAAAAATTTGGTGGGAATTGACGCACTGGAGAGCGTGCGTGTTATCAACCGTTACGACGTGGAAAATATTGATGACGCTCTGTTTGAAAAAGCGGTCCGCACCATTTTTTCCGAGCCCCAGCTGGATGTGGTCACCGATACGGTCGACCCCCGGGGTGGCATCGTGTTTGCGGTGGAGCCCCTGCCCGGTCAATTTGACCAGCGGGCCGACTCCGCCGCCCAATGTATCCAGTTGCAAAGCCAGTCAGAGCGTCCCACGGTACGCTCCGCAAAGGTTTACGTTCTCAGCGGAAATCTGACTGAGGAAGACGTAGCCGCCGTGAAAAAGTACGTCATCAACGCCGTGGAGAGCCGGGAAGCTTTTCTGGAAAAGCCGGAGACCCTGAAGATGGAATATTCCATCCCCTCCAGCCTTGCCACCGTCGATGGATTCATCTCCTTGGACGAAGCCGGCCTTTCGGACCTGTTGGACCGTCTGGGCCTTGCCATGGACCTGGATGACCTGAAATTTTTGCAGAATTACTTTAAGACGGAAGAGAAGCGGGATCCCACCATTACGGAAATCCGGGTGGTGGACACCTATTGGTCCGACCACTGCCGTCATACGACCTTCTCCACCCATATTGACAGTGTGAAGATTCACGACCCCGCCGTGGCCAAGGCTTACGAGCGTTATCTTGCCGCCCGCGTGGAGGTCTATGGGGAAGAGAAGGCGGCCCAACGCCCCCAAACCCTTATGGACATTGCCACCATTGCGGTCAAGACCCTGAAAAAGCGGGGTGCTCTTCCCGAATTGGACGAGAGCGAGGAGATCAACGCTTGCTCCATCCACGTGACGGCCAATATCAACGGCGAAGATCAAAATTGGCTTTTGATGTTCAAAAACGAGACCCACAACCATCCTACCGAGATTGAACCCTTCGGTGGTGCCGCCACCTGTATCGGCGGCTGCATCCGAGATCCTCTGTCCGGCCGTGCCTACGTTCATCAGGCCATGCGGGTCACCGGTGCCGGAGACCCCCGAACCTCTCTTGCAGATACTCTTCCGGGGAAACTGCCTCAACGTAAACTTTGCCAGACGGCCGCCGCAGGATATTCCTCTTACGGCAACCAGATCGGTCTTGCCACCGGCCACGTTGCGGAGGTATATCACGACGGATATGTGGCAAAACGGTTGGAGTGTGGCGTCGTGGTTGCCGCGGCTCCCGCCTATAACGTCCGCAGAGAGCGTCCTGCCTGCGGGGATGTGATCATCCTTTTGGGCGGACGGACCGGCCGTGACGGAATCGGTGGTGCCACCGGCTCTTCCAAGAGCCATAATATGAAATCCCTGACCACCATGGCGTCGGAGGTTCAGAAGGGGAACGCCCCCGAAGAACGGAAGATCCAGAGACTGTTCCGGGATCCCCGTGTGACCCGTCTGATCAAGCGTTGTAACGATTTCGGTGCCGGCGGTGTTTCCGTTGCCATCGGGGAGCTTGCCGACGGACTGCGGATTGACCTGGACGCCGTGCGGAAAAAGTACGACGGGCTGGGCGGCACGGAATTGGCCATCTCCGAATCTCAGGAGCGTATGGCAGTGGTAGTGGATGCAAAGGACGCCGACGCCTTTATTTCCTTTGCCGAAGGGGAAAATCTGGAGGCCTACCAGGTGGCCGTGGTCACCGAAGAGGCCCGGATGGTCATGACCTGGAAGGGCCAGACCATCGCCAACCTTTCCCGGGAATTTTTGAATACCAACGGTGCCGACAAACACACCGTTGCCGAAGTAACCGAAAAAGACCTTACCGTCTTTTCCAAGGCACTGTATACCGATCTGCGTCAGATGGCGGCGGATTTGAAGACCGCCGGCCGTCGAGGCTTGGTGGAACGGTTTGACGGCTCCATCGGTGCCGGATCCGTACTTATGCCCTTTGGCGGAAAGACTCAGAGAACGCCCGCCCAGGCCATGGCGGCTCTGCTCCCGGTTTTGCCCGGACAGACCACCGACTCCGCCAGCGTGATGGCGTGGGGGTTGGATCCCGACGTGATGAGCGTGGATCCTTATACCGGGGCCCGGGCCGCAGTCTACAGCTCCGTTGCGAAAATCGTTGCCGCCGGTGCGGATTATAAGGATACCTATCTCACCCTCCAGGAGTTCTTTGAAAGACTCCGTACCGAGCCCGCCCGTTGGGGTAAGCCCTTCGCCGCCTTGCTTGGGGCAATGGACGCTCAGCTTGAATTGAATGCTGCCGCTATCGGCGGAAAGGACTCCATGTCCGGGACCTTCCTGGACAAAGACGTCCCTCCCACCCTGATTTCCTTTGCCATCGCTCCCATCAAGGCCTCAGACGTGATTTCCCCCGAATTTAAGCAGGCCGGGAATCCCGTTTATCTTTTCGCTCCCAAGGACAAAACCCCCGAGTCTACCAAGGCCTCATGGGAATCCTTCCATGCCCTGTGCCGGTCCGGGAAGGTGAAGTCTGCCTGGGCCGTGGAAAACGGCCTTGCCGAAGCGGTCATGAAGATGTCCTTCGGCAATGAGATCGGATTCAAGTCCAACGGTGCCGTCACCGAATGGTACGGCAATATGATGTACGACTTTATCGTGGCGGAATTGGACCAATCCATTGATTGTGCCTACGCCACCGAAATCGGGGAAACTACCCGGGAGCCTGTCATCGACCTTGGAAACGAATCGGCTTCCGTTGCAGAGCTTCTCGCACTCCACGAAGGAGTTTTGGAGGATGTGTATCCCACCAAGGCACCCGCGGAAAGTAAGCTTACTTCCTTCGCTTACGAAGGCGGTGGCTCCGTTGCTCCTGCCGTGAAATGTGCCCGTCCCAAGGTGTTGATCCCCGTATTCCCCGGAACTAACTGCGAATACGATTCTGCTAAGGTCATGGAAGCGGCCGGGGCGGAAGCGGAAATCGTCGTGATCCGCAACCTTACGGCAGACGACGTTGCCCGCAGTGTGGAAACGGTTTCCAAAAAGCTTTCCGAGAGCCAAATGGTCTTCCTGCCCGGCGGATTCTCCGGAGGCGATGAACCGGACGGTTCCGCGAAGTTTATCACCGCATTCTTCCGCAATCCTGAGGTCAAAGAGCAGGTCGGAGCCCTCCTGGATTCCCGGGACGGCTTGATGCTCGGAATTTGCAACGGCTTCCAGGCGTTGATCAAACTGGGATTGGTCCCCTACGGGAAAATTATTGATACCGATGAAAATTGCCCCACCCTTACCTACAATACCATCGGCCGCCATCAATCCAAATTGGTGCGGACCCGGGTTTGCACCAACAAATCTCCGTGGCTGTCCGGGACCCGGGTCGGAGAGATCTATACCGTGCCCATTTCCCACGGGGAGGGACGGTTCCTTGCCTGCGACGCACTGGTCAAGCAGCTGGCGGAACAGGGGCAGATCGCAACCCAGTACGTTGATCTGGACGGAGCTCCCACCCTCGATACGGCCTTCAACCCCAACGGATCCGTCTTTGCCATTGAGGGAATTACTTCTCCCGACGGCCGCGTGTTAGGGAAAATGGGTCACTCCGAACGCATCGGAACCAACCTCTACCGCAACGTCCCCGGCTTGTACGACATGAAGCTCTTCCAATCCGCAGTAGAATACTTTAAGAAATAAGGAGATTTTCGTTATGGCTTATCTTTCTGATATTGAAATTGCCCAGCAGTGCAGTCTTCGGCCCATTACCGAGATCGCCCAAATTGCCGGCGTGGACGACAAATATTTGGAACAATACGGAAAATATAAGGCCAAAGTGGATCTTTCCATTATGAAGGAAACGGACCGTTCCAATGGCAAACTGATCTTGGTCACCGCCATGACTCCCACCCCTGCGGGGGAAGGGAAGACCACCACCACCATCGGCTTGGCGGACGGCCTTCGCAAAATCGGGAAACACGTCATGGTTGCCCTGCGGGAGCCCTCCCTCGGCCCGGTATTTGGGGTCAAGGGCGGGGCCGCCGGCGGCGGTTACGCTCAGGTGGTTCCCATGGAAGACATCAATCTTCATTTTACCGGGGATTTCCATGCCATCGGTGCGGCAAACAATCTGCTTGCCGCCATGCTGGATAACCATATTCATCAGGGCAACGCTCTGAAGATTGATCCCCGCCGGATCACGTGGAAGCGTTGTGTGGATATGAACGACCGTCAGCTTCGCTTTGTGGTGGACGGCATGGGCGGAAAGGTCAACGGCGTTCCCCGGGAGGACGGATTTGATATTACGGTGGCGTCGGAGATTATGGCGGTCCTGTGCCTTTCCGGCTCCATTGCCGAGCTGAAGGAACGGCTGTCCAAAATTATTGTGGGGTACACCTACGACGATCAGCCCGTCACCTGTGCCGATCTGAAGGCCCAAGGGGCTATGGCCGCCCTTCTCAAGGATGCTTTGAAGCCCAATTTGGTCCAGACCTTAGAGGGAACTCCCGCCCTGGTTCACGGCGGCCCCTTTGCCAATATTGCCCATGGCTGTAACTCCGTCACCGCCACCAAGCTGGCTCTGAAATTGGGAGATTACGCCGTAACGGAAGCCGGCTTTGGGGGAGATCTGGGGGCAGAAAAGTTTCTGGATATCAAATGCCGTACCGCCGGCCTCACCCCCGATGCCGTGGTGGTCGTCGCCACCGTCCGGGCCCTGAAGATGCACGGCGGAAAAGCCAAAGCCGAGCTGAATTACGAGGATTTGGAAGCCCTGGAACGGGGAATCCCCAACCTCCTTCGTCACGTTTCCAATATTAAGAACGTCTACAAATTGCCCTGCGTGGTTGCCGTCAACCGATTCCCCACCGATACCGATGCAGAAATTGATTTCATCGTTTCCAAATGCCGGGAATTGGGCGTAAATACCGTTCTTTCTACCGTTTGGGCCAACGGCGGTGCCGGCGGCGTGGACCTGGCAAAGGAAGTGGTTCGCCTCTGCGAGGAAGAACAGGGCAACTTCACCTTTGCCTACGATCTGGACGGCACCATCGAGGATCGGATCGACGCCGTGGTTCGGAAGATCTACGGAGGGGACGGCATCACCGTTGCCCCCGCCGCGAAAACCCAGATTCAAAAGCTCACCGAGCTTGGATTCGGGAATCTTCCCATCTGCGTGGCCAAAACTCAATATTCTTTCTCCGACGATCCCACCAAGCTGGGTGCCCCCGAGGGATTCACCGTGACCGTCCGAAACGTTAAGGTTTCTGCCGGTGCCGGCTTTATTGTGGTTTTGACCGGCGATATTATGACCCTGCCCGGTCTTCACAAGGTCCCCGCCGCAGAACGGATCGATGTGAATGAAAACGGTTTAATTACGGGGTTGTTTTAAGCCATGAAACTGATTATTGCATCGAATAATGCCCATAAAATCCGGGAAATCAAGCAGATTCTCGGCTCCCGGTTTGAGGAAATTTTGTCCTTGCGGGAGGCTTGTATCGACCACGAGACGGTGGAGGACGGGGCCACGTTTTTGGAAAATGCCCGAAAAAAGGCCATGGAAATTGCGGAAATTTCTGGGTGCTGTGCCCTGGCGGACGACAGCGGAATCTGTGCCCACGCGTTGAACAACGAGCCGGGAGTTTTTTCCGCCCGCTATGCCGGACACCACGGCGATGATGAAGCAAACAATCAATTGCTGATCCAAAATCTTCGGGACAAAGCCGACCGTTCCGCCCACTACGCTTGTGCCATCGTCCTCGCTTATCCCGACGGGTCCACCGTCAGTGCGGAAGGGGAGATGCACGGCCAGGTCATCGACACCCCCAAGGGCGAAAACGGCTTTGGCTACGATCCCATCTTCTTTCTCCCCCAATACGGCATGACCTCCGCGGAAATTTCTCCCGAAGAGAAAAACCGCATCAGCCATCGGGCCAAAGCCCTGAAGGCTCTCGTGGAGAAATTGGACGAAAGATAATAAAAAAATAAAAATCGCTTCGAAGGTTCGGGGCGATTTTTTTTGACAAATATTTGAACAGTTGCTCAAATGTGTTGACATTTTTCTCCCAATTTCATATAATATAGTTGAACGGTTGTTCAATTGTTTTGGAAAGGATTTGTTTATGAAAGAGCATCATCATTCCTGCATCCCTTCGGAAGCCTGCGAATATCTGCACGTGCATCCGCAAGTCGTGGAAGCCATTCAGGCAAAAATGCCCCCAGAGGAGACGCTGTACGACCTTGCGGAGTTATACAAGGTGTTTGGAGATTCCACCCGCATCAAGATTTTGTACGTTCTCTTCGAGGCGGAAGTGTGCGTCTGTGACATCGCCCAATGCCTTACCATGACCACCTCGGCCATTTCCCACCAATTGCGGGTGCTGAAGCAGTCCCGCCTGGTCAAATCCCGTCGGGAAGGAAAGACTGTTTTTTATTCCCTCGCCGACGGCCATGTCCGCACCATTCTCGGGCAGGGCATGGAGCATATGGAAGAATCTTCCCTCTGAAAGGAAAAATTCTATGAAAAAGACCTACCCCATAAAAAATCTTTGCTGTGCCAATTGTGCCCGTAAAATCGAGGATGGAATCAAAAAAATTCCGGGAGTCACAGACGCAAAAATCCTGTTTATGGTTCAAAAATTAAATTTGGAAACCGACACGGACCAACAATCCTCCGTCCTCGCTCAGGTCCGCAAGGTTGCCCAAAAGATAGAACCGGACTGTGAGATTCTCGGATGAATAAAAAGCAAAGAAAAACCATCGCTCTTCTCTCGGTTTCGGTTGTTCTTCTGGTGGTGGCTTATTTCCTTCCTCTCGCGGGACCCTGGAAGGGGATTCCCTTTGCAATTCCTTATTTGCTCCTGGGGATTCCCGTGTGGAAACGAGGGGTGTTTTCGGTTTTCCGGGGACAAATGATGGATGAAAATTTCTTGATGGCCGTTGCTTCCGTGGGAGCTTTTCTGCTGGGCGAATACGGGGAAGGGGTTGCGGTCATCCTCTTCTATCGGGTGGGAGAGCTTTTCGAGTCCTACGCCGTGGACAAGAGCCGGGATTCCGTTTCCCGGCTGATGAATTTGTGTCCGGAAGAGGCAACGGTCCTCCGGGAGGGAGCCTGGCAGACCGTTTTCCCCGAGGAAATTGCCGTTGGAGAGTTGATTCGGGTCCTTCCGGGGGAAAAAATTCCTTTGGACGGAACTATCACAGAGGGAGCCTCCTCTTTGGATACCCGTTCCCTTACCGGGGAGTCCCTTCCTAAGGACGTGACCGTCGGAGATTTGGTTTTCAGCGGATGTGTCAATCTGACGGGAGTTCTGGTCCTTCGGGCAGAAAAAGAATTTGGGGAGAGCACTGCTTCCAAAATTCTTGCCCTGGTGGAAGACGCTTCCGCCCACCGTTCCCGGTCCGAATCCTTCGTCTCCTCCTTTGCCCGGTGGTACACGCCCCTGGTCATTGTTATGGGGTTGGTCGTGGGGGTCGGGGTCCCGATCTTTTTTGGAAATTGGGAAGTCTGGGTCTACCGTGCCCTGGAATTTCTCGTTGTGTCCTGTCCCTGTGCCTTGGTTATTTCCGTTCCATTGACCTACTTTGGGGCCATCGGAGGGGCTTCCCGAAAGGGAATTCTGATCAAGGGCTCCGACCGCATGGAAGCCTTGGCCAAGGCCCACACGGTGGTCTTTGATAAGACCGGAACCTTAACTCGGGGTGTATTTGAGGTCTGCGGAATCGAAGGAGAACATCCGGAGACCATTCTCCAAATCGCCGCCCATTGCGAGCAATTTTCCAACCATCCCATCGCTCGTTCCCTTCGGGATGCATGGGGAAAAGAATTATCGGAAGAACGAATCTCTTCCTTTCAAGAAACTGCCGGCTTCGGCGTTTCCGCCAAATTGGACGGAATTCAATATTACGTGGGAAATCATCGTTGGATGGAAAATTTGGGCTATGCTTCAAAATCCATCCAAACCCCGGGGACCCATATTTACGTGGCCAACGACCGAGAATGTCTCGGCGTCATTACCATTGCCGACCGACTGAAGGACCGGGCCGCCGAATCGGTTTCTGCCCTTCGTTCCATGGGAATTCGCCGAATTTTCATGTTGACGGGAGATCAGACCTCTTCCGCCGAGGCCATTGCCCGGCAGGGTGGAATGGATGGATTTTTGGCGAATCTTCTTCCCCATCAAAAGGTTTCTGCTCTCCAGTCCCTGACGAAATCTTCCGGGGAATCCCTAGTATTCGTGGGAGACGGAATGAACGATGCTCCCGTTTTGGCCGCTGCTGACGTGGGCGTCGCCATGGGTGGAATCGGGGCCGATGCCGCAATCGAAGCCGCCGATGTGGTTTTAATGCACGACGATCTGTCAGCATTGCCCAAGGCCCTTGCTCTTGCCCGTAAGACTCACCGCATCGTTTGGCAAAACGTGATTTTCTCCATTGCCGTGAAGGTCCTTGTTTTGATCCTCTGTACCCTCGGCATCGCAACGATGTGGCATGCGGTTTTTGCCGACGTGGGGGTTTCCGTTATCGCCATTCTCAATGCCATGAGGACCCTTTCCAACAGGGAACAAACAGGGCTTATAAGGAATTGATTTTGCTTTTTATTGACAAAAAAGAAAAAGTAAGGTATAATATAACTGCAAAAAATACAACTGTGAAACTACGGGACGCGCATCAAAGGAGATTTTATGATGATTCAAACCCATTTGAAGCAACTTATAAGCTACGCAAAGGCATACCTGATGCTTTCCCCTCGGGATGAATATTATATCTTTAACCGCTTGCTTCTCTTGTTGGGACTGGAGGATTGCGGGAACGAGGAGCCCGTTCCTTCCGTGGAAGGAATGATGGGGCCTGATGAAATTTTGGTCCCCATTTTAGAGTACGCCCTTGCCGAAGGCATCATTGATGAAGGCCGGACCGAAGCCTTTTCGGCTCAGTTGATGGACACCGTTTCCTTGAGACCTTCCGAAATACAACGGATTTTTGAGGAAAAGAAATCCGTCTCTCCGAAAGCTGCAACCGATTGGTTCCACGATTATTGCGAAAAGAACGACTACGTCAAGCGTTCTGCCATTGCAAAAAATCTCCGATGGGATGGCCGGGGAGAAAAGGCGGACCTGGTTATTACCGTCAATCTTTCTAAGCCGGAATTTGACAACAAAAAATCCGCCGCGGCATTGAAGCAAAAGCCCGGCGGCTATCCCTCCTGTGCCATTTGTCGCCAGAACGAAGGATTTTCCGGCCACGGAACGGTTCGGGATACCCTGCGGACATTGGACATCACCCTGGACGGCCAGCCCTTCTTTTGGCAGTTTTCTCCCTACGCTTATTACGATCAGCACGCCATTATTATCAATACGGAGCATACTCCCATGGCCGTGAACGCCGCTGCAATACGCCGGTTGATGAATTTCGTCGATATTTTTCCCCACTATTTTATCGGCTCCAACGCCGCGTTGCCTCGCATTGGCGGTTCGTTGCTGGTTCACGACCATTATCAGGGCGGGTTGGAGCCCATGCCCATGCACGCCGCCAAGGACCGCACGGTCCTCTCACAGTCCGATTCTCCGGTAAAAGTCAGCATTTTGGAGTGGTTTAATTCGGTGGTCCGGTTAGAGTCGTCTCACCGGGATGCCATTCTTTCTACGGCCTGCAAGCTGATTGATGCATGGCAAAATTATACCAATACGGTTTTAGAAATTCTGCCAGAAAGCAATGGAGAGCTGCATAATTCCTGCTCCCCCGTGGTCCGTAAAACCGATACCGGGTACATCATTGACATCATCCTACGCAACAACCGGACCAACGAAATTTACCCTGACGGCATTTTCCATGCCCATCCCGAATTCCACAACATCAAGAAGGAAAGCATTGGGCTGATTGAAGCCATGGGTCGGTTTATTCTTCCCGCCCGCCTGAACCGTCAGCTGTTTACCGAGGCGGTGCCCTATCTGTGCGGAAAAGAGTTTTCTCCCGAATCGCTTGCGGAGGATATGAAAATCCACGGTGATATGATCTCCCTTTTGCTTTCCCGTCATGGAAATAACCTTTCGGAAGAGGAGGCAAGGGAAGCCATTCGCCAACGGATCAATGAGGTTTGCTTTGAAATTCTGCGGAATACGGCAGTCTTTTCCGAGGACTCCGCCGGAGCCTCCGCCTTTGAGGCCTTCGTCAAGGAAACGATTTAAAAGAAAGGTGACTTTATGACCGAAAAAAAGACCCCGAAGGGCCGATGCGAATGTTGCTTATACTATGAATTCGACGAGGCCTTCGACTGCATGGCCTGCAGTATTCCCTTGGACGAGGACGAGGCCTTGCATTACGCCCGTCCCGGCTCCGCCTGCCCCTATTTCCGCTGGTATGACGAGTACAAGAGCGTTCAAAAGCAAAATTGAGTGACGGCAGGGCATCCAATGCAAGCCCCCCCCCTTGCACCGGGTCCCCTATGGGAGAAGAAATCTTTAAAATAACTAAAGAAAGCCACGGTCTGAAATCAAAGTGGAATTTCAGATTCGTGGCTTTTTCTATCTGTAGATTCGCAGACGGTTATTTCTTCAGCAGGTTTCGGCGTTGCCGCCAATCGGGAAGGTATCGCTCCACCAAGGCGTAAAAGGCCGCCGAGTGATTCTTTTGTATGATGTGGGCCAATTCGTGAACGATGACGTAATCCACCCCTTCCTTGGGGTACGCCATCAGCCGCCAGGAATAGCAAATTCGGTTTTTTCCGCTACAGGAGCCAAACCGGGTGGTTGCCGACGTGATACGGATCCTTGCAGGGGATACCCCCATTTTTTCAGCCCATAGGGCGGTTCGTTCAGGGAGATAGCGTTGGGCTTCCCGCTTCAACGCTTCTTTTCGAGCCTCTATTTCGTCCTGCCGGAGCTTCCGTTCTTCGGTTCGTTTCAGGGCCCCCTTCAGCCAATCCTGATTTTTTCGGACAAATGCGTCAATGTCCTTTTTCGGCATCTTCCTCGGAGCCCGTACTATCACCGACAAATCGGGCGTTACCTCCAGAGCCACGGATCGCCGGCTTGAACGAATCAGCCTATATTCCACAAAATCACCTCTTTTTTCATTATACCCCATTTTTCATTCCCTGTCAAGGGTTTGTCCCGACGGAGTCGACGCCCGTTCCTCAGCCTCTCGAAAAGAAAAAGAGAAGACCCGTTTTTACGAATCTCCTCTTTTCTGTTTTCCTTGTGTTTAGAAAACCCCCATTTTTACTTGGACACGGTGTCTTGGTTCACCCAGCCGTAAACGTTTGACGTTTTGTCCGTATGGATGAGATGGTAGGGATGTTTTCGTCCGGGCAAATACCGTGTCACCCTTGCAGGCCCCGGCTTCGCTTTATACCCCAAACTTCCGTTGGAAGAAACGTAATGCTTTCCCCCAAGGAACGTCACCAGATCCCCCACCTGGGGCGGAGTTTTGGTCTCTTCCGGAGATAGCGAGGTTGTGGGTTTTTCTGTCCCTCCCGGGACTGCGGGAACCTCCGATCCGGGTTTTTCTGTTCCTCCTGAGATACTCGGTCCCGGTTGCCCCGCAGCTCCGGGGTCCTGGGGGTCCGAAGAAATCTCCGATTCATAGGTGATCCAGGGCAGTTTTCCGTGGCCCAACCATTTGCGGTATTGAAGGTCGGTTACAACCACGCCGTCGTATTTTCCTGTGAGGGTGGATTCTACGACCTTGCCGTCTCCCACGTAGATCCCGATATGTCCTTTTAAGTAGACCGCCTCTCCCGGCAAAATGCTTTCCAGGGTGTCCTTTCGCTCCAGACACCGGCTTGCCATGGTGTTTGCACTGATGTCTGGTACGTCATTGGAACGGTATTTCGCTCCTCCGAAGGACTTGGAACGGTCTGCAATCCAGCCCCAAAGAATTCCTTTGATCAGTCCTACGCAGTCAAAGGCCCAGGGACCGTCGGAAATTTTCCCCTTCAAGAGGTTTTGTCTCCCGGGGGAATAATAGTTCGGGTACTGTTTTACCTTTTGGGCAATCAAACCCTCGGTGACGGGAGCTCCGAAGGTTCCCATCATATAGATGGTTTTGTGGTTTTTTGCAACGTCCAGCAATCTTGCTACAAATTCTTTATTCGTCATTGGTTGCATCTTCCTCCTCTTCCGTTCCTTGCTCCCCTTGTTCTGCTACCGTTTCTTGCTCCTCTTGTTCTGCTTCCGTTTTTTGCTCCTCTTGTTCTGCTTCCGTTTTTTGCTCCTCGTGTTCAGCTTCTGCCTCTTGATTTTTCTGCCCGTCTTCCTGTTTTTGTTGCGTTTTTCCGGGTTTGCCTCGGTTCATCACGGCTGCCAGCCCTGCCGCCACCGCTGCGGCAAACAATCCAAGCAGGGTATTGGCAAATCCTGTGGAATCGCTGACGTCGGCTTGCGTGATGACTGCCAAGAGGTTTGCTGCCAAATAACCGAGCATTGCTTGTCCAAAGGTCCGCAACGCCCGATAAAGCCATTCCTTCATGGTTTTCGTCTCCTTTCTTATTGGTGGGCCGTCTTGTTCAGATATTTCTCTAAATCGTTTTTCGCTTGGGTTACGTTTCCGTCACAGCCCATTTGCTTCAGCCCGTCCAGACAGGCCAAAACGCCGTAACAGATGACACCCATTTCGGTCTTGACGTGATCAATTTCCCGGTCCTGATTTTTCTGATCCAACCAAAACCGAAGGATCTTTACGGCGGCCGTTCCCAGTACCGTAAGCCCGCTGACCACCGCCGCCGCAGTAATAATCGTTTGCCACATTATTGCTTCTCCTCTGTTTCTTCTTCGCTCGTGCTCGTGGCGTTTTCCGAAAGTTTTTTGACCTGTCGTTCCAATGCGGTTATCCGGAATCCAATGAACTCAAGCACATATGCAAGTCCTTTATCGCTTAAATATTTCATAACACCGCCCCTCTCCACATGGCTTCGATCTCCGAATATGAGATTTCTTCTGCATTTACCGTATTCAAAATCAAGTCGGAGAAGCCCAGGTATTCGCTTTCACTTTGAGTCATTTCCCCTTCGGCAGAGGGGGGACGGACCTTCAAAAGAAACTGGTCGCTGGAGATCGTTCCCGTCCCTCGGCTGATGCTGACGTCGCATTGTACGTCCCCGGGGGCGGCGGCAATCTGCTTGCTCAACCGAAAGCGATAGGCGTTTTCCCCCTCGGGCGTCCCGGAAAGGTAGCAAACCGTCTGATCGGGCTTTGTTGCTCTCAATAAGGCCGTATCTCCCAATTGGTACTTGTATCCCCGCAAAATGCACCGCAATTCCGAAAGATCCTTGTCCGATTTAACGGCAAAGGCCTCTTCGTTGGAAAATCCTCCCGCAAGCGTTAGGTATAAGGTTTGTATCATAAACGTTTCACCTCCGTAATATAGGCTGCAATCCCGGCCCGTTGCAGCTGTTCTACCCGATCCTCCGCATCCCGACGGTTCTGATAACTACCGGTCTGAACCCGGAATAGGGTCTTTTCCTCTTCCGGCAGAATTCCCTCTTCCAAAAGGTCCTCCGGGGAAAATTTTCCGTCACAGAAAAATCCTTGGTGGCAGAGGGGAAACCGTTCCCCGTAAATGCGAAGGACCTCCTTTTGTATTCGTTTCAATAAGCGGATCAGGGGATCCCTTTGTTCGTCACAAAGGATTCCCTCGGTTCCTTCTGCCAAAATCAGGACTCCCCTGCGTGCCGCAGAGACGGGCGTGTCGTTCTTGTTGTCCCGGATGGGACCCAAAAGATTTGCCGCCGAGGAAAGAGGGGTCAAAACCGTTACGGTCCCGTCTTTTGCCAAGTGATAATGGGCGGTTTTCTTTTGTTCGGAAAGGTGCCGGAAGCATTCCGATGAGTTCCCGTCAAAAAATTGCAGGTACAGTCGGTCGGGAACGTATCCTTCCCGAGAAAATCGGAAAGGAAGGTAATCTTTTATAATCATAGTTTCTTCACCTCGGTTTAGTTCGTGCTTCCCCCTGCAAGAATGGCTTCCCAGCAAGTGGACGTCAAGGGGCCGGAGTCGGTTTCCTGGGCCACGACCGTATATCGGAATCGGTCAAAGAAATGTACGGCCCGGATTTCCGTAACGCAAAAAGGCGTTTCGTTTTTCAGCCCGCAGACCGGGGCCGTAACGTTAATAATCTGCCCCGGGACAAAGGCATCCTGGTCGGTGGTAAACTCAATTTCTCCCAAGCCGGGACATCCGCTTAAAATCTGCTGGGCCACGGCCTGAGCTTCGTTCTGGCTGGTTACCGCAGAACTGACTGCGGAAGCACTGTACTCCCCGCCTCCATACCGTTGCATCATCTCTGAAATCCGTCCTACGTTAATGGTTCTTCCGAAACTGCCCGTTGTTCGGTTATATACGTATTGAACGTTTTTGTAGCCGGCCGTTGAGGCTCGGTGAACCAACGTCTGGATGTCCTCCAGTCGGTTTTCCTTTTTCCGGGTCAGGTCAATGCAAAGGTTTTGCTGTGTTTGGGGGAAAACGGACCTCATATGAAATTTTTTCTCTTTGTCCACCCACCAAAGAAAGCCGTTGTCGTTTGCCAATCGGTCAAAGACCGAAGATGCTTTCGCCGGATAAAAAATGTAGTTGCACGGAATAGCCAATCCTTCTTCGATGGTCCCTATGGTGAGTCCGTCTTGGGGGTTCATATAAGTTTGGAAAATATGTCTCGCCGCATCGGACGGAGAAACCTGAGAAAGCTCAACGTAGGGCAGACAGAGCCGTTGCAAAATCTGCTCGTATCCCTGTCCCCGGAGGGTCATTGTCAGGCTGGAGGTGCTGTGGCAGACCTCTTCCGTCTCGACCAGAATTCCTCCCCACAGGATCGTTTCCCCCTCTTTGACAAGAATTTCCTGACCAACTTTGGGAAAGTTTATGGGGACGCTGTTAAATTGAAGGGTTGCCCGGAAGGACGTACGCATGGCTCCGTAATATCGGATGCTCAAGGTTCCCTCCTCAAGGGCATCGGTATGGAAAAGTCCCCCGATGGTCAACGTCATCTCGGCTCCACCACCCCTGCTTCAATCATTCTGCGGACGATCTCCCGGCCGATCCGGTCGGTTTCGTCCTTTACTTCCGGACGGCGAAAAATCAGAGTTTGCTCTTCCTCCGTTCCATCCGTCAGGTTCCTCGTTTTTTCGGTGTTCATCCACCCGTCCTCCTTTCCGTTCCGTACTCGCTCCATCGGCGGACTGCCCACCAATGAACGGGTTCTCGGGTCAAATCAATACCATATCGGTTTAAAAATTCATTGCAAAATCGATTTTTGTTCTGAGGCAAAAATAAGGGGGCGTAATATCCTTCCCTCGGCATCGTTCCCCCACAGTAAAACCGAATTGCTTGGGTCAATGCCTGGTCGGTGTTTTCCGGAATTTGCGGATACCAGATCCTTAGCACCTCTTCCAGAAAAACTTCATCCTCCGCTTGGGATTCCTCTACGTATTCCATAAAACGCAACGCCGTCAGAAAATCCCAACGAATGGGATATTTTTTACCATCTACCGTCACGGACCTCGGCAGAGAATCAGAGATGGGGTGAAAAGCTTTGGGTTGTTTCATCAAAAAATCCTACCTCCGGGGTCTCTGCGTAAACGATTTTTCCCTTGATTCTCGAGCCCAAAGGCCCTTCGCCCGATCCTGAGTTCTCAATGCAAATATATCCCTTGAGTCTTTTTGCTCTTACAAAGGAATTGGAAATGGCTTCCTGGCGGCTTGCAATAATCAGGGGTACCAGTGCATCATTGCCCCGTTTCATGTAGGCGGCCAAAAGGATGTCCATGGCAGTGTCCAAGGTCACGATACCCTCAAATTCCAGTTGCCCCGTATGGTACAAAATTTCCCGTTTGCAAAGGGGAGAGTGGATGTTCGGCGTTTCCAACAGGGCGGTCTTGCACACTTCCTCCAGCCTCGTCAGCCCGGCTCCCAACAAATAGTACCGTTTGGCAATCTTGCTGTACAGCCAGACTCGGTTGTCATTCTTTTTAATCATTCGGTCCCCTCCTCGTATAACGTAGCAACGGGAGGCATCAGGCAGTTATCCCCCGGTTCGGTCTTGAAATACAAAGAAAATTCTGCTTGATATTCCTCATTGCCCGACATGTTTCGGTTAAACAAATGGGGGAAATTGGTAATTTCAATGTATGCGTCTTTAAAAGGACGTTCCGTGGCACATTTGTTCGCCGCCGCGAAAAGGGTGTCGACGGCCTTTTTCCGGGCGGCCGTATCCCGTCCGTTGGTCCTCACGTAAAGATTAAAGTCGTATCTGCAAATCCGGCTTCCGTCTACAAAAAAGAGCACGTTCGGCTCTCCCTGCAGCTCTTCTATGGTAACGCTGCCGTCGGCATTGGACAAATATTCCGTAGTGATTGGACCGGTCACGGGGGACAGAAAGCGGATAATAATATCCCGGTAATCACGATTCCAACAATCGGCCACGGCCGGACACCTCCCAATGATGAAATTTATCCCTTGCATAAAATGCGTTTATGGTGTTGATTCGATACGGATTTTTCGGTAATTCTTTGTGAATTCCAAAGGCGACAAGGTCCCCCGGCTCCAGGGTCCAATGGTTCCCCGGATTTTGAAGAAATTCCTCCCTCGGCACGTACCCCCGTTCGGTAAACAGATATAACCGAAAGTTGTCGTTGTTCCGTTCGCCGGAATAAACCGGGTTTGCCGCATGCTTCATTTCAATGTACACGTTGCGGAAGACACAGGGCTTGTATTTCTCGTTCCCCTGGGCATCTTCCCCCAAACGGTTGAAAATAGTTACGGTCATCCTGTTCCTCCTTTACAGATTGCAATTGCGAAGGCCTGCCCGTTCCAGAATAATCAGTGCTCCGGGAGCGATGGCTACCCCCCGAAGGGTAATCAGATTTTCCTCCCGGTTGGTTACGGAATAGTTGCCGATGCTCTCGCTCTTGGGGTCTGGAGACTGGCTGATTCCCTTGCTTCCGCCCCGGGCGATCCAGTAGGCGATCATTTCTTTCATGGCCCGGCGGGCCGCTTCTTGGTTTTGGTCCGCCCTCCCGAAGCACAGAAGGTCGGTCAGGTCCAATGCCAATTGGGAAAGAACCTTGAATTCTTCCTCTTCCGTATCATCCGACCGATGGGTCAGGTCAAATTCGGTTTTTGTAATTGCTTCCATGGATTCCCTCCTGTCCCCGTGCCTCCCCCGGAAGAGAGGCACGGAATTTCATTTTTAGTATCCAATCAGCCGAGAACACGGACTGCCAGCTCGGGATACAGGGTCTTAAAGCCGTAAAGAGTGTCAATGGAAAGAGTCTGCTTCTTGGTCGCAATGTTGTAGTCCATGGTTACGCGGACCGAGAGACCGTTGTAGGACGTTACGTAGCTGTCCGCACCCCGGGCAGCTTCCAGAGGACGGGTTACGAAGCCAAAGGCACTCTTCTGGAACATAAGGTTTGCTGCGTGAGTGCCCATGGGAGTAATCGATTGGCCAATCTGCTCCTGGGTTACTGCGGGATAGACCTTGACATACCGATCTTCCATGTCATCGGCAAAGGTCACGTCCTCCAATATGGTATGGACCTTGTCGCCAATCTTAATCAGGTCGCCGTGCTTTAAGGTTCCTCTGCCTTCCATGAAAAGGGGAACGCCGTTTTCATCAATAGAATGTACGATGCTGCCGTTTCGATAGGTTCCGGAAACGTGCTGGGGAACCTGCTGGGAGAAGTAGTGATCAACGCCGAAGACACGGCCGATGGCCCCTTCTCTCAGGGCGTCGGTGTTTCCGCACTTTTCAGCATTGACAAGGGCGGGAAGGACCTGGAAGTTGGCAATGGCCTCGGTATTCCACACGCCGCCTCTGCCTACCAGGGGAGCCTTGTGATCGTTCAAAATCTTTGCTCCGCCGGCAAGATCGGACAGGGTAGAGGGTGCAACCCCTGCCTCCCCGTAAACGTAAGGAATATCCTTATAGAGGGCAAGGCCGTCTGCGTTGATCTTTTCCGCAATGGCAACCATGGCGGGCTCCACCACCTGTTTGGTGAAGTCTTCCGCACTCAGAGCCATTTCCTTGGCGGTCAGCTCTACGGAAACGTCGGCGATCTTGTCCAGCTTGACGAGAACTTCGCCTTCGTCAATGTCCTGGATATCGATTTCACCGTCGAATTCAGAGGCACTGTAAACGGGAGGCTTGCGGACCTGAAGGGTGTCGCCCAATTTGGAAAAATCTCCCGAATAATCGTTGTAAATCAGGGCAGGGAAGACCAGGTTGGATTCCAAAATAGGAAGGGCTTCTCTGGCAATGGTTTTTGTCGTCAAAAAGTTATTCATAGTCGTTTTTTATCCTTTCATTTGTTTCCGATACGCGTAGTATTCCGCATCGGTCATGGTTTCGGTGTCCACCGATCTGCGGGGCGTCAATACCCCACCGCTGGAAAAGGTGGACTCTTTTTGAAAGAGCCAGTCGTTCTCCTTTCGGATCTTGCTCACCGCGGAGCAGACCTCCTCAGGATTTTCTCTCAGTTGCGTTAAGTTCAGTAATGCCCGGGCGGCCGTCAGGCTCTTTGCTCCCCACCGGGTCAGCTCCAGATCGATCTGCCGGTCAAAAGACAGGGCTCGAATCTGTTCCTCCGCCTGCTCCCGGGGGATCCACCCCTCCTTTTCCACCAGGGCGTACCCCTCGGGAATCAGGGCAGACAGCTCCTCTACCGACAGAGACTCCGTTTGCTTGGTTTCTTCGCTCAATTCGATCCCTCCTTGCAACGCTTACGGGCGTGTTCTTCGTTTTCTCCGTAATATTTCATACGGAATTCCCAGTTCAGCATCAAGCCCATGGAGACCAGCTCCATGTCCCGTTTCTGTTCGGACGTCCGGTCCTCGATAATGCTGTCATCAAAGCGAATGGACGCAGAGACCTCCTCTTCCACGGGGAGACCCAAGACGTCTCTTCCGATCTCCAGAATGGCTTCCATCAATCGAACCAAGGGTTGCTCCAGCAGAATCTCATGCTTACGAACCGAACGGTACAGGGCCGCATCGGAGGAAATGACCTCCGTCGCTGTGGCCGGGGTGAAATTTCCGTTGAACCGATAATAGCGATCCCCAAATCCGCACTTGCAGGAAAGATAATTCAGATGCTGCTGAATGGCTTGGGTGTGATCCTCCACTCTCAGAGCCGGATTGAATTCCTGGGGCAAAAGATCGCCGTCTACGTTTTTGTCCCCAATATACATAAACAATTGCCGGTTGCAGTCCTGGGGAGCAAAAATTCGGCCTTCCTGGTCCTGCATCATCAGATCTTTGCGTAAAAAGACCATCTTTTTGCCAAGATAAAATTCCATGTTGAAGCTGTCATAACACAGATCCAGGCTTTTCAAAACGTCAATGGAGTTGGCGTAGACCGAAATGCCCATGGGCAGATCCGTCAGATTATTTACGATATTCGGCTTGATGATTACGAACCAAGGGGTATGGCTCCCGGTCCGCACCGTAGGACAGATTCCTTCGGGCAAGGGGACCTTTTTCCCGGTCTTGTTGGAAAAGCAGACGCTGTCAATGACGTATCCGTCCTCCTCCTTCCGGTGGATCTGAAGATAGGTAAGGGATTGTCCCCCCACGGTCATGCTTCCCGCAAAGGCGGCCTCCGTCACCCGTTGTCCTTGCCAGGACAAGGGAATAATGTTGGGGGCGGTGACATATTCCAATCGGATCTTTCCCTCAGGGGAGGGGAGAATCTGACCTTCCTCCCCGATTCTGGCCTGCTCCAGGCGAAGCACCACGGCCCCCGTTCCCAGGGCAAAGGATTGCTCTAAAAGCTGATTGATTCCGGTCCAGAAGTCGTTTTCTCCCAAAACCCCGCCTTTTCCGTTCTTTCCCCGTAAAAACTCCGCCGCCCCATCGCCGTCGACGTCAATCCGGGTTTTTTCATTCATCAGAAGGTTCGCCCAATCCTCAGCCACCTTCTTTGCCATGTTCATCTGACTCAGATCGTGATCAATTACCGAAAGACCGTTGTTGACCCTCGTTTTATGAAAGTCCGTTCCGTTGCCCACGTACCAACGGTTCCATTCGTCGATCTTCCGATAAAAGCTTCGGTCGAATCCGTCGTAGCCGAACCGATCCTTCAGATAGGAAAATATGGTTTCCATGTATTACCTCTTTTCTTTCGGAGGGGTGGAAAATTGTTTGATCCAGGCTGACCATGCATACTCTTCCGCATCGGCGGTGTCCACGTCGGTGGAACCGTTGTCCAGCCGCCGGTCAGGATTTTCGGAATCCCAAACCAGCTCTCCCGTGGAGGAAATTACGTCGTGACAGTCGTCCATAACGCTCCAGCGTCCTTCGCTCATCAGCCGCATTTTACAAGCAATACGTTCCCCGATGGTTACCTTCTTACAGTCGCAGACCGCAACCGAAAGTCCCGCCCTCGCACAGGCGGATCGGATGCCGTTGGTCAGATACTGCCCCTCCGAATCCATGAAGGCGTATCGAGGCCGGTGTTTAAACCGTTGTTCAATTTCAAATACGAACTGAACGAATTCCCGTTCCAGATCGTCGGGGGTGATTTTTCCCTTGCCCCTGGCAAGGCGTTTGCAGGCAAGCACGCAGACTCCCCGGAAGTTCTCCCGGATTCCCACGGCGGTGAATACCGTCCGGGATAAGGTCCCCCCGTAGTCGCACCCTATGGTTACCAACGCCACGTCGTCGGGGGGACGGCGAACCGTCCATTTCTCCGGGTGCTCGGTAAATTCCGGGAAAATCAATCCTTCTGCCGCACACCGCTCTCCCAGGATCCAACGTCGGTACCAGACGCTTCCCTTTTGATACTGCCGCAAAATGCTTTCCAGCTGGTCTGCTCCTACTGCCGGATTGTCAAAAATCGTAAAGTGCATATAGTTTACGTCCAATCCGTCGTCCCGAAATTTATCCACGTATTTCGTGTATACCGGATGCTTGGGATAGTCGGGATTGAAGTCCCAAAATACCTGTCGGTGCTTTGCCGCCAACTGCCGGTTAAAGGCCTCCTGCAAAAAGCAGGTGTCGTCATCGGCCAAATGGTGCTTGTTTACCTCCGTTGCAATCCAAAGCCCGTAGGAATTCCCTCGGATACGCTTGTAACTGTCGGATTTTCCGCCCCCGGCAAAAATGACTGTTTTAGGCCCCGTTTTGGTCTCCACGTACAACGCGGGATTGTCGTGGTACCGTCCCCAGCGACAGCGTCCCCGGAACAGATGCTCCAGACCGAATCCGTTACAGTCCCCCAGGTTCAGCTTTGCCGCCCCGATGGTAACTCCCGTGGCCAAATGCAGCCGGTCGGGGGTCTGTTCCAACGCTCGGGCAAAGGCCAAAACGTTACAGACGGTCTTCCCGGAACGAACCGCCCCCTCCGCAAAATTGTAAGTAGCGGTGCGACATTGTTCCAGATATTGTTTCTGCTTGTCCGAAAATTTCCATGGAATGGTCTTTTTCTTTTTCATGGTCAAGGGCCGGGATCCCCGAACAGGGCTTCGTCACTCAGATCTTCCGTTTCTTCTTGGGACGGCGTGTCGAATACGCCGATGGAGCGTGCCAAGGAAATGGCCGCCGCCTTGTCAAAAAAACGAATCTTTCCGCCGCCGCTTTTTGTCAGATTCCATTCGCTGACCCGGTCAGCCGGAACGTGTACTCCGTCCCGGGGACAAAAGCGAAACTCCCCGTCCTCTACCCGGTAGTCGCCGTAGTCCGCCGTATCATCTTCCAGGACTTCCTTCAAATATTGTAACGCCAGCCGTGCGATTTCCGTCCGTAGCGTCCCGTAGTCCTTCAGAACCTTCCCCTCCTTTCTTCTTTCGGCAGGCAAAAAAGCGAACCGGCGGACCTTGTCTGATTTTGAGTCCGAGTTCCTTTCCTTCCTCACCGTGGTTTTATTTTACCATATTTTTCCAGAAATGTAATCTACGACTTTTGAACAACCGTTCGAAAAACCGTGGATAACATTGTGGAAAACCTATCCCTCTTCCGGTCCCGGGAAAAGCACGAATTTGTATGAATTTTTTCTCACCCCTTGAAAAAAAATAAAAAGTATGCTATACTGGTACGAGATAGCCTTGAGAGGGGTATATAATATGAAAAAGAAAATCGAATTGACAATAGAAGAACAGGCCCACCGGGGCCGCCTCCGGGACCTATACTGCGGCGTTTTCGTCGTAACCGTTTTCGTATGGGTTCTTCGTTTTGTCTTGGGGGGCTTGGCCGGCCTTGCGGTACCCCATCTCAATTATTATCAATCCACCGCCCTGACCCTTCTGGCCGAGAGCATTTCCATTTTTCTTCCGTTTCTCGTCTTTCATAAACTGCAACGGGACCCCATTCTTCCCATCTTTCGGGATCCGCCCCGTTCCGAACACCCCGTCGTTCGGTGCCTTCTGGGATTTTTAGCCGTCGCCGGCCTGACCCTCGGTGCCTTGGGATTAACCGAATGGATTCTTTCTCTGTTGGAGGGGCTAGGACTGCACACTGCCGTTACTCCCGTGAATTTGGGCGGAAATTGCAACGAAACCCTCTTTTATATCCTGCTGTCCACCGTTCTTTACTCCTTCTCTTACGAGGTCGCCTTCCGGGGAATTGCTCTGCGGGCGATGAAAACGGAAAACCATCAGGCGGCCGTCCTTGTCTCCGGCCTTGCCTATGCCCTCAGCGACGGAGAGCCTTATCGGATCGGAGTACGGCTGGTCATCGGGTTCTTGATCGGTTGGTTTTACCTGCGGATTCGCTCTGTCTGGTGTTGTATGGCCCTTCAAGCCGCCAGCCAGATCACCGTTTCCCTTTGGTGGCTTTTGATGCCGAATCGGGAATTTACCGCCTACATTAACTTCCTCATCCTTGTGGGCCTGGTGTTCGGGATTGCCGCCGCGTTTTTCCTGTTCTTCCCCCGTCGGGATTCGGATCCTCAAATCACGGCAAACAAAATTGCATTAAAGCAAGTATTCACCTCCTTCGGAGTGTATTTGATGGTGGCCCTGGTGGCCTTTAATATGCTGGTCTTTACCTTTTCCACCGACGGAGATCCGGCAGACCCCCTGCTTCAGCCCATTCCCGAGGAGGACAGAATTCCCCCTCTGCAATTTAACCGAGATGAGGAGTTTTCCGATTACTATGGAACCTTAGCCCCCGACCTCGACCGCGAGAACCCGTAACGCCGATTTGACCACGGGGCTCCGTAAACGCCGACGTCGACCGCGAGAACCTGTAACGCCGAGTTTGACCGCGAGTCCCCGACTCGTAATGCAGACATCGACCATGAAACCCCGTAACGCAGATCCGGTCCCACGGAGCCGAAGGGCGACTTCCTTTCCTGCGGATCGGCTTTTCTTTTCAAAAAAAACACCCGAAAAAAGAATTGTACATTCCTTTTTCGGGTGTTTTTTATATGGAATTATAAAGGCATCCCGGCGTCTATCTTTGCAAAAGAAGCGACGCCACCTCCTGGGGGGAATTTGCCAGATAATCAGGCCTTGATGCGGTCAATTCTTCCAAACTTCCGTATCCGTAGGTTACGGCCATGGAATCAATCCCCTGTGCCCGGGCCCCCTCAACGTCAAATTTTCGGTCCCCTACCATAATGGCACTGCCGGGATCGGAAACCTGCGCCTTCTGCAGAACGTATCGCACCACGTCCTCCTTTTTGGTCCGCGTTTCGTCCATGGCGGCCCCGCCCACGAAGTCAAAATAATCCGACAGATGAAAATGCTTCAAAATGGTAAGGACGAATTCCTCGGGTTTGGACGATGCCACCAAAAGGGTCTTTTTGGCCTCCTTCAAGGTGTTCAGCATTTCCGGAATTCCGGGATAAACTTCATTTTCGTACAATCCCGTCTTCCGAAAATATTCCCGGTAAATTTCCACTGCTTTCAGGGCTTTTTCCTTGGAAAATCCGTAATACTTCATAAAAGAATCCACCAGAGGAGGCCCAATAAAGGGATATAGCTCTCCCCGGTCTTTGACGGTGATTCCGTATCGGTTCAGGGCATATTCCACCGACTTGGTGATTCCCACCCCCGGATTGGTCAAGGTTCCGTCCAAATCAAAGAGAACGGTATGGTAGCATTTCATGCTTCATCTTCCTTCGTCCTTAGTTTTTCCGCTTGCTCGGCGGTTGCCAGGGCGTCGATCAGCTCGTCCAGATCTCCGTCCATAATGGACTGAATTTTGTAGAGGGTCAGCCCAATGCGATGATCCGTTACCCGGCCCTGGGGAAAATTATAGGTTCGGATTCGTTCGCTCCGATCCCCCGACCCCACTTGGCTTCGCCGTGCCGAGGTAATTTCCGATTCCTGCTCCGCCCGTTTTTGTTCTAAAATGCGGGATCGCAGAATCTTCATCGCCTTGTCCTTGTTTTTATACTGACTTCGTTCGTCTTGGCAGTCCACCGCAATTCCCGTGGGGATGTGGATAATTCGGATGGCCGATTCGGTTTTGTTTACGTGTTGGCCTCCGGCTCCTCCCGACCGATGGGATTCAATCAAAAGATCCTTTGGGTCGATCTGCACGTCCACTTCTTCCGCCTCCGGCAAAACCGCTACCGTTGCGGCTGAGGTCTGAATTCGCCCCTGGGATTCGGTTTCCGGGACCCGTTGTACCCGATGGACGCCGCTTTCAAATTTTACCCGCCCGAAGGCCCCCCTTCCGTCCAAGGAAAGGACCGCCTCCTTGATGCCCCCTAAGGCAGTTTCGTTTGCGGACAAAATTTCTACCCGGAAGCCCTTCTTTTCCGCATACATGGAGTACATCCGCAACAGAGACCCGGCAAACAAGGCAGCTTCCTCTCCTCCGGTTCCCGCCCGCAATTCCAAAATAACATTCTTTTCATCATCGGGATCCTTGGGAATCAGCAAAATCTTCAGCCGCTCTTCTGCGGCCCGCATCTGTTCTTTTGCTTCGAGCCATTCTTCCTTTGCCAGGGCCTTGAGTTCCCCGTCATTCCCGTTCATCAGCTCTTCCGCTTCGTCTCCCCGGTTCTTCCATCCCTTCCATTGACGGTACTGCTCCACCAATTCCTCCATTTGCTTCTGCTTTTTGGTTAATTCCCGCAGCCGATTGGGGTCGCACAGGACCGAGGGGTCACACAAAAGGCCCTCGTTTTCCATATAATTTTGTTCAATCTCATTCAATTTCTCAAACATAAATCGCTCCAGACAGAAATTCGATTCTACTATACCACAATTTTCAACCCGTTGCAAGAGTGATCCCGGGGAAAGAGACTTCAGATCATCTTGTAGCGTCTTACATAAGGAAAACTGACATCGCAGAGGAGGATGTCAGTTTCGTTCAAAAGATGGTCCCGCGAAAGGGAAGTCATTTCCCCATAATATAAGGGGATTCCTTAAACCGTTTTGGTTTATTTTACCCTCTTGTTTTTACGATGTCTTCTATTTCCTCCCGCAGTCGGGGCAAGATCTGATCCTGAGGAATGTGGTTTATTATTTTATCTCCCCGGAACAGTACGTATTCCCCCTTGGCACCGGTAACGCCCACGTCTGCCTGCCTGGCTTCTCCCGGACCGTTGACCACGCATCCCATAACCGCAATCTTCACGTGGGCCCGGATGTCCCGGAATTCCCGTTCCACGGCGTTGGCAAGGTCGATGGAGTTCACGGTCGTCCGACCGCAGGTGGGGCACGAAATGACCTCAATTCCCCGGTGATACAGATCCAGGGACCGCAATAAAATCTTCGCCGTCTCCACCTCTTCCAAGGGATCAGCCGTCAGGGATACCCGAATGGTATCTCCGATCCCGTCCAAAAGCAATGCCCCAATCCCGATAGAGGACTTTACGGTTCCCGACCGCAAGGTCCCCGCCTCCGTAACCCCCAAATGCAAGGGGTAAGGGGAGTGTTTCGCAAAAATGCGGTAGGCCTCCACCATCATTTTTACGTCCGATGCCTTCATGGATACGGCAATGTCATCAAAATCCAGCTGTTCCAACAGTTCCACGTTTCGCTGTGCACTTTCGGCCAAGGCTTGGGCCGTGGGCTTTCCGTATTTTTCCAACAGATCCTTTTCCAAAGATCCCGCGTTTACGCCCACCCGAATGGGCACCTGACGGGCTTTCGCCTCATCGGTCACTAATTTTAAATGGCTTGTATCCGTATTTCCCGGATTGATGCGAATTTTATCCGCCCCCGCCTCCAAGGCCTTGAGGGCCAAGCGGTAGTCGTAATGAATATCCGCAACCAAGGGGATTTTCAGCATATTCCGAAGCTTTTGAAAGGGTTGAGCCGATTCTTTATCGGGAAGAGCCACCCGAAGAATATCGCATCCTGCCTCCTGCAGCTGCAACGCCTGCTTTGCCAATTCCTCAAACCGGCAAAAGGGAATCGAGCACATGGATTGAATGGGAATGTCTCCGCCGCCTCCGATGGGAACCCCACGGGCGATGATCCGTTTTTTCGATGCCATAGAGTTTCTCCTTAATAAATGGGAAAGAAAATATCTTTAAATGCAATGACCAGCATCAATCCCAACAGTAAAACCAATCCGATTGCGTGAATGATGCCCTCCACCTTCGCCGGAATGGGACGCCGGATGATCCCTTCAATGAGCAAGCATAAAAACCGTCCGCCGTCCAGGGCCGGAAGGGGGAGCATATTCATGACACCCAGGTTTACCGAAATCAGGGCCGCCACCGAAAGAAGAGACAGAATTCCGTAAGAGGCCGCCTCCGAAATAACCGAGGAGATCCCCACGGGCCCCGAAACGTACTTCAGCGAGACCCGCCCCGAAATCATATCCCCCAAACTGTTGACGATGCTGGTAATATAAGCCCCCGTTTGCAGAAATATCTGCTTTATGACTACGCCAGGGGTCTTTTTCGCCCGGTAAACCAGGAAATCCACTACGGGATAACGCAGTCCTTCATCCACCCCTTCCGTGGGGAAGGTAACCTTTTGCAAAATGATTTCCTGCCCGTTTCTCAAAACCGTAAGGGACACGGTATCTTCATTGTAACAACGGGACAACTCCGTCATCATGCCCGTATAATCCGAGACCTTTTTCCCGTTTACGGAAATGATTTCGTCTCCCTTCTGTAATCCGCAATGGACCGACGTGGCATTTTCGTCGAATTGTGCTACCGTCGTGGAGGGAATATTGCTGAAGCAAACGATGATCGAAACCAACGTCAACCCCAGCAAAAAATTCATTACCGAGCCTGCCACCACGATGATCATCCGCATCCAAAGGGGTTTGTTTCGCATGGCCTTCGGGTCATCCCGAATTTCTTCGTCTTCCCCCGTCATGGCACAAAATCCCCCGATGGGGAAGAGCCGGAGACTGTAAAGGGTCTCCTTCCCCTGCTTTTTTGCAATGGCCGGGCCCATTCCCAGGGCAAATTCCGTTACCCGCACTCCGCAGGCCTTTGCGGCAATAAAATGCCCCAACTCATGAACGAAAATCAATACGCTTAAAACCAAAACGGTATAAATAATCTGCAAAACAATATCCAAAACACTTGCTCCTTCTGGAAAAATCAAAGGGTTGCGATCCATTCCTCTGTACGTTTCCGCACGGTACGGTCGACGTCAAAAATCTGCTCCAGATCGGGGTTGGAAATAGGCGTTGCTTCCTCCACCTGTCTGCGGATCACATCCACAATGGCAGGGAAGGAAATCCGCTGATTCAAAAAGGCGTGCACCGCAATTTCGTTGGCCGCGTTGACCACCGTGGGATAAATTCCGTCGGCACGGATTGCCTGCCGGCAGAGCTCCGTCGCCGGAAATACGTCCGTGTCAGGCCTTGCAAAATGCAACGCTGTCGCCGTTGTCAGATCCAATTCGTCTACGGGAGAGGGAAATCGGTCGGGATAAGTCAAGGCATACTGAATGGCAATCCGCATATCCGGCAGTCCCAGCTGGGCCAACAGGGAATGATCATCAAACTCTACAAGAGAGTGTATGATGCTTTCCCGGTGAATCAGAACCTCAATGCGGTCCTCCGGCAGATCGAACAGCCGTACCGCTTCCATGATCTCCAGCCCTTTGTTCATCATCGTCGCACAATCCACGGTGATCTTCGCCCCCATCTTCCAGCTGGGATGGCGGAGAGCCATCTCCGGGGTTACGGCGGCAATCTGTTCCTTGGTTTGCCCAAAAAAAGGCCCCCCGGAACAGGTCAGTAAAATCTTTTTCAGTCTCCGTTGCGGAGGTGCTGCCTGCAAGCATTGGAAAATCGCGGAATGCTCGCTGTCCACCGGGAGAATCTTTGCCCCGTGCTTTTGAGCTTCTCTTTTTATGATTTGGCCTGCCGTAACCAAGGATTCCTTGTTTGCTACGGCAACGTCCTTGCCTCTTCGGAGAATTTCCAAAAAGGGAAGGGTCCCCGCCATCCCTACGATTCCGTTGACCGCAATATCAAAATCCGCTTCCCGGATCATCGTCACAAGCCCTTCGGCACCCCCAAGAACGACGGTTTGTGTGTCCGATACCCGTGCTTTTAATTCTTCCGCGGCAGACGCGTCGGTCATAACCGCAAAGGCAGGTTTTAAGGCTCGGATCTGCCGTTCCATCCGGTCTACGTCGGAGTTTGCCGAAAGACCTGCGGCAGTAAGCCCCAGTTTCTCCAGAACCGATATGGTTTGCCTTCCGATGGATCCCGTAGATCCCAAAATCAAGATTCGTTTCATTTTTCTTCGATTATCCTAAAATTAAGATTTGTCTCACGTATTCATCTGAGACTCAAACTGAAAATGCGTCCCATTCCTGTTCCTGTATCTTAATCAAGATGCGTCCCATTCCTGTTCCCGCATCTTAATCAAGATGCGTCCTATTCCTGTTCCCGTATCTTAATCAAGATGCGTTTCAATTCTATTCGGTATCTTAATCAAGTGCGTCTCGGTTCTGTTTCTGCATTTTGATCGTATTCGTATTTTTTATTTCCATCATCCAAAGATCGGGCAGATCTGCGTCATCAGGTACACGAAGGGGGCGACGAACCAAATCGAATCAAATCGGTCCATGATTCCACCGTGCCCGGGGATCAGATTGCCGTAGTCTTTTACGTTGTAATAGCGTTTAATCAGCGATGCGGCCAAGTCTCCCAAAATCGAGATCAGCGTGCCCAAAAGTGCGTAGTACACCACGGCCCCATAACAGACCGAGGCTCCCGTCAGGCTCACCAGCCAGGCGTAGAGATAGGAGATTCCCACGCAGACGAACATTCCGCCTACGGCCCCTTCCACCGTCTTTTTCGGAGAAATCACCGGTGCCAGCTTGTGTTTTCCGAAGAGGGAACCGCAAAAATAGGCCCCGGTATCGGGAACCCACGAAAGGAGGAATATCATAATCAAATTCCAAAATCCGTGATCGGTCCGCCGGGTCAGGACGACGGCGGAGAAAAAATAGGCCGCCAGCAGCGTCATGATCAGTCCAAAGGCCAATTCCGGGAGGGACGTTTTCCCGTATCCCCGCAGATAGTATGTAAAGGCCAACAGAATCAGAAGAAATGCAGCCACCGTCAGCCCTTCCCGGTACCGGGGAAAGACCGGATCGGAGAAAAACACGAAAACGGCCCCAAAGGCCATAGCCCCTGCGGTCAGCACTTTTTTGGAGGAAAGGCCTCCGACCTTAAACAGTTCGTAAATTCCAGCGGCCGCAACGGCGGCCATAATCGAATTTAAAATAAATGGAATTCCGGAAGTAATGATCAGCAAGATCAAAAATGCAAAGATGCACACGCCGGACAAGACCCGTGTTTTCATCCTTCGATCCCTCATTTCGTCAATTTATTGGTTTCCGCCAAACTTGCGTACCCGTTGGGCATAGGCTTGTATGGCCAAATCCAGTCTGCCTGCGTCAAAGTCCGGCCAAAAGCAAGGGTCGGAATAGTATTCTGCATAAGAAGACTGCCACAACAGGAAATTGGAAAGCCGCATTTCGCCTCCCGTACGGACGATCAGATCCGGATCCGGCTGACCTGCCGTGTAAAGACGGTCGCTGATGTCTTTTTGGGACAAAACCCGTTTCCCCTCGGAAACGGCACGGTTGACCGCTTGTAAAATATCAGCCCTTCCGCCGTAATTGATGGCAATGTTCATGGTCATGCGGACGTCTTTGGTTTTGGAAAGATCTTCAATTTTCCGAACCCGTTCCCGAAATTTTGCATCAAAGTCCGACAAATCGCCGATAAAACAGATGCGGGTATAGTGATAAACTTCCTTTTTACTGTTCTCCCAACGGTCCAGAAGGGCATCCAGGTAACGGGAAAACAGTGCCATCAACGCCGAAACCTCGGCGGCGGGACGGTTCCAGTTTTCCGTCGAAAAAGCATAAAAGGTAATGTGACGGATCCCCCGTTCAAAGCAGGCTTCCACGATCCGTTCCAAGGCATCCGCGCCGGCCTTGTGTCCCTGGGGCGTGGTCAGGCCCCGTTCTTTCGCCCAACGGCGGTTTCCGTCCATAATAAAGCCGATATGCACCGGCAGATGTTTCTGATCCAAATCGATCTACTCCCGAAACGTCTTAGTTTTTTTCTTTCATAATCGGAACCGTTGCCGCAGGTGCGGCAACGGTCAGCCAATTCAACGTTGCAAAATCAGACCGAAAGAATTTCCTTTTCCTTTGCGGCACGCATTGCGTCGATGTCTTTGCAGAACTTATCGGTCAGATTCTGAATCTCTTTTTCTGCGTTTTTCAGATCGTCTTCCGTGATCTCGCTCTTCTTTTTCAGAGCCTTGAAGCCTTCCAGGGCGTCTCTGCGGATGTTACGGATGGCCGTTTTGGATTCCTCGGACATTTTTCCGATGTCCTTTACGATGCTCTTGCGGCGTTCTTCCGTCAGAGGAGGGAAGGCAAGGCGGATGACCCTGCCGTCATTCTGGGGGTTGATTCCCAGATCCGAGACCTGAATGGCCTTCTCAATGGTCTTCAGCAGGGAGGCGTCGTAGGGTTGAATGACCAAGGTTTTTCCTTCCTGAACGGAAACGGTGGCAACCTGCTGAATGGGGGTCTTTACACCCCAATAATCAACGGAAATTTTGTCCAGCACCGCAACGTTTGCAGCGGATGCACGGATGGCTGCAAAATCATTTTGCAGGGCTTGGCGGGATTTTTCCATTCTGTCGTTGGTTTCTTTGAATTCGGGTTTCATATTGAATCCTCCGTAAAGATATTTATTTCACGTTCGCGTTGTCTTATACATTGATCACGGTTCCGACGTTGTTTCCGCACAGAGCCTCGCTGATGCTTTCCCCTTTGCCCAATTGGAAAAGAAGGACGGGCATATTTTTTTCCATGCACAGGGAGGCCGCCGTTAAGTCGATTACCCCCAGCTTTTTGTCAAGAATTTCGGAATAAGTAATGGAATCAAATTTCACTGCGTCGGTATTGGTTCTGGGATCCTTGTCGTACACCCCGTCCACGGCCTTAGCCATCAGAGCAATGTCCGCCCCGATCTCAATGGCCCGCAGGGCCGCCGCCGTATCGGTGGTGAAAAAGGGACAGCCCGTACCTCCGCCAAAAATCACGATCTTTCCTTCGTTCAGGTACTTGTCGGCCAAATCCTTGGTGTAGGTTTCGCATACCTGGGGCATGGGAACGGCGGAAAGGACCTTCGCTTCCGCACCTACCGAGCGAAAAAGCTCGGACAGAGCAATGGCGTTCATGTTGGTGGCCAGCATTCCCATCTGATCCGCCTTTACGGGATCCATATCGGAACCCTGACGACCCCGCCAGAAATTTCCGGCACCGCATACGATGGCAATCTGTGCCCCGTATTCCAGGCTTTTTACGATGTTCCGGCAAACCTCCGTGGCCGTTGCGAAATCAATGCCGTGGCCCAAGGATCCGGATAACGCTTCTCCGCTTAACTTGATGAGAGCTCTCTTATACTTTGTTTCCATGCAATCCTCCAAGGTAATCGTATTCTATATTCCTATATAATTTTACTACAAAACTGTAATTTTGTAAAGGGTTTCGCAGGAAATAATAAAATTTTTTCATAATTGACATATTTTTCTCGCACTTTCGGTCAGGTCCCGCAGAAGTTTTTCCGGTTCCGGCAGAGCCAGGGAGAAAATTTCGTCGCCTCGTAATTGGGCCGAGGCCAGGGCGTCCTGTTTCCACTTCGGCGTCAGGGAAGATAGAATGGGCAAACGGGATTTTTTCTTCATTTCCCGCAAAATTTCCTGTCCCCGTTCGTTGAAGGCCAGAACCCGGAGGTACGTCAGCTCCGGAAGTGTCGCCGGCAGTTTTAAATATCCGCACAAGACGGCCCTGCGGACTGCCGAATGGGGAAACCTCTTCGTTTTTACCCTCTCGTACCATTCCTCCAGGGTGGCGGCGTCCGCAAACCTGCAGATTCGCTCCGCAAGACCTTCCCGCATGCCGTAAAACCCCTTTAATTCCCGGGGAGAAACGGTGCGGTAATAAGCCAAAATGCCCCGTTCCAATCGCTTCAAATCCGCTACGGGAGCTCCCTTTAACATCTGCAGAGAGCCTTCCGGGAGAGAATCGGCTACGTCTTCTCCCAAACGGAAGCGTCTGCGAATGGATTCGGCACTTTCAAATCCCCCGGAAAACCCATGGTAGCTTCCCTTCCTCTCGATGGCCATCAACCGTAACGATGGGTCGACCCGGTCGATGGCCTTTCGGTAGGCTAAGGCCAAAACGTCGTTGGGCTCGTTGCTCCATGCCGCCCCCGCTTCCGTCACTGCCCGTTGACAGGCTCCGGGGTAGGAGAGACCCTGTTTCATTTTCTTTCCAATTTCCCCCCGGGCATCGGCATCCCGCAGGGCTTCGTACTGCAATCGGTTTTTTTCTTCTCCGCTTTCGCATCCGCAGCAAACGGTCTCCACCACGCCCGTTGCAGAAAGAATTCCGATTCCCCCCAACGCAAAATCCTCTGCGGAGGAGAGGGCGTAGCATAGAGGAAGCTCCAAAACCAAATCTACGCCCGAACGGACGGCCCCTTCTCCCCGCCGGTATTTGTCGGTCAAAGCTGCGTCCGCCCGTTGTACGAAATTTCCGCTCATGACCGCAACGACTCCCTCGTACCCCATCTCCCGCAGCCGGCCAACCTGATATTCATGCCCCTTATGGAAGGGGTTGTATTCCGCAATAATCCCCGCAATTCTCACGCTTTACCTCCTTTTTGCTCTCCAAAACGCAAAAAAATGTAAAATCTCTTGCAATTTTTCCCGAAAAGGACTATAATATAGTTCGTGTAACCATTATACTACAAAGTTTAAAAAAAATCAAGATAGAGAGAGGCGTAAACAGATGAAGATTTTAGTTATCAACGCAGGAAGTTCTTCCTTGAAGTACCAGCTCTTCGATATGGACAACGAAGAGGTTATTGCGAAAGGAAACTGCGACCGCATCGGCATTGACGGTGTGTTTTCTTACAAGGCTCCCGGAAAGGACGTTGCCATCGAGAAGGAAATTCCTTTCCCCGACCATACCGTCGCGGCCAATAAAGTTCTCGAAACCCTGGTGGACCCCGAGATAGGCGTGATTGCGGATATCTCCGAAATCGGTGCCGCCGGCCACCGCATCGTCCACGGCGGAAGCTTCTTCATGGAAGCAACCCTGGTCGACAGCGAAGAGGTCATCGAAAAAATCGAGGCGTGCAAGACCCTGGCTCCCCTCCATGCAATCCCCAATGCCGCCGGAATCCGGGCCTGCCGTCAGGCCATGCCCAATATCCCCCACGTTGCCGTCTTTGATACCGCATTCCATTCCACCATGCCCGACGTTGCAAAGACCTACTCTTTGCCCCGGGAACTGTGCGAAAAATACAGCATCAAGCGTTACGGTGCCCACGGGACCTCTCATAAGTACGTTTCTCAGAAAACTGCCGAATATCTTGGCAAAAAGCCCGAAGAGCTGAAGATGGTAACCCTGCACCTGGGCAACGGTTCTTCCATCACTGCCGTAGATAAAGGCCGCTGTGTCGATACCTCCATGGGTCTGACCCCCCTCGCCGGCCCCCTGATGGGAACCCGCTGCGGCTCCATTGACCCCGCCATCGTCCCCCTCCTTTTGGACAACGAGTTGGTCAAGGATGAAACGACCGGTGAACTGCGTCATATGAACGGCACCGAGCTGAACAATATCATGAACAAAAAGTCCGGCGTTTACGCCGTTTCCGGTGGTTACAGCGACTTCCGGGATCTGGAAGCCCGGGCCAACGAGGGCGATGAAAGATGTGCCTTGGCCCTGGAAATGTTCGGCTATCAGTGTAAGCAGATCATGGCAGGCTATATCGCCATCCTCGGAGGCGTGGACTGCATCGTATTCACGGCCGGAATCGGCGAAAACGGCCCCACCACCCGTAAAAACGTTTGCAAAGGCCTCCTGGAACCCCTGGGGATCGAAATTGACGAAGAAGCCAATCAGACCCGGGGCACCGTGGACATCACCGGCAAAAATTCCAAGATCAAGGTCCTGGTCATTCCCACCAACGAAGAACTCATGATCGCCAAGGAAACCCTTGTCGTCGCATCCCGTTAAACAACTCAAAAAATCCCGGGGACTTCCCATTCGGAAGCCCCCGCATTTTTTTTGCAAAAAACAACCGCGGAGTGAATTCAACCCACCCACTCGTTGCGATGCAAGGATTCAGACTGTCAAAATTCCATTCTTTTCGGAAAATCCCACCGTTAACGAAATCTTATCTAATATCAAACGTTGCTCTCCCCCTGGGACCGTCACCGTACAAAGAAATTTGCTCCGTGCCAAAAAAACGTATTTGCATATTTTCGGATAAAACAAGTAAAAATAAGAAAAAACAATAGGGGCGGAAACGTATGGCAGTGGCAATGATCCGAACGGCAATTTTATATGTATTAACCATCACGGCCCTGCGGTGTATGGGGAAACGACAGATTGGGGAGCTGGAACCGGCGGAGCTGGTCATTACCCTTCTCATTTCCGATCTTGCGACCCTGTGTATGCAGGATCTGGAAATGCCCTTGGTGTACAGCGTCGTCCCCATGGTGACGTTGGTGGTTTTGGAGATCCTTTTTTCCTTCTTGACGTTGAAGGTTCCCCTTTTTAATCGGATCTTAGGGGGACGGTATTCGGTGCTGATCGATGACGGAAAAATCAATCAGCGGGAGATGAAAAAGTCCCAAATGACGGTAGGGGAATTGTTGGAGGAGCTTCGCCAAAACGGGCTAATGGCGGTGGAAGACGTGAAATATTGCGTTTTGGAGACCGACGGAAAGGTCAGCGTAATTCCCAAAAAGGGTGCAACGCAGAAGACCTTGCCCCTCATTTTAATCTCCGACGGGGTCCCCGTTCAGGAGAATCTTCACCGCCGGGGTATTGACGACGGAGCCTTGGCCGCAATTCTTACGAAAGAGGGGGTGGCCGAGGCGAAAAACGTCTTTTTGCTCTATGAAATTGCCGGCCGTTATACCTGTATCCCCCGGGAGGATGCCTCGTGATCAGTCGCTTTCTTTCTGCAATGGCAGTCGCCGTTGCCTTGGTATTTTTTGTTTCGGTGGGACAAAATTCCCTTGCCGAGGTGGCGGAAGATCTGGCCGCCCAGGCGGATAAGGTCTGCCAAGCACTGTCGGAGGACATGACCGAACAACAGGGCTTGAATTTGTTGGAAGACCTCATTTCCGATTTTAACCGCCGCCGCCCCTTTCTCGGAATCTTCGTCAACGATGCCCGTATCCACGAAATTCAACGGGCCCTGTCCCGGGCACAGCAGTTGGCCGGAGAGGGCGACGCTTCCCCCGCCCTGGAAGCCCTGACCGATCTGTCCAAAACCCTCAAGGAACTGTCCGAGACCCATCGTCCTACCTGGGAAAATATTCTTTAATATTTCTATGTTTGTTGCAAATTCGTCTTGACATTCAAAGCAGAATAGTGTATAATAAACCCGGGTACGATTCAGAAAGGATACTACGATACGGTGAATCAAGAGTTGCTTACCAAGTTTTGCGATTTGTACGGCGGAGATCCCTCCGACGTCCGCATGTTCGTTTCTCCCGGGAGAGTCAATCTGATCGGAGAATATACCGACTACAACGGTGGGTACGTTTTTCCTACCGCATTGGAACAGGCTTCCCATATCCTTGTTCGTAAGACCGACCGCGGAAAGATCCGCCTGGCCGCCACCGACCTTCCCGACCGTGTGGAACTGGATATTGACCGCCTTGATTCCTATAAGGACCTGAAATGGGGCAATTATCAGGCCGGGGTTGCCTACGTGCTGCAAAGCCACGGATATGAAATCTGTTCCTGTGATATTCTGTATCACGATACGGTTCCTCTCGGGGCAGGGCTTTCTTCTTCCGCCGCCATTGAGGTGGTTATGGCCTTGACCCTTGCCACTTTTTCCAACGAAGCCAGGGAGATCTCCGAGCCTGTCGATATGATCGAAATGGCAAAGCTTGCCCAGGAGGCGGAAATCGTCTATTGCGGCGTCAATTGCGGGATTATGGACCAGTTCGCCAGTGCCATGGGGAAGAAGGACCATGCCATTTTTCTGGATTGCAAGACCCTGGATTATCAATACGTTCCCCTGGTTTTGACCGGATATAAGATCGTGATCGGAAATACCAACAAAAAGCGGGGCCTTGCCGGTTCCAAATATAACGAACGCCGGGCCGAATGTGAATCTGCCTTGAAGCACCTGCAGATTGCCTATCCGCAGGCCGACTGTCTGCGGGCCGTTTCCGTAGAACAGTTTGAGGATGCAAAGCATCTGATCCGCAACGAGGTGGAACGCCGTCGGGCGGAGCACGTGGTCTATGAATGTGACCGGGTGTTGAAGTCCATCGAGGCCTTGAATTCCGGGGATCTCCGTTCCTTGGGCCATCTGATGACCTCCTCCCATATTTCCCTGCGGGACCTGTACGAGGTAACCGGGCTGAATTTGGACGTGATGGTGGAGGAGTCCCTGAAGATCGACGGGTGTATCGGCTCCCGTATGACCGGGGCCGGGTTCGGGGGATGCACGGTCAGTATCGTCGCTGAGGACGCCGTGGACCGCTTTATCGACGAGGTGGGTAGGAATTACAAGGAACGCACCGGGTTTCCCGGCTCCTTTTACGTTACTTCTCCTTGGGACGGCGGCCGCGAGGTCAAATAAAGTTTTCAAATTTACTACTTGACATTCTGAAAATTTGTGGTATAATATATAAGTATGTGTTTTGCACCGACGAACGAAAGGAGCTCCAATATGCGGTTTTTGGATATTAACGATTTCAGCCGCAGTGACGGGGAAAGCCTGCCCTTTGATGTGCAGGTGGATCTGTCCGCCGCGGAACCCTCCTTTTCCGAAGTCCGGATTACCGGCAAGCTTCGCAACGTCGTCGGCGTTATGACCTTCCGCGCTTCCGTCTCCGGGACTTGTGTCGCCGCTTGCGACCGATGCCTGGAAGATGCCGTTCTTTCCCTTCAATCCGAATTGAAAACGGTACTTACGCTGGAATCGTCCGAGGACGACTCCGTAACGGTGGAAAACGGGAAGATCGATCTTGAGAAGACCGCTTACGACGCCTTGGTCCTGGCCCTCCCCGCAAAGATTCTTTGCAAGGAAGATTGCCTGGGTCTCTGCCCGAGTTGCGGGAAAAATCTCAATGACGGGGATTGCGGATGCAATCACTGAGTGTTTAATTTGATATTGGAAACAGGAGGTGTCCACCAATGATCGCACCGAAGAAAAAGGTCTCGAAACAGAGAAAGCATATGACACGTTCCAGCGTTTGGAAGCTCGAAATGCCCGGCATGGTCAAATGCCCCAACTGCGGCGAATACGTTCTTTCTCACCGTGTTTGCAAAGCTTGCGGCTACTATGACGGTAAGCAGGTTCTGAAAATGAACAACGAAGCGGCGAAGTGAGTTTTGTCGTATCAATCCGAGGGGGAAACATTCTCTTCTTTCTAAGGGAAGAATGATGTTTCTCCGTCGTTTTGTGTCCAAAAAAATTGCAATCAACAAAAGGAATTAGAATATGTCATTGATCCGCCGTGTAGAAAAACACAGCCCTTTCCGAAAAAAAGCATTGCCCGGCGACGAGCTTCTTGCCGTAAACGGTACCCCCGTCCGGGATTTTTTGGATTATATGTACCAGACCTCCCTCGGCGTTACGGACATTACTCTGTGCCGGAACGGAAAAACCTTCTCTGCCCGGCTGAAAAAGCCTACGGAAGATCCGGGCCTTGAATTTGAAAATTATCTGATGGACCGGCAACGGTCCTGTAAAAATAAATGTATTTTCTGCTTTATTGATCAACTTCCCCCCAAAATGCGGGAAACCATGTATTATAAAGACGATGATTTTCGCCTTTCGTTGCTCTACGGCAATTATGTCACCATGACCAATCTGTCTGACGAGGACGTGGAACGCATCGTCAATATGAAGGTGTCTCCCTTCAATATTTCGGTCCATACGACCAACCCCGAGCTTCGGGTGAAGATGATGAAAAATCCCGCCGCCGCCCGGGGCTTTGAGTTGATGCAGCGTTTTCGGGATGCGGGAATCAACCTGCGGGCCCAGATCGTTCTTTGTCCCGGTTGGAACGACGGAGAAGAATTAGCCCGCTCTCTGCAGGATTTAAAGACCCTTCATCCTCAGCTTTCCAGCGTTTCGGTGGTCCCCGTGGGCTTGACCCGGTTTCGGGATGGACTGGAACCTCTCCGGGTCTATACTCCTGAGGAATGTAAGACCATCGTGGAACAGGTGGAGGCCTTCGCCGATCAGTGCCTGACCGATTTGGGCACCCGTCTGGTTTGGGCCGCGGACGAACTGTATCTCAAGGCAGGCCTTCCGTTGCCGGACTTCGATTATTACGAAGAATTTGAACAAATGGAAAACGGTGTCGGGATGATCGCTTCCTTCCGGCGGGAGACGGAGGATCTCATGTCGTTTATCGTGGAGCCCATTCCTTATCCCATCCGGGTCAGCAGTATTACCGGGAAGATTGCCGAAGATTTTATTCGCAGCTGTGTGGATAAAATGAAAGAGAAATATACGGGCCTTCAGTGTCACGTATACGGAATTGAAAATGACTTCTTCGGCCACGACGTTACCGTTGCCGGCCTTGTGACCGGCCGGGACGTTATTGCTCAGCTGAAGGGGAAGGACTTGGGGGATTATCTGCTTATCCCTCGGGTCATGCTTCGGGAGGATAAGTTTTTGGATGACGTTTCCGTTCGGTCCGTGGAACAAGAATTGGACGTAAAGGTCCTGATTCTGGAGGATGGGGCAGAAGGACTTGCGGATGCATTTTTGCGTGCCGCCCGCCCCTGAAAGGAGAGTTTCTATGGCAAACCCCATGATTGCAGTCGTCGGCCGTCCCAACGTGGGAAAGTCTACGCTCTTTAACAAGATCGTCGGCCAGCGTCTTTCTATTATTGAAGATACCCCCGGCGTGACCCGGGATCGGATTTATTGCGATTTCGAGTGGCGGGGCAGAGACTTTACCCTGGTGGATACGGGTGGAATCGAACCCTACACCGGTAATGAAATCCTGGATCAGATGCGTCGGCAGGCCCAGATCGCCATCGATCAGGCCGATGCGGTAATTTTCGTTACCGATATTAAATCCGGCGTTACCGATGCGGACGTGGAAGTGGCCCGCATGCTGATGAAGGCCGGGAAAAACGTGGTTCTCTGTGTCAATAAGATTGACCGTCCCGGAGAAAATCCCCCGGAATTTTACGAATTTTATAATTTGGGGATGGGCGACCCCATCGCTGTTTCTTCGGTTCACGGTTTGGGAATCGGGGATCTTTTGGATGCGGTCT
>JAZTWH010000018.1:0-5434 GCA_045635765.1 Eubacteriales bacterium | reverse complement strand
ACACACAACACACAAAGAAACGAAATAAGGAGAAACGCTATGGCTGAAAAGAAAACCGCAGCCGAGGCTAAAGTTGAGAAGAACGACAAAAAGCCCGCGGCAAAAAAACCCGGCGTTTTCAAACGGATTTGGGCATTCATTAAGGGAATGCGTAGCGAACTGAAGAAGGTCACGTGGCCTTCCTTCCGTCAGGTTGTGAACAACACCACGGTGGTTATTGTGGTCGTGGTCGGCTCCGGCATTTTTATCGGCTTGGTCGATGTGCTGTTTAAGGCTCTGATGGACTTTTTGGTTCATTAAGGGAAAAAATCCGTTCAAGCAAAGTCTATCATCCGGAGGTAATTATGGCTGAATCGAACAACGCCGCGAAGTGGTATGTCCTTCATACCTATTCCGGATACGAAAACAAAGTTGCAAACAGCATCCAGACGATCGTTGAGCTCCGTTCTCTTCAGGACTTGATCTGCGAGGTCCGCATCCCCATGGAAACCGTGACCGAGATCAAGAACGGAGAAGAGGTCCAGGTCGAACGGAAACTGTTCCCCGGATACGTACTGATCAACATGGTGGTCAACGATGATACCTGGATCCTCATCCGAGGGATTCGCGGTGTGACCGGCTTTGTAGGCCCCGAAGGGGAACCCACCCCGCTGACCGACGAAGAGATGTCCTTTATGGGTATTGCCCGTCAGGAAGTGGCCCTTCCCTACGCTCAGGGCGACAACGTCAAAATCATCGATGGTGCGTTCAAGGATTTCATCGGCACGGTGGATACCGTCGACGTGGCCGCGGGCAAGGTCCGGGTCATTGCGTCGATGTTCGGCCGCGAAACCCCGGTGGAACTGGATCTCGCACAGGTTGAATTATTAGAATACTAATGGAGGCATAAAAAATGGCCCAGAAAATTATCGGTTATATCAAGCTTCAGATTCCTGCAGGGAAGGCAACTCCCGCTCCCCCTGTCGGTCCTGCCCTTGGTCAGAGCGGCGTCAACATTATGGCGTTCACCAAGGAATTCAACGAAAGAACCAAGGATCAGCCCGGCATGATCATCCCCGTTGTGATCACCGTTTACGCTGACCGTTCCTTCTCTTTCATCACCAAGACTCCTCCGGCTGCCGTTCTCATTAAGAAGGCCTGCGGAATTGAAACTGCATCCGGCGTTCCCAACAAGAACAAAGTCGCTACAATCACCAAAGATCAGATTCGCCAGATCGCTGAAACCAAAATGCCCGATCTCAACGCCAACAGCATCGAAGCTGCCATGAGCATGATCGCCGGCACCGCCCGCAGCATGGGCGTTGTTGTGGCTGACTGACGTTGCCGCAAATTGTGGGAGGATTTATCCAATACAACCACTCAGGAGGAATTAAGTAACAATGAAAAAAGGTAAGAAATATATCGAGAGCGCGAAGCTCATTGAAAAAAGCAAACTTTACGACGCTGACGAGGCTATGAAGCTGGCCATCGAAACTTCCAAGGCGAAGTTCGATGAGACCGTGGAAGTTCACGTCCGTCTCGGCGTTGACTCCCGTCATGCGGATCAGCAGGTCCGCGGTGCCATCGTTCTTCCCCACGGTACCGGGAAATCCGTCCGTGTCCTGGCCTTCGCTAAGGGCGACAAGGTGAAGGAAGCGGAAGAAGCCGGTGCGGAATTCGTTGGCGGCGAGGAACTCGTTGCTAAGATCCAGCATAAAAACTGGTTCGATTTCGACGTCGTCGTTGCCAGCCCCGATATGATGGGTCTGGTCGGACGTCTCGGTAAGGTCCTCGGTCCCAAGGGCTTGATGCCTAACCCCAAAGCCGGCACGGTGTCTATGAACATCGGTCAGGCCGTTAAGGAAATCAAAGCCGGTAAGATCGAATACCGTCTTGATAAGACCAACATTATCCACTGCCCCATCGGAAAGGTTTCCTTCGGCCCCGAAAAGCTGGAAGAAAACTTCAACGCCCTGATGGGTGCGATCATCAAGGCGAAGCCCGCCGCTGCGAAGGGACAGTACCTGAAGAGCGTCGTCGTCGCCTCTACCATGGGCCCCGGCATCAAGATCAACGGTGCCAAATTGATGTAATTGATCCGAGAACGGATGAAGCAGAGCGAAGGTTCCACAGAGCCTTCGCTCTTTTTTGTGTTGGGGACAAGGTTCTTACGGTGGGAATTTATTGTTTTTAGATATTTAAATGGACAAAAATATGCTATTTTGTCATTCTGGGGTATTGCATTTTTTTTGCGGTTGTGTTATAATTTGAGTACAAGACTTCTATGGTTCAGGAGAATTTTATGACGGACAAAAAGATGGAGCTTTTGATGGAAATTGCTCAGCAAATGATTGAGTCTGGTGCGGAGATTGGAAGGGTGGAGGAGAGCATTACCCGTATGTGTACCGCGTACGGTTGTGCGCCTCAGGCGTATGCAACCTCTTCGAACGTGATCTTAACGGTGCAGGGGAAAGATGGATTTCACAGCACCCATTCCCGCCGGGTTAAAAAGGCTTCTTTTGATATGGAGCGACTCCATTTGCTCAACGATTTGGTTCGCAGGATTACCGCAAATACGCCGGAAGCGGAGGAAATTGCCGAAGAACTGTATCGATTGGACAGCGTTCCCCGGTATTCGAATTGGTTTCAGCTGATTTGTTATGCTCTGATTGCCGGTTCCTTCTGTGTTTTCTTTGGGGGACGGGATTTGTGGGAAATTCTATCGGCTTATGCCATTGGCGGAGCCGTGGGCCTTGGCGGAATGGGCCTGGATCAACTGCGGTGCAATAAGATCCTTAATCGCTTTGTTTGCTCTTTTCTCTCTGCCGCTACGGCACTGTTTTTGTTGCACGTCGGTGCCGTTCCCACGGCGGATAATATTATCATCGGCAATATTATGTCCCTGATCCCGGGCATCGGGTTGACTAATTCGTTGCGGGATCTGTTTACCGGCGATACGATTACCGGCATTTTACGGTTTATGGAGGCTGTGCTGCTGGCCCTTGCCATTGCTTTGGGATATTGGGTCGCGGTCTTTACGGTGGGAGGTGCGGCATGAACTGGGACGGCATTTTACAGGTGATCACCGGCTGCTTGGGAACCTTTGGGTTTGGGATTTTGTTCAACATTCGGGGGAAAAAATTGCTTCTTGCGTCTTTGGGCGGACTTCTTTCCTGGGGACTGTTTTTGTTGTTCGGGTTGGTGGTGGAGTCGGAGGTTTTAAGGTATTTTCTGGTCTCCGCGGCAATTTCCGCCTATTCGGAAATCCTTGCCCGGAAAGTAAAGACCCCAGCCACAACCTTTTCCATCGTCTCTCTGATTCCCCTGATCCCCGGGGGATCCCTCTACTATACCATGGCACACATTATTGGGGGAGATTTGGAAACCTTTGTCCCCACGGCCCTGTACACGTTGGAGCTGGCGGCGGCCCTGTCCCTGGGAATTTTGTTGGTGACGGCAACCATCCGCACCGTAAACCGTTTTCGTATTCGCTAAGCTGTTTGATTCCTCCCCGACGCTCCCGTCGGGGAGTTTTTCATGCGGTTTAATTTCCTTATTTTGGGAGAAAATATACCAAATTGGATTTAAATTTTACAAATGTGGGAAAAAAAACGAAAAACTATTGCAATTTTCCACAATTTGTGGTACAATGCAAGTGTGTATAAATTAACACTGCATGAAGTATGTTATTCCGGAGGAATCGGATGCGCGTTGTCGGAGGAAGCAAACGGGGGACTCAGCTGATTGGCTTTGACCGGGAGGAGATTCGTCCTACCTTGGATCGGGTCAAGGAGTCCATGTTTAACATCATTCAGTTTGAACGGTGTGACTGTGTTTTGGACCTCTTTGCCGGCACCGGGCAGCTTGGCATCGAATGTCTCAGCCGGGGTGCCGGTTACGGAGTCTTTTGCGATAACGCCAAGGAATCCCTGGACATTGTTCGCAAGAACTTGAAAAAAACCGGCTTTGAAGCCAATGCCAAGGTAATGCTTTGCGACTACAAGCGATTTTTAAAATACGAGGCTGACCGGGAATTTGACGTTATTTTCGTGGATCCCCCCTATAATATCGGTCTTTCCGATCGAGCACTGAAGCAGATCGGACAGCACCCGGTATTGGCCAAAACGGGCGTCGTGGTTCTGGAATGTGCCAGGGAGGAAGAAAAGCCGGAGGAAGAGGGGAATTTGATCCTTCGCCGGCGATATGATTACGGGACCGTCTCGGTGTTGATTTACCATCGAAAGGACAGGGATGATTGATGAAAGCCGTCTGTTGCGGAAGCTTTGACCCCATTACCAAGGGGCATGAGGATATTGTCCGCAGAGCCGCCGCCCTTTTTGACGAGGTCGTGGTAGTCATTGGCCGGAATCCTGATAAAACTTCCTTTTATTCCGAGGACGTCCGCCGGAGCTTTTGTGAAAAAACCTTTGCCGATCTGAAAAACGTCACCGTTGCGGTTTGCGACGGCGTTATTGCGGAGTACGCCAAATCCATCGGTGCCGAAGTCTTGGTTAAGGGAATTCGGAGTGTTTCCGATTTGGAATATGAAAATCATTTGGCCGACATCAATCGCATGGTGGCCCCGGAGCTGGAGACCGTTTATCTTCCCGCCCGCCCCGAATTGGCCGCAATTTCCTCCACGTACGCAAGAGCCTTCCTGCAATCCGGCCGGGATTGTTCCCCCGTGTTGCCGCAAGGGATTCTTGATGATATTAGAAAATGACCGAAAGGATGTAGGATATGGATAACGATTTCGAAAAAGGCTTGCAAGAGCTGGAAGACCTTCTGGAGGAAGCTTGGAACGTCCCCTTCCTGAAAAACAAGATGATCGTTGACGGTTCGAAGATCCACAAGTGCGTGGGCGAACTGCGTCTTCGTCTGCCCGGAGAAATGAAGCGTGCCAAGGAACTGATCCAGAACAAGGACAACATGATCCAAACCGCCCAGGAAGAAGCGAAGCATATGCTGGAACGGGCCAAAAAGAATTCCGAGCTTATCACCGCCAATGCCCGGGCCAACGCTGAAAATCTGATGGATCGGGCCAAGGCACAGGTGGAAATTTTGGTCAGCCAGCAGGAAGTCCTTCGGGTTGCCCAGGAACGGGCCGAGGCGATTTTGGAGCAGGCACGCAATGACGCCATCAAGATGCGAACCGTCACCATCAACTACGTGGAAGGGGCATTGGAAGAATCTTCCCGTTCTCTGGCCGCATCCATGAACGCACTGGAGCAGGCGAAACAATCTCTGAATCACAATGACTGATTTTTTTCGAATCCTTCGTGGGCCGCTGGCAGTTTTGCTTGCGGCTACACTTTTATGGGGTCTTTGCGGGTGCAGTTTTTTCTATGACGAGGGAGAGATCTCCGAAATCTTAGATGCCTCCGATCCCTCCGATATCTCCTCTGAGACGGTGCCGGAGCCGGAGCAGGTCTTTTCCCTCTCCTATTACACCGAG
>JAZTWH010000017.1:0-3553 GCA_045635765.1 Eubacteriales bacterium | reverse complement strand
GGAATGTGAAATGTCGGTGCTTTTGGTGGATGATAAGGCAATCCGGGAATTAAACCGGCAATTCCGGGATATGGACCGCCCCACGGACGTCCTTTCCTTTCCTTCAGGAGAATACCCCCCGGCAGATGAATATCTTTCGGCAGAGAATGGAACCCCTTTAGAGAATTATTCTTCGGCAGAGAATGGGACCCCTTTAGAGAATTATTCTTCGGCAGAGCATGGGTATTTTTACGTGGGAGATATGGCCCTGTCCTTGGAACGGGCCCGGAAGCAGGCCGAGGAATACGGCCATACATATGAACGGGAAGTGGCCTTTTTGACCGCCCATTCGGTTCTCCACTGTCTGGGCTACGACCACGTGGACGGGCCGGAGCAGGAACGGGAAATGTTTTCCCGGCAGGAAGCGATTTTGCAGGGAATGGGGCTCACCCGATGATTGAAATGTTGAAATCTTTGTTTCGGTCCTTCGGCTACGCCTGGAAGGGCATCTGCCGAACGGTGCGGGAGGAACGAAACTTTCGAATCCACTTGGTGGCCGTTTGTTTGGTCCTCGGGGTGGCTTTTCTCTATGAAGTAACTGCCGGACAAGCCGTGATTCTCGTGATTCTTTTCGCCTTGGTTTTGTCCTTTGAATTGTTGAATACCGCGGTGGAAAATGCCGTGGACCTGATGACCGACCAACGGCACCCCCTGGCAGAAAAGGCCAAGGATGCGGCCGCAGGTGCGGTCTTGGTGTCCGCCCTTGCCGCTGCGGTCTCGGCAGTTCTGATCTTTCGCGACCTTTCCCGTTGGACCGTCGTGATCGAGAAACTTGCCACCCCCGGCGGAATTCTTTCCCTTGTTCTTTTTATGATCCTTGCGTTGCTCTTCGTGTGGGCACCGAAAAAGCGTAAATAATATATTGTGAGGTAGTCTATGAAAACCGCATTCGTTTCTATTATCGGACGGACCAACGTCGGAAAGTCCACCCTGTTAAACGCAATTTTGGGAGAAAAAATCTCTATTATTTCCGACAAGCCCCAAACCACCCGCAGCCGCATCGTGGGTGTCTATAACGAAGAGGACGTCCAGATTGCATTCTTGGATACCCCCGGGTTCCACCGTCCCGAAAACAAACTGGGTGCCCGCATGATCGAGGTCGCTGAGGAATCCATCGGGGACGTGGATCTGATCCTGTTCGTAGCCGAATGTCGTGCTCCCGGTTCCATGGAACGGGACGTGATCAAAAAAATTCAAGGCTCCGGCCTTCCTTGTATTCTCGTCTTGAACAAGATCGACAAGATCCGCAAGGACGAAATTTTAAAGGTAATTGCCTCCTATGCGGAATTGTATGAATTTGATTCCGTCGTTCCCGTCAGTGCTCTGCGGAAGGACGGGGTGAAAATCGTTTTGGATGAAATCCTCAAATACGTGGAGGATTCCCCCGTCACCTATTATCCCACCGACGTTGCTACCGACCGCACCGAACGGTATCTGGCCGGAGAACTGGTCCGGGAAAAGCTGTTGCGGAATCTCCGGGAAGAGGTCCCCCACGGAACTGCCGTGGAAACGGTTCTGTTCCGGGATCGGGAAGACGGAAACGTCACCGAAATATACGTAAATATCATCTGCGAACGGGAATCCCACAAGGGCATCATTATTGGCAAGCAGGGAGCCATGCTGAAGAAAATTGCCACGGAAGCTCGTCACGAAATCGAAACCATGCTGGGCCGAAAGGTCTACCTGGAGTGCCGGGTAAAGGTCAAGGAAGATTGGCGAAACAACGAAACCCTGATCAACGAATACAACGAATTTTAAGGAGCAAGACTGCATGGAAGTGGTCACCGACGGCATTGTCCTGAAGGGGCGTCCCTACGGCGAGCGAGATATGATTCTGACCCTTCTGACCCCGGAGCACGGCCGAATTACCGTTCTTGCCCGTTCTGTGGGGAAGAATAAAAAGCAATCGGTTCTATATGCCCAAAATTTTGTTTTTTCCCATTACGTTCTTTATAAGGGCAAGGGAATGTACATCGTTAATTCCGCCGACGTGGAGGAGGCTTTTTACGGCCTTCGGGAGGACGTTTCCCGTTTGGCCCTGGCCCAATATTTTGTTGACGTCGCGTCCAAAAGCGGGGAAGAGACCGACGCCTCGGCCCTCTGTTCCTTACTTTTGAATTCGTTGTATCTTCTGAGCTCTACCAAGATTGACGAACAACTGATTAAGCTGGTCTACGAGACGAAATATTGTGTGATCGAAGGGGTTTTTCCCGACGTTTCTTGTTCCCACTGTCAAAAGGACCCCGTGAAGTGGTCCTTTCAGGACGGATTTTTCTGTAACGACTGCGGAAACGGCTATCCCATGACCCCGGGGATGATTTCAGCCCTCCGCCACATAACCCACGGGGAGGGGAAGAAGGCCTATTTGTTTTCGATGAATGAGGACTCCCTCCATTATCTCTCCAAGCTTTTGTCCGATTACGTGGCCTTCGTTACCGACACCAATTTCCCCTCTTTAGAATATTATCACAATGTGCAAATTTCTCTTTGAAAGGTCTCACCGTTATGGATGAACTGATTCCTCTGGAATATCATAAAATTCTGGACCGCCTGGCGGTTCATGCAATTTCTCCCTCCGCAAAGGAGCTGTGCCGGGATTTGAAGCCCTGTCAAACGGTGGATTCCGCCCGGAAGGCCTTGGAGGAGACCGACGCCGCCATGACGATCCTGCAACGGTTCGGGGCTCCGTCCTTCTCCGATCTGAGAGACATCGTTTCTTCTGCCCGGCGGGCCCAGAACGGTGCCACCTTGGCCATTTACGAGTTGATTGCCATTGGGGATCTTCTTCGTATCGTCCGGGGGCTACGGGAGAATAAGCCGTCGGAAAGCGGTGCCCTGACCGAATATTTTGATATTCTTGTCCCGGACGTTTTGTTGGAAAATAGCATCCATACCGCATTCCCCTCTCCTGAGGAGGTTTCCGACGCCGCATCCTCTGCCTTACGGGATATTCGTCGCAAGCAGTCCGCCGCCCGGGCAAGGATCCGCAACGTATTGGACAGTTATCTGCGTTCCGCAGGACAGTATCTCCAGGACGCCATCGTCACCATCCGCAACGACCGCTACGTTCTGCCCGTGCGGGCCGAATGTCGCAACGACGTCCCCGGATTGGTCCACGATACCTCCTCCAGCGGAGCCACGGTTTTTATCGAACCTATGGCGGTGGTCAACGCCAACAATGAAATCGCGGTTCTTGCCGCGGAGGAACGGCGGGAGATCGATAAGATTCTTTTGTCCTTTTCTCAGCAGGTCGGAGACCGTGCCGATTGGTTGGTCAGCAATTTTAAGACCGTATGCTTCTTTGATTTTTGTTTTGCGAAGGCCCGTTATGCGGTTGAAATTTCTGCCTTTAAGCCCAATTTGAACGAGGAGGGGGCGACCCTTCTCTCCGGGGCCCGTCATCCTCTGATTCCCAAAGACCAAGTGGTCCCCATCGACGTTTCCATCGGGAAGGATTATTCCGTTTTGATCGTGACCGGCCCTAACACCGGCGGAAAAACCGTTTCCTTAAAAA
>JAZTWH010000016.1:0-6862 GCA_045635765.1 Eubacteriales bacterium | reverse complement strand
GGCGTGCCCGAGGAGGGTTAGCCTGACCCCGGCGGCGTGCCCGAGGAGGGTTAGCCTGACCCCGGCGGCGTGCCCGAGGAGGGTTAGCCTGACCCCGGCGGCATAGCCCCGGGAAGGGCTGTTCTGAACGCGGGCGGCGGGCTCCAGGGCGGGGTTGAGGGGGCCGCTTCCCTCCTGTTTTTTGGATTGTTACGCTTTGTTTTTCTTGGAAAGGGTTTTTATGAATCATCTCTATCGTGCCTCCCGACGGGGTCTTGTCCGGGCAAACCTTTTGCCGGAGGACCGGTTTGACGAAGAAATGGTCAACACCGTAGAGCCTCTGTTGCAACGGTATCGCAACAAGGGGGTTCTGACCATCGTTCGGGGCATGCGGCTCCATTACGAATATTATCTTTGCTCCGACCCGGTGGGGGCGGTGGTCATCAGCCACGGATTTACCGAATCGGCGGAGAAATTCCGGGAGCTGACCTATTATTTTTTGGAAGCGGGGTATTCGGTCTTCGCCCTGGACCATCGGGGCCACGGACAGTCCCACCGGGAGGTGGAGAACCCCCAGGTGGTCCATATCGGGAAATTTCAGGATTACGTAAACGACCTGGACCTTTTCGTCAAACGAATCGTCCGCCCCAATGCGGTCAATCTGCCCCTGTATCTCTTCGGCCACTCCATGGGCGGTGCCATCGGGGCCATGTATCTGTCCCAACACCCCGTGGCCTTCCGGCGGGCGGTGCTCAGTGCTCCCATGATTGCCCCCAAGACCTCCGTTTTTCCCGGATGGTTTACGCAAGCCCTGGCCCTGACCCTATGCCTTTCGGGGAACGGAAAAAAGCCGGTGCTGAATTACGGGAAATTTGATGAAAACGCCCCCTTTGAAGCCAGCTCCGGCACCTCTCGGCCTCGCTTTGAGTATTACCATCAAAAACGGGTCCACTACCGCCATCTGAGGACCGCGTCTCCCACCTACAGGTGGCTGTTCCAGGCCACCATCGTTCCCCGGATTCTTTTGAATCGCTCCAATTGTGCCACCGTTCAGGCCCCGGTTTTGCTGTTCCGGGCCGAGACCGACGATTTCGTCCACGGGAAGTCCCAAGAAACCTACGTGGCCCGCATCCCCCACGGGGAGTTGGTTCAGGTGGACGGCAGTAAGCACGAGATTTATATGTCCTGCAACGAAATTTTACAGCCCTATCTGGACCGAATTTTATCCTTTTTCTCAAAATAACCCCCTCCGCCCTCCCCGGGGGCCGGTCCTTTCCATAAAATTTTGCAATAAAAGATACATTTGGAGTACGTTATGAAGTTAAGCACGATTCTGAAAGACGACCGCCTTTCCCTCTCCTTCGAAGTGTTCCCGCCCAAAACCGACGCGTCCTTTGACTCGGTGGAGCAGGCGGTCCATGAGATTGCTGCCCTCAAGCCGTCCTTTATGAGCGTGACCTACGGGGCCGGCGGCGGCACCAGCCAATACACCCTGGAGATCTCAAAGCACATCAAACGGGATCACGGGGTCCCCACCCTGGCCCATCTGACCTGCGTTTCCTCCACCCGGGAGTCGGTTCGGGAACGGATCGGAGCCATGAAGGCTGCGGGGATTGAAAACGTCATGGCCTTGCGGGGGGATATTCCCGCCCACCGCCTTGAGGAAGACCGCCGGGGATGGGATTACCGCTATGCGGTGGACCTGATCCGAGAGCTGAAGGATCAGGGATTTTGCATCGGGGGGGCCTGCTATCCGGAGATTCACCCGGAAAGTCCGAACCAAAAGGAAGATATTCGGCGTTTGAAGGAAAAGGTCGATGCCGGATGCGAATTTTTGACCACCCAGATGTTTTTTGACAACAATCTTTTGTATAATTTTCTCTACAAGATCCGGGAGGCCGGAATCACCGTCCCGGTGGTGGCCGGAATCATGCCCATCACCAACGCCAATCAGGTGGAACGGGCCATGACCCTCTCCGGCTCCTTTATGCCCCAGCGATTCAAGGCCATCGTGGACAAGTTCGGCTCCGACCCCGCGTCTATGAAGCAGGCCGGCATCGCCTACGCCACCGACCAGATCATCGACCTGTTTGCCAACAATATTTCCAACGTCCACGTATATTCCATGAACAAGCCCGACGTTGCCCAAAAAATTCAGAGCAACCTGTCGGATATTTTAGGCCGATGAGCCGGACGTTTTTTCAGGAATTTTCTCCACCGCCCGTCCGTCGGCAGGAAATATTCCGCTATCTAAAAACCACGCCGGAAATTTCCGGCCCCGGAGTGGAGCAGTGCCTTTGCGAGCTGCTGCCCCTCCTCTCCTACCGGGTATGCTACGGCCGATTTCCCCTGGCCTTTTCTTCCGACGCCGTGGACCTGGGCTTTGCCAAAACCCCGTCCGGGGACCTGCGAAAAGCCCTTTCGGGATGCGGGGAGATCATCGTTTTTGCCGCCACCGTAGGGATCGCCCCCGATCGGTTTCTGGCACGGCACGGTGCTCTTTCCCCCACGAAGGCCCTCTACGGGGATGCCATCGGCACCGAACGGATCGAAGCCCTTTGCGACGCCTTTGAAGAAACCCAAGCCCCCTGCCGGCCCCGGTTTTCCCCGGGCTACGGGGACCTCCCCCTGACCCTGCAACGGGAGATCTTCCAGACCCTCGACTGCCAAAAGATCGGCTTAACCCTCAACGACAGCCTGCTGATGTCCCCCTGCAAATCCGTAACCGCCATCATCGGCAGATAATCTATCCCGCCCCGAGTCGTTTGCAATCCCGAAACGCCATCATTGGCAGAGGATAAACCGCTGTCGTCGGCAGAGGACAAACCGCCATCGTCGGCAGAGGATCTATCCCGCCCCCAGGCGATATGATTGGAAAGTGAGTATATTATGAATCTGAGAGAATATTTGAAGGACCGTTTTTTATTTTTGGATGGCGGAACGGGGACGTTGCTGCAAGAGGCGGGGCTGGCTCCGGGAGAATGTCCCGAACGGTGGAATCTGACCCATCGGGAGGAGGTCAAGGCCATTGCCCGGGCCTATTACGATGGGGGAAGCAACGTAGTGTGCACCAATACCTTTGGGGCAAACCCTTTGAAGTTCCCCAAGGGAGAGCTGGAAGAAATCATCTCCGCCGCCGTGGAGATTGTCCGGGAAGCTCAAAAAGAATCCCGGGGGACCCAAGAAAAGTTTATTGCCCTGGACGTAGGCCCCTCGGGACGGCTTCTTAAGCCCCTGGGGGACTTGGATTTTGAAGATGCCGTTTCCCTCTTTTCGGAGACCATCCGCATCGGTGCGGCCCAGGGCGTGGATTTGATTCTCATTGAGACCATGAACGACTCCTACGAGACCAAGGCGGCCCTGCTGGCGGCCAAGGAGGTCTGCCGGCTCCCGGTCTTTGTCTCCAACGCTTACGGGGCCGACGGGAGACTGCTCAACGGCACCGACCCGGAGGGAATGGTGGCCCTGCTGGAAGGGATGGGGGCCGACGCCGTGGGGGCCAATTGCTCCTTGGGTCCCGACCAGCTGCAGCCGGTGGTGGAACGGCTCCTGGCCGCCGCCTCGGTCCCGGTTCTGCTGAAGCCCAACGCGGGACTTCCCCGGAACGAAGCAGGGAAAACGGTCTTTGACGTGTCTCCCCAGGCCTTTGCCCAATCCGTAGCCCGGCAGATGGCCCAAGGGGTCCGGATTGCCGGAGGATGTTGCGGAACCACCCCGGAATACATTAAGGCCCTCCTGGCATCGGCCAAGGACTTAACGCCCAAAACCGTCGAGCCCAAGGATTTTTGCCGGATCTCTTCCTACACCCACGCCGTCACCTTTGACAAGGCCCCCGTTCTCATCGGGGAACGGATCAATCCCACGGGGAAAAAGCGGTTTCAGCAAGCCCTGCGGGAACGGGATATGAACTACGTCTTGCAGGAAGGCTTGGCCCAACAGGAAAAGGGAGTCCACGTACTGGACGTGAACGTGGGAATCCCGGGGATTGACGAAGCGGACCTTCTGACCGAAACGGTCTGTGCTCTGCAGTCGGTCTCGGACCTGCCCTTGCAGATCGACACGTCGGACCCCTCGGCCATGGAACAAGCCCTTCGCCGCTACAACGGGAAGGCCCTGATCAACTCGGTGAACGGAAAGGAAGAGAGCATGAAGGCCCTCTTCCCCTTGATGAAAAAATACGGGGGCGTAGCCGTAGCCCTCACCCTGGACGAATCGGGAATTCCCCCCACCGCCCAGGGACGGGTCCAAATTGCCCAAAGGATTTTGTCTACCGCCGAAGCATACGGCATCGAAAAAAAGGATTTGCTCTTTGATCCCCTGGCCATGACCGTCTCGGCGGATCAACGGGCCGCCCTGGTCACACTGGAATCGGTGGCCCTGTTGCAGGCTATGGGGTGCAGAACCTCCCTGGGGGTCTCCAACGTCTCCTTCGGACTCCCCCATCGGGACACGGTCAACGGCGTCTTCTTTGCCGCCGCCCTGGACCGGGGCCTGTCTGCCGCAATCATGAACCCCCACGCCACGGAAATGATGAAGGTCTATTACGCCCACTGCCTCCTCCACGGCCTGGACGAAAATTGCACCCAATACCTTGCCTTCGCCTCCACCCTCCCCCAACCGACAACGGCTTCGCCGTCACAGACGGGAGCGGCTTCGCCGGCAGCCTCAGGCACACCGACAGGCACGGCCACAGCGTCAGCCATAGCGACGACGACGCCGGCAGCCTCAGGCACGCCGGCTACCGTTACGGCATCCGGAACGCCGGGGGCGGCTTCGGGATTGCCGACGGGTGCGGCTTCGGAATTGCGGACGGAGGTCACGGCGTCCGGGACGCCGGGAACGGGGTGTGCCGACGGGCGGGACCGAGGATGGAGGCTGCAGTCCGCCATTCGCAAGGGTTTGAAGGGCGAAGCGGGGCAGTTGACGGAAGAATTGCTGAAGGTCCTCCCCCCCTTAGAAATCGTAAACGGGGAAATCGTTCCCGCCCTGGATGCGGTGGGAAAGGGATATGAAGATAAGACCGTCTTTTTACCCCAGCTTCTTATGAGTGCGGAAGCGGCCCAGGAAGCTTTTGAGAAAATCAAACGTCACTTGCTGGCCCAAGAGACCCCCTCTCAGACCAAGGGGCCGGTGGTCCTTGCCACGGTCCGGGGAGATATTCACGACATTGGCAAAAATATTATTAAACTGTTGATGGAAAATTACGGCTTTTCGGTCATTGATTTAGGGAAAGACGTTCCGCCCCAGTCGGTGGTGGATGCGGTCCTGCGTCATGGGGCTCCCCTGGTAGGGCTGTCGGCCCTGATGACCACCACCCTTCCCGCCATGGAAGAGACGGTCCGGCGGTTGCGAGCCCAGGCTCCCCAGTGCAAGATTATGGTGGGAGGTGCCGTTTTGACTCCCGAATACGCCGAAAAAATCGGGGCAGACGCCTACGGAAAGGACGCCATGGCCGCCGTTCGCTACGCGGAAAGTATCACCAAGAAAGATTTGGAATAAGGGGATTTTTCTTTCTCTTTTGGCAAAAACAGAGGAGACGCTTTCTCAAGAAAGCGTCTCCTTTCATTGTTGTCGGACTCGTAGAGTTGGCCTTAGACGGCGGCGGCCTTGATGGATTCAATCAGGTCCCGGACGGCCTCGTCCTCCGTTGCCCACGAGGTGCAGATGCGGATGGCGGTGTGGTATTCGTCGGGCTTGCCCCAAATTTCAAAGGTGTATTTTTCACTCAAAAACGCCAAAATGTCGTTGGTCACGACGGTAAAAATTTGATTGGCGTTCCCCGAGTACAGGAGGGGGAATCCGTTCTTTTTCAGGGCGTCCCGGATTTTGTCTGCCTGGCGGTTGGCCTTTTCGGAAATCTCCGTATACAGACCGTCGGTGAACAGGGTCAAGAACTGCAGGCCCAGCAGGCGACCCTTGGCAAGCATCCCGCCCCGTTGCTTAAGAAGGTACCGGAAATCCGCCTTCAATTCCTTTTTCAGAAGCATCACCGCTTCTCCGAAGAGGGCACCGCATTTGGTTCCGCCGATGCAGAGCACGTCCACCTTTGCGGCAATTTCTTCCAGGGTCAAATCGTTTCCTCCGGCGGTCAGGGCGTAGGCCAAGCGGGCACCATCCATGTACAAAGGCAGGTGATAGGCACGGCAGATGCGGGAAAGGTCGTACAGCTCCTGACGGCTGTACAGAGTCCCGTTTTCTGTGGGATGGGAAATATAGACCATGCCGGGCTGGACGGTATGCTCGTGATTGGGGTCGTCGTAGTGGGCGTTGATGGCGTCTTCCACCTGCTTGGCGGTAATTTTTCCGTCTTCGGAAGAGAGGGGCAGGACCTTATGCCCGGTGGATTCGATGGCCCCCGACTCGTGGGCGGCAATATGTCCCGTTTCGGCACACAACACCCCTTGGTGCGGACGCAATAAGGCCGACACCACCGTAGTATTTGCCTGGGTTCCCCCCATGAAAAAGTGCACGTCGGCGTCGGGTGCCTTCGCCGCGGTGCGGATCAGGTCCCGGGCAGTCTCGCAATAGGGGTCGCAGCCGTATCCCGGGGTCTGCTCAAAATTGGTCTGGGTCAGGGCTTTCAGGATGCGGGGATGGCATCCCTCTTGATAATCACTGGCAAAACGGTACATAGTCGATTCCTTTCTTGATCCATTTAATGTTTATCGAAAATTTCCGGGCCTTGCCGGAAGGAAAAGGGCCCCAGGGAAAAGAGGGGCAAGGGGGGCGTCGTTCCTTTGGCCGAAAGTGTGCCTCAGGTAGGCAGGAAGCTTGCCTGTTGCCTGAGGAAGGCCGGAGGTTTGCCTGAGGAGGGCCGGAGGTTTGCCTGAGGAAGGCCGGAGGTTTGCCTGGGGAAGGCGAGGGGGGGCCAGCCGAACAGGCC
>JAZTWH010000015.1:0-17796 GCA_045635765.1 Eubacteriales bacterium | reverse complement strand
CTTCGCAAAAGAACGAAGCAGAACTGCATCAAAGTGCCGAGGCTTTGTAAAAACGAGCAGAGCTGCGCCGAAGTGCCGTGGGCTTTGTAAAAACGAGCAGAGCTGCGTCAAAGTGCCGTGGGCTTTGTAAAAACGAGCAGAGCTGCGTCGAAGTGCCGTGGGCTTTCGCAAAAGAATTGGGGGGGATTGAGCAACGGCTCAGTGATTGAATTCCGCTTCCACAGCGGCATTCTTTTGCCGGACGGCGTTTGCGTCGGAGCTGCGTTTTGCGTCCAATTTTGCCGCAAGCTCTCCGTCGGACACCGCCAAAATCTGCAACGCCAACAGAGCCGCGTTTCCGCCGCCGTTGACCGCGACCGTGGCCACGGGGATCCCCGTAGGCATCTGAACGGTGGACAACAGGGCGTCCATCCCGCTTAAGGGGCCGGATTCTGCCGGAATCCCAATGACGGGGAGGGTGGTATTTGCCGCAAGGGCTCCCGCCAAATGGGCCGCCATCCCGGCAACGGCGATGATGGCACCGAAGCCCTCGTTCCGGGCCTTTAGAGCAAAATCCCGGGCCTCCACGGGGGTGCGGTGGGCCGAATACACGTGGACCTCGTAAGGAACTTGAAAATCATCCAAAATGGCGGTGGCTTTCCGGATGACGGGAAGGTCGCTGTCGCTTCCCATAACGATACCGATCTTTTTCATATCATCGTCTCCTTAAAAAAATAAAAAAGGGCACGCTCCCCCTATGAGAGTGTGCCCAGACGGTCGGCAATACGGATTCTTTGTTTCATGTGGTATCCCACTTCCGTCAGTCGCAAAGAATCGAAGCGAACGACCCGGACGGGCCATCCTTAGCATATGTATATTATATCATAATATAATAAGATTGTCAACCGGATAAATTGCAAAATATTTTAAATAATTTCGACAATAATTTCGGCAGATTTCCCGATTATTCCTTTTCGGAGACGGAATATCCCCGCCGGTTCAAAATATTTTTCAATTCTTCCATAAAAGATTCCGTGTCCTTAAACTGGCGGTACACGGAGGCATAACGGACGTAGGCAACGTCATCGATCTGACGAAGCTTATCCATGACCATTTCCCCGATATGGGAGGAAGAGACCTCCTTGTCCAGATCGCTGACCAACGCGTTTTCAATATCCGCGGCGGACTGCTCCAGAACCGTGTAAGAAATGGGACGCTTCGAGCAGGCCTTCAGCATACTGGATAAGATTTTTTCCCGGTCGAAGATCTCACGGGATTTATCCTTTTTCACAACCACCAGAGGGGAATGCTCCACCGCCTCAAAGGTGGTAAAACGACGAGCACAGGATTCACATTCCCGGCGACGCTTAATGCGGTCGTCCGCATGGCGGGAATCAAGAACTTTGCTGTCCATACATCCGCAATAGGGACACTTCATATTCTTCTCCTTCTCCCGACGGAATAATTCCCCGGGGTAAGACATTATAATTCTATTAGTATTATACATCAAATCCGGCCATTTGTCAAGTGCGGAGGAGGGCAGATCATGCTGAAACGGTTGCGGATTCTGGGGGCGGTACCCGTCTTTCCGGGAGTGTTGATCCTGGGAGCAATGATTTTGGGAGTTCCCTGGTTAAAAATACTGCTATTGGGGCTCTTAGCGGCGGGAGGAACGGCCCTGTGTGCTATCCTACTGTATCCGAGAGAGGACCCAGCCATTCCAAGAGATTGGCGGAGGGATCTGAAAAAACTCCGGCAGACGGTCAATAAAATCAAAAATCGGACCCTGTTCCGGGGCGGAAACGACGTCATTACGGAATTGCGACAATGCGAAAACAGTCTGCCCTTTCTTCCCCCCTCGGCCCGCCGGGAAATTACCGAATATTACCTTCCTACGTTTCTGAAATATTTTTCCGCATATGCAACGTTTGAAGAATGTAACGAGGGCAATCCCTCGGTGTTGGCGACGATGGATCAGATGGAACGGGCGGTGGAAGAAATTGCCGCGAATTTCCGCAAAACCTGCGACCGAAACGACCGAACCGTATCCCTGAACCTGGGGGCAGAAAGGGCGGTGCTGTGCAAAAAATTAAATCATCGGGAGGTTGACCGTGGATAAAACAAATCTTCACACCGTTCCCCCTCTTAACGACGTGAACGGCGTTTTGAATTACGGCTCCGACGCCCAGGCGAGGGTGGCGGAATTTTCGGAGATCGCTCTGGAAAATCTGAAGGCAAAGGACCTGGGAGAGGTAAGCGGAAAAATTGCGGAGCTGATCGTAAAGCTAAAGGATACGGACTCGGAAGAAAAGCCCGGAATGTTGCGATTTTTCCGCAAGCCGGCCGCCACGGCGGAGGGATTGAAAAGCCGGTATCTGAAGGCCTGCGAGGCAGTAGATAAAATTGCCCTTTCCCTTCAGGGCCACCGGGATATTTTGATGAAGGATATTGAGATGCTTGAAATGCTCTACGCCATGAATCGGGAGCAATACGACGCCCTCACCGTCTATCTGAACGACGGCAAAAAAGCCTTAGATCAATTTCGGGAGGAGAAGGAACTTCCTCTGCGAAAGCAGGCGGAGGAAAGCGGAGATCCGGCCGATGCCCAGGCCGCCCGGGATGCGGCGGAACACTGCGATCGCTTTGAAAAAAAACTCCACGATCTGGAATTGACCCGGGCCGTATCCCTGCAGATGGCTCCCCAAATCCGAATGCTTCAAAACAACAATACGGTCATGGCAGAAAAAATTCAATCGTCGGTGGTCAATACGATCCCCCTTTGGAAGAGTCAAATGGTGTTGACCTTGGGGATGGAAAATTCCCGGTCTTCCATTGCTCTCCAGCAGAAGGTTTCAGATATTACCGATTCCCTGTTACGCCGCAATGCGGAATCTCTGCGAGAAACCACCGTAGCGGTGACCCGGGAGGCGGAACGGGGTTGCATCAAAATTGAAACGCTGCGGGAAACCAACGCCATTTTGATCGACACTTTGGATGAAATGCTGAAGTTACGGGAGGAAGGGCGAAAAGCACGGCAGGAGGCGGAACGGGAGTTACACAAACTGGACCGGGAGATCCGTCTGCGGCTCATCGGAACCGGCCAACCCAATCAACTTACCTGATCAATTTCCACTTGGAATTATCGAATCGGCGGACCGGTCAGCCTACACGCCCCAAGGGTCGCTTGGTATCGAACCGGAGGGCCGGTTGCGTGACGAGAAGTCGCCTGGAATCATCAAATCAACGAAGTAACGGCCGGGAAGAAAAATCTTCCCGGCCGTTCTGTTTATCTTCCCTTTCGTTCCGTCATGACCTGTTGGGCCCGAAGGGCATCTTCCTTTGCGGTGATTTTGAAATTCTCTCCTTGGCAGAGGATCATCTTTACCCGTCCGCCGGAGGCCCGGACCATTCCCGCGTCGTCGGTATGATTTTCATAGACTCCGTCGCAGGCCTTTTTGTACAGAGGGTACTCAAAAACCTGAGGGGTGGCGGCGGCCATCAGAAAATCCCGAGGGGGAGTATCCACAATAAAGCCGTCTTCGTCGACCCTTTGAATGGTATCCACCACGGGAGTTGCTGCACAAACGGCACCGTACTTCATTGCACCGCGGTGAATCCGGTCGATTTCCCCGGGCAAAATCAGGGGACGGGCGGCATCGTGAATCGAAACGTAGTCGGTGACAGGCAGTGCCGAAAGGCCCAGAATCACGGACTGCTGGCGGGTCTTCCCCCCTTCGACCACAGCCACGACCTTCTTGAATTCCGCCGCCATCTCCTGAACGAAGCAAAGGCTTTCCCTGCGGGTGGGGAGCACGATAAAGGTAACGGTTTTTGCCTGCTCAAAGGCCTGCAGGGTATGCCAAAGGACGGGCTTTCCGCAGAGATCAAACATCAATTTATCTTCTCCGAACCGGCTCCCAGAACCGGCGGCAGGGATAATCACACCAAAGGTTTTTGCCATAAAGTCACTCCTATCGTAAACTACCGTCAAAGGCCCCAGTCCAAACCCCGTCAACTGCCGAAGCTGGGGACTCTTTTTTTCGATTGTCCGACACGTGCCGGGAAACGAAAATCCCATGAAGGGGGGGGGATATTCGTGGGGTATATTCATTATATCATTTCAGGAAAGAATTGTCAAGCCGAAAAGGACTTTTCAGAAATGTCACCGTTTTGTGGCGAAATCTTAATATTATCATAGTATTATTAAAAGTAAAGTACAGAAAGGATCGGTTGCCATGATTAAAATTGCCCCGTCTCTCCTTGCGGCGGATTTTGAGAATCTGCAAGATGAGATCGAAAGCATCTCCTCTGCAGATTATCTTCATATGGACGTGATGGACGGGATCTTCGTTCCCAACACCTCCTTCGGGGTTTCCGTTGTAGCGTCCGTGGGGCGGCTCTCCCGGATTCCCATGGACGTTCATCTGATGATAGTCCGTCCCCAAGATTTTATAGAAGCCTTCGCAAAAGCCGGGGCGGATCGGATTTCCTTTCACGTGGAAAGCGACTGCGATATAGACGAATGTATTGCAAAAATCAAGTCCCTGGGGAAAAAGCCGGGGCTGGTGGTGAATCCGGGCACCGGGCTGGAGGAGGTCCTTCCCCGGTTACACAAATTAGACACCGTATTGATCATGACGGTCCAACCGGGCTTCGGCGGACAAAAATGCAAGGAAGAATGTTTTGATAAAGTTCGTGTCCTTCGCCGGGCCATTGACCGGGAAGAATTGACAACCTTAATTGAAGTTGACGGGGGCATTACGGGAGAAACGGCCCCCTTGGCCATCGAGGCAGGAGCCGATCTTTTGGTCTCGGGCTCTTGGATTTTTAACTGCGAGGACCGAAATGCGGCCATTGCAAAGCTGAAAGGAAATTAGGCTATGTTTTTTACACCTCCTTACGAAAAGACCATCCGGGAAGTAACGGTCAACATCCGCAATTACATTACCGACCCCGAAGCCACGGTGGTAGTCAATATTGATACGATCAACGGATTTTTCAAGAAGGGGAAGTTGGCGTCAAACCGTTTGAAGGCCATTATTCCTCAGATTCGGCAGGTGAACGAATACTATCTAGACAGCCCGAAGCTGTTCTTTGTGGACACCCATACGGCCGATTCCGAGGAATTGGATACCTACCCGGAGCATTGCGTTGATAAATACGAGCAGGAAGTCATTACGGAGCTGGAATCCTTTGCGGAGGTGGGAGAAGTGATTCCCAAGAATTCCACCAACGGATTTTTCTGCAAACAATTTTTGACCTGGCTTGCCAAACATAAGGAAATCGAAAACATTATCATCGTGGGAGGCTGCACCGACATTTGCGTAATGCAGTTTGCCCTTGCCATGCGGGCCTATTGGAACGAAAGCAATAATAACAATCGCATTATCGTCATTGAAAACGCCGTCCAGACCTACCACGACGAAATTCACAACGGGGATATGATGCACAATTTCGCCCTGTTTAACATGTATATGAACGGCATTAAGATCGCCCGTCTGTAAGTTGAAATTATGGAAAAGACGCCGATCCAAAAGTTATACGATAAAATTCCGTCCTTCCGATGCAAGGAAGGCTGCGTGCGTTGCTGTGACAACTGGATCCAATACGCACCGGAGGAGGCTGTCCGCTGCGGCGGCTTTGATTTCACGGGGGAAGCCTGTCCCAAGCTCTGCGACGGGGGATGCTCCGTATATGAAGACCGTCCTTTGATCTGCCGTCTGTTCGCATCCTCGGAGATTATGCCCTGCCCTTACGGATACGGACCGGAACAGCCTTTGACCGAGGAAGAAACAAAAACGATTTTACGGGAATATCTGCAGTTACGAAGGGAGCAGGAAAAGTAGATGGCAAAATCGGCAAATAAAACCAAAACGGTATACGTTTGTTCCGAATGTGGGAACGAAAATCCCAAGTGGGCCGGCCAATGTCCTGCCTGCGGGGCGTGGAATTCTTTCTTTGAGCAGATTGCTGAGCCGGACAAGCCGTCGCCCCGAACGTCGGCTTCTGATCTGACGAAACGGGCCATTCCCCAGAAGCTGCGGGAAATTACGGCCGAGAGCGAATTGCGGCAATCCACCGGGATTTCCGAGCTGGACCGGGTGTTGGGCGGCGGCATCGTAAAAGGATCTCTGATCCTGGTCAGCGGAGAGCCGGGGATCGGGAAATCCACAATTTTGCTTCAAATGTGCATGAAAATGCGTGACCTACGCATCCTCTACGTATCGGGAGAGGAATCCCCTCGCCAAATTAAATTGCGGGCAGACCGGGTAGGAGCCTACACGGACAACCTGTTCATCCTTTCGGAGACGGACATTTCCGCCGTCGCCGCCCGCACGGAAGAAGCGGCACCGGACATTCTGGTGGTCGACTCCATTCAAACCATGTACCGGCAGGACATGGTCTCCGCCCCCGGATCTATCCCCCAGGTGCGGGAATGCACCTCTGAGTTGATGCGGATCGCAAAATCCATGGAAATTCCCACCTTTGTGGTCAGCCACGTAAACAAGGAAGGGGCCATTGCCGGACCGAAGGTCATGGAGCATATGGTAGACGCGGTTTTGTACTTTGAGGGAGAACGTTCGTCGGACCACCGAATCCTGCGGGCCATCAAAAACCGCTTTGGGTCCACCAACGAAATCGGCGTATTTGAAATGACGGAAGAGGGATTGCGAGAGATTCAGAATCCTTCAGAGCTGTTTCTGCTGGACAAGCCGGAAAACGTATCCGGCATCGCCACCTTGTGCGTGATGGAGGGGACGAGACCTATCATCGCGGAGGTACAAACCTTAGTCTCCAAGACCCCCTTCCCCTCCCCCCGGAGAACCGCAGTGGGCTTTGATTATCAGCGGCTAAACCTGATTTTAGCCGTATTGGAACGAAGATGCGGCCTGTTTTTCGGAGCAAGCGACGCCTACGTCAACGTCATCGGAGGGCTACGCTTAGACGAGCCGGCGGCAGACCTGGGAGTTGCCATTGCTCTCATTTCTGCCGCAAAGGATTTCGTATTGCCTGAAAAGACCGTATTCATCGGAGAAATCGGCCTTGCGGGAGAACTGCGGGCCGTTTCCGGGATTGAAAAAAGATTGCACGAGGCCGCCTCCCTGGGCTTTACCCGTGCCGTCATTCCGGCCCGAAACAAACCAAAAGGAACCTTTCATCTGGAAATTATTCCGGCCTATTCCATTAAAGACGTGCTGAATAAAGTGTAATTGGCCATCAAAGACGTGCTACACAAAGGGCAAATTCATTAAAAACGTGCTGAATAAAGTGTAATTTGCTCAAAGACGTGAAAAAGGTGATACCTCAAAAATGTGCCGACCTAAGGGGAAGTTCCCACCAAAGCGTGCTGAATAAAAAAGCATTCCCCCTTTCCCTTTGTCCCCAAGATTTCACAAAATAGAGAAAATTACCGGAAGGTGTAACAGCCTTCCGGCAATTTTTGCAGTAAAAAAGAGCAACCTCAGTTGCTCTTTTCGTCACAGAGAGAATATTTCAGAATCCAAAACTCTTGTCCCTTGGACGAGACCTCTTCCCCGAAGGGAACAAATCCCATCCGCGATCCCAAGCGGCAGGCGGGAACACTGTTTTTCCGCACCCGGGCGGTCAAGGAGGAATAGCCCTTTTCCTTTGCAACGGCAAGGCTCCGGCGAAGAGCCTGGGTCCCGTAGGTCTTTCCCCGAAAATCAGAAAAGATGCAGACCTCCACGAAAGCAACGCCGAAAGACTCCGCCCCGAAGCAAAGGGATCCTACGATCCGATCCCCGGCAACAACGGCGAAAACCTCAGAGCTCCGCCCCTCAAAAAGGCCTGTATTCCATTCGTCTATCATGGTACAGATGCTTTTTTCCGATCGGTTGGCGTAACAATATTGCTTCAAAACGGGGACGTCTTCCCGGGTAAAGGAACGAAGGGACACCTTCTTGGGCTCTTTCTTTTTCGAGGCCCTCAAGGTTTGGAAAAAGTCGGACAGAATCCCGGCACATTTGGATTCCAGAATCCCCGAAACGACCTGTGGGCGGTGATTGAAGGGAGCCTTCGTCAGATCGCAAACACTCCCCATACAGCCGGCCTTGGGGTCCATAGTTCCGATATACACCCGGCGGATCCGGGCATTGATAATAGCCCCGGTACACATGGGGCAGGGCTCGAGGGTAACGTACAGATCGCAATCGCTCAGCCGCCAGCCGCCCATCTTTTTACAAGCCCGATTCAAGGCGATGACTTCGGCATGGAGCAAGGCATTTTTCCCCGTCTCCCGGCGGTTATACCCGGTGGCAATGACCTTGCCCTCCCGGACGACTACCGCACCGACGGGGATCTCCCCCAACGCCTTTGCCTTTTCGGCACAACGAAGGGCCCGGGCCATGAATCCTTCCCGCAACCGCTCGTCTCGGGCAGTCTCTTCGCGGGAGATTTGCTTTTGGGGAATCTCATCTCGGGGCATCTCTTTGCGGGAGATTTCCTTTTGGGAGATCTCGTCTCGGGGAATTTCTTCGCGGGAGATTTCCTTTTGGGAAATCTCGTCCCGGGCGATGGCCTTCCCGGAGATTTCTTCCCGGGTCATTCGGAGACGACCCGTGCTTCCAGATGGATGTCGGTTTCGCTGGAAAGCATATGATGGAAGGACATAGTGTATTTGAGGTCCAGTTCTCCCCCGTTTTCGTCCATGGTGGAGGAAATTTCCCGGGTGGTGACGTGGATATTCATCATGCGGTCATCGGAAAGACATTCCACGGTGGGACCTTTGCGAAAGTCGAACAGGACCGAATCGTGGCCGTTGTCCGCTTGGACCCGGACGTGGTCTTGGTTCTTGATATAAAATTTTACGTGGTCTCCGATTTCGGACAGAATCTTTTCTCCGTCAAATTCTACCACGTACCCGCCCTTTTCCCGGCGAATGGTCCCGTAGGTGAATAAGTCGGAAAAGGGCTGGCCGTCCCGAACCGTGTCCATGCGGATAATAGCTGTTTTCATCAAATTCCTTTCAATCGTCGGTGCGGATGGTGACCTTTTCCACCTGTCCGTCCATGCTCCGGTCAAGGAACATTCCGGCGATATGCGAAAAATTACTGACTTCGTCACTGACAAAATAGCGGCGTTTCCCTTCCCACTTTTGGGACAGTTGCCCCCGCCGACGGAGAATTTCGGCCAATTCCAGGGCCCCTTCCCGCCCGGAATCAATGAGGGTCACCCGGGGGCTAAACAATTTGGACAGCACCGGCTTCAGCAAGGGATAGTGAGTACAGCCGAGAATGACCGTATCCACGTCGGCCTGCTTCAACGAATCAACATATTCCGTAGCCGCAAGCTCGGTAATCTGCCCTTCCAGGTAGCCGTTTTCTACCAAGGGAACGAACAGAGGGCAGGACATTGCGGTAACGGCAATTTCAGGATCAATGGATGCGATGGCGGATTGATAGGATCGGCTTTTGATGGTGGCCGAGGTCCCGAGGATGCCGATTCGCTTGTTTTTCGTAGCCTTACAGGCGGCGGCCGCCGTAGGCTCCACCACGCCGATGACGGGGATGGAGGTCATCTGCTGCAGTTGGGGAAGGGCAACGGACGAAACGGTTCCGCAGGCGACCAAAACGGCTTTCAGGTCCTGCTCCAGCAAAAAGCGGAGGTCCTGTGCCGCAAATTTTCGGATCGTATCCTGGGACCGGGTCCCGTAGGGAACCCGTGCCGTATCTCCGAAATAAACGATGTTTTCTCCGGGCAGAATGTTCATCAGCTCCCGGACGGCGGTCAGGCCTCCCAACCCCGAATCAAACACGCCGATTTGCAATTCAGACATGGAGTTCTTCCCCCTTTGATTTTTTGGCCCCTACGACCCTTGGAACACCGCCGTAATCCGAGACCCGGACCGGCTCGGAAAACCCAGCAGAGCAAAGGATCTCTTCCACGGCGGACGCCTGACCGATGCCACACTCAAACAGCAGATACCCTCCCGACCGAAGGTTGGAGGAAAAGCGGTCAACGATGGTACGGTAGAATCCCAATCCGTCATCTCCTCCGTCCAAAGCGGAAACAGGCTCCTTGCGGACTTCGGCAGAAAGAAGGGGAAGATCCTTCGTGGGAATATAGGGGGGATTGGAAAGAATCAGATTGTAAACGCCCTCCACCCTGTCAAGAAAAACGTCTCCTTGAATCAATTGGGCGGACGGGCAGATTTTTTCGGCATTTATTTTTAAAAGCCGGAAGGCTTCCTCAAATTTTTCCACTTCCGTTACCGATACTTTTTTTTCTGCTCCCACCGTAAGGCCGACACAACCGGTTCCGGCACAAAGATCCAGGACCGAATCCCCTTCCTTTACGAGGGAGAGGGCCGTATCCACCAAAATCTCCGTATCGAACCGGGGGATCAGAACGCCGGGAGCCACGGAAAAGGTGCGGCCGTAAAAATCGGCAAAGCCCAGCAAATACTGCAACGGTTCGCCCTGCTCCCGAAGAGAAACCAAGCGGGAAAGCTTTTCATAGGCTTGCTGGGACAAGGGGGGCAGTTGCCCGGTCATCCAAAGGACCTGGAACCGCCCGGCCTCGATGCCCGTGACCGATTCGGCCAGCCGAGACAGCTGGGCACGTCCGTCTCCTCCTATGGCGGAGAGACGGGAGGCCAATTCAATCCACGGATTCATTGGATTTCTTCGGGAAGGCGAGGGAATAGTCTACTTCTCCCAGGTCATTGGTCAGTGAAGCGTTCACGGCCACGATAGCAACTTCGATCTGTGCGTCGGTGGGCTCTGCGGTGGTAATCCGCTGAAGGCCCTTTCCCGGGGCGGAAATAATCTTCGTGAAGAGATTTTCATGGCGACCGGTCCATTGCTGGATCTCAAAGGTAAAGCCCGCAACCACCGGCAGACAAGCCAAATGAACCAACAGACGGGGCAACCCTTCGATATTATCCGGAAGCACAAAGGCGTGGAGCAGGGTAAAGAATAGGATGGAGAACAGGAACACCAGGAAGATAAAGCTGGTTCCGCACCGGGGATGGCAACGGGGCATCCGACGGACGGCCTCCACCGTCAAGGGAGATCCGGCCTCTACCGCAAAGATGGTTTTATGTTCCGCACCGTGATAGCGGTAAATGTCCTTCATCTCTTTCATCAGAGAGGTGCAAAAGATGTAGCAAATGAAAATAATAATGCGAATAATTCCCTCGATGAGAATCCGCAACGCCCGAGCCTGGGGAAGCCAGGTAGTGATCAATTTCCCCGCGATCTGAGGCAAAAGCAAAAAGAGGCCCAGGGCCAGACCGACCCCGAGGATCATGGACAGGGCCATCACCAGGCCCGACACCCACTTATTCCCCTTCGTCTCTTCTTCCAGTCCTGCCAGCTCCGCGGAACGCATCAGGGATTTGTAGCCCACAATCATACTTTCCACAAAAGCGACACACCCCCTGATCACGGGGATGCGAAGAATTTTATATTTCTCCCGAAGGGAGGACGTGGCCATTTCTTCGGTCACGATCTCCCCGTCGGGCTTACGGACGGCCAAGACGGAACGAAGAGGGGATTTCATCATAATCCCCTCCATCACGGCCTGTCCGCCTACGGCAGCATAACGACGTTGTGACATGTGAATTCCTCTTACCTTATTCAGCAGAAATGATAAAATAGTACACAGGCTGACCGCCGTTGATCAACATAATATCAACTTCGTCGCCCAGTTTTTCCTGCATAATGGCCTGCATTGCTTCGGCTTCGGCCTCCGAGACTCCTTCGCCGTAAAACATGGTGACCACGCAGGAGTCTTTGATGTCGTCGCACAGATTTGCCATACATTCTTCCCGGGTATCGGTGACGTAACGAACCTTATTTTCCACCAGGCCGAGGATCTGATTTTCCTTGATCTCCCGGTTGTCGAAGGTGGAGTCGTGGGCGGCAAAGGTCATGGAAAGAGAAGAAACGGAAGCCATCGCTTCTTTCATGGAAGTAACGTTCTCCGCGATCTCTCCGTCGGGATTAAAGGCCAACATGGCACTGATCCCCTGGGGCAGAGAAACGGAACGGAGAACCTCCACGTGTTTGTCTTCCACCAAGAGGGCGGCCTGGGCGGCAACCATATAGATATTACTGTTATTGGGCAAAACGATTACGTTTTCCGCGGGAGTTCTGCGAATGGCGTTGAGCATATCCTCCGTGGAAGGATTCATGGTCTGTCCGCCGATGACGATCTGATCGGCACCAAGATCACGGAACACCGAAACCATGCCTTCCCCGGAAGCAACGGTAACAAAGCCGTATTTCTTCTCGGGAGCCGCATCCACCGATTCTTCCGTGTCGGAGTCTGTCCCGGAATCCGCACCGGAATTCTCTTGGGGTACATCCTTGGCAACCCCGGAGGAAAGAGCCGAGTGCTGTTCCTTCATATTTTCGATCTTCACCGTCAGAAGGGAGCCGAATTTCAAGGCTTCGGACAGGACCTTCCCCGGATCGGAGGTGTGAACGTGGAGTTTGATGATTTCCGTATCGTCCACAAACACGGCACTGTCTCCGGCACCGAGGACGAATTTATGCAGTTTTTCCGCCTTGCCCTCCCCCAAGTACGCATCGGATTTTCCGACGATACATTCGGTACAGTAGGGGAAGACGATATCTTCGGTATTGAACTGATCGAAGGCGGAAACGGGCTCCTCCTCGGTCCCCGATTCCCCCGCATCCAGAAGTGCAACGGGGTTGCCCTTCAGATACCCGACCATTCCTTCAAAAATAACTACGAGTCCCCGGCCCCCGGCATCCACAAGTCCGGCCTGCTTCAGGACGGGCAGCATTTCGGGAGTCTTTTTCAGAGTATCCTCTGCAACGGAAAGAACGTAGGGCATGAATTCTTCCACTCTGCCCTTATATTCGTGGGCCTTTTCCATGGCCTTTTCGGCGGAGACCCGCATAACGGTAAGGATGGTCCCTTCCGTAGGCTTCATGACCGACTTATAGGCGGCTTCCACCCCCCGCTTGAAGGCGGCGGCAAGATCGGGAGCATCCACGGTGTCCTTTCCCTTACATTCCTTGGCAATGCCCCGGAAGAACAGAGAAAGGATGACGCCGGAATTCCCCCGGGCACCCCGCAGAAGCATATTGGCGACCTTATCGGCGACCTGACTGACGTTCCCCTCAAAGGAGGGCAGGTCCGTGCGGACCGCATTCATGGTCAGGCTCATATTGATACCGGTGTCCCCGTCGGGAACGGGGAAAACATTCAGGCGATTGATGTTTTCCCGTTCGTTTGCAAGATTATTTGCTCCGGAGATCACCATATCGCGGTAAGACGTTCCGTTTAAAATCATAATTCGTAAAATTCCTTTTCGTCGTTTTCAAGGTTATTGCGTGATGACAGAGTCCACGAACACGTTCACCTTTTCCACAGGAAATCCGATGTAATCAGAAACGGAATAGGTGATCTTATGGGCGATGCTCTCGGTAATGGCAGGGATATTGACGCCGTAAATAACGGCAATGTGAACGTCAATGCAGACACGGTTATTCTCGCAGTACACGTGTACTCCCTTGTCTTTGCGATCCTTCTTCAGAAAAGCCCAGATCTGCTCGGTCATGTTCTTCGCCTTCATTTCGGCAATTCCGAAGCAGTCGGAAGCGACGATGGAAGCGATCCCGGCGATAACGTTATCGTCAATGATGATGTTTCCGTGGTCGTTTTTCAATTTCAGCATATCAAACCTCCGTAATAGATCGTCCTGCCCAAAGAGCAGAACAAGCATTGTACTATACTATAATACACTATAAACGGAGAATTTACAAGTGCTTTTCCCTTTTCGTTACCGAAATGTACCACTTTTGTACCAATTTCGATGGAAAATCAGGTGAAAAGTAAGACCGCAAGAATCATCACAATCAACGGATCGTCATCTTTATTCTCGTTGAACAGCAAAAACAAAATGGCGATCAAAAGCACGTCGTCTTCCTTCAGCCGGGACAAAATCCCCCCCAAACCCCGTCCGTTCCCGGGCATCAAAACCCCGGAAGAAACAGTTTCCCGGGAATCCGAGTCCCCCGGCTCCCGAAACCGGAAAGTATCGGAATCGTCATGACTATTTCCCATCTGAGAGGACTCCAAACGACTGTGGGAATCCCGGGGCTGGACGGAATGGGTACGGACGTGGGGATCCCTGGACTGCGAGGAGCCCGAACGGCCGTAGGCCTCCCGGGCTTCCTCTTCGGCCTTGGTTCGGCGGAATTGATATTCGGCTTCGGAAACGGAAGAATACATATGAGGCTCCTTTCTGAAAAAGCGGCGGCCGCTCAAGAATTTTGAACGGCCGTCATATCATATTCAACGCAGTGCGGAAAGAAAGTCGATGACCCGGATGGCCTTGATGGCGTTGTCGATCTTTCCCGCCCGGGACGCTCTAAGGTAGGGGCGGACGGCGTTGAGCAGTGCCAAATCACGACTGTGGGCTCCCCCTGCCGAAAATCCGGAAAACAGGTCCAGAGAATCAAATCCTGGGGCGGAGGGCAATGCCGGAGCATCGGCAGAGACCGACGGCGGAGTCTCTTCGGAAGAGACGCCGTTGCCTCCGGCGGAAGGAGAAGAAAGGCTTGATGCGATCTCCCGGATTTTTTGAGCCGATTCCGGGTTGCTTAAAATCTCGGAGATTTTAGAAAACAAATCGGGCATAAGTCTCTCCTTTCCACTCACTGAATTCCCTTGAGAAAATCGTGGAGCATATTTTTCCCCTGGGGGGAAGCCAAGACCCGTTTAAGGAGATTGGGATCGTTGACAATACGCATCACGTTGGCCCAGTCCCGTTCGCTGAGTTTTGAGGTCAATCCCTTCAGAGAATCTTTATTCCGGGCAAGACGTTCCAGTTTTTCGGCATCTTCCGCAGAAAGAGATCCCCGGGCAGCGGCAACGGCCCGGGAAACGGCGGCATCGTTGGGGAAATTGGACATCATCGTCACACCTTTCCGAGTTATTTCAATTTCATTCTATGAAACCATTGACTTTTTTGCCAATTCGCGTTATAATAAGAAAAAAGACCACGGAGGAACCGTCCTTGAAGATCCTTGTTATTTCCGACACCCACGGAGAGACCTCCGGGGCCCTGAGGCTGATCAAGCAGGAAAAGCCCGATCATTTGATACACCTGGGCGACTGCCTTCGGGACGGAGAAGAAATGGCCCGAACCTTCCCCACCTTACCAATATGCATGGTTCCGGGAAATAATGACTGGTTTACCGACGAACCGAAGGAAAAGACCATCGTTTTGGGCGGAACCCGGATCTTTCTCTGTCACGGACATACCACGGGGGTAAAAAACGGAACGGACGTTCAATGGGCAAAGGCCATGAGACAAGGATGCACCCTTTCTCTGTTCGGGCACACCCATTCCCTTTATCTGGAAGAACGGGAGGGAGTCCTTCTTGTAAATCCGGGGTCGCTGGCCTACGGGGATACCTATGCCCTCTTGACGGTCCGGCCCGGAAAAAAGCCTTTGGCAGAACTTAAAAAAGACGATTGATAAAGGAGCGATACCATGCTTAATTTTGAATTTTGCAGTCCCACCCGGTTTCTTTTCGGGAAACAAACCGAAACAAAAACGGGAGAGCTGGTCAAAAAATACGGCGGAACCAAGGTGCTGATTCACTACGGCGGAGGATCCGTGGTGCGAAGTGGACTTCTGGACCGGGTAAAAGAATCCCTGAACAAGGAAGGCATCGGCTTCGTGGAGCTGGGCGGGGTACAACCCAATCCCAGAAGCGGTCTAATCTACCGAGCTATTGACCTGTGCCGAAAAGAAAACGTAGATTTCGTCCTGGCGGTGGGCGGAGGATCGGTCATTGACTCCGCAAAGGCTGTTGCGGCAGGGGTACTGATGGACGGGGATTTCTGGGACTACTGGCAGGTCAAAAAGCCCGTTCCCGACGCACTGCCCATCGGAACGGTCCTGACCATCCCGGCGGCGGGGAGCGAAGGATCTCCCAACAGCGTGATCACCAACGAAACGACCATGGTCAAGCGGGGAACCACCGGCGAAGCCCTCCGGCCCCGGTTTTCCATACTGAATCCGGAGTTGACCTACACCCTGCCGGCCTGGCAGACCGCCAGCGGAGCGAGCGACATTATTGCTCACGTTCTGGAGCGTTATTTCACCAATACGGAGGAGGTGGAAGTGACCGACCGTCTCTGCGAGGCACTCCTTCTCACCATGATCAAGGAAACGCCCCGGGTCATTGCCGATCCGGAGTGCTACGAGGCGAGGGCAAACATCATGTGGGCCGGGGCCTTGGCACACAACAACGTGGTGGGGGTCGGACGGGAGCAGGACTGGGCAACCCACGCCATTGAGCACGAGCTTTCCGCCCTGTACGATGTGACCCACGGAGCCGGTCTTGCGGTTCTCTTCCCGGCGTGGATGAAGAAGGTTTTTTTCCATGATCCCAAGCGTTTTTCCACCATGGCCACCAGAATTTTCGGCATCGGCCACACGGGGAGTGATGAAGAAACGGCCCTTTTGGGAATCCAAGCTTGGAGGGACTTTTTCACCTCCATCGGAATGCCCGCAAATCTCCGGGAGCTGGGGGTAAAGGAAACGGACTTTGAATATATGGCAAACCGCCTGCTCCTCAAAGCAGACGGAACCCTTGGAAACTTCGTCAAGCTCACCCCGAAGGACGTGGTTGAGATCTACGAGTCCTGTTATTAAAATTCAACAAAACACATATTTTTACGGCCTTACTTTCCGGACCGATACTTCACGATAGCTTCCGTGGTATCCACAAGGACAGTAAGGCCGTGTTGGTTTCGAACCTCAATAACGATCTCCGCAATTCCGTTATAGGAGTTTCGCCGAAGGACCTTCGTAATACGGGCAGTTCCGGACAGAATGTCCCCGGGATAAACGGGGCGGATCCACTCCACCTTCGTGGATTTTCCGGCCACTACCTCCCTGCCCAAAAGGTTGCAGTCCACAAACTGCTTCCACACCGCCAAAAAGGAATACAGCCCGGGGGAAATCAACCCCCCGAATCTCGTCCCCTTTGCATATTCTTCCTCCAAATGAACGGCCAAAGGATCGTACCTGCGGGCAAACTCCAGCATTTCTCCCCGGTCGACCAGAGCTTCGGGGATTTCAATTTCCGTACCGACGGTAATATCATCCAAATACATATTGATCTTCCTTCGCTTTAATCTACTACTATTACTACTATTTTGCACAGAACTCCGCCAATCATTCTCCCAACGAAAGAGGCACCAACGCAAACGCCCCGAGGATCAAAACATCTTCCCGACGGGAATTTTTACACAAGAACCTCAAAAATCCGATGGGTTTATACAGAACGCCCCACTTCGCCAACTCCGCCCTCCCCTCCAAGCCCATCCCAAGGGAAAATTCAACATCCCTGAAATGTAAAAGTTTTTTCACAAATACCCTCTTGCTTTTTGGTTCAATCTGTGATATAATAATCAAGCGTTAAAAATGCTGGTGTAGCTCAGCTGGTAGAGCAGCTGATTTGTAATCAGCAGGTCGGGGGTTCAAATCCGTCCACCAGCTCCATCCGCTTTCAACGCCAACTGAATATGGGCGAGTTCCCGAGTGGCCAAAGGGGGCAGACTGTAAATCTGTTGCATCTTGCTTCGGTGGTCCGAATCCACCCTCGCCCACCAAAAAAAGACCTGATGCAATGCATCAGGTCTTTTTCAGTTATATTCGCCTTTCGGCGAGCGATATTGCTTCGCAGTGATATTCGGCTGACTCCGAGTGATATTGCCTTCGGGCAGTTTTTGGTGGCGAATATAATATCACTCCGCCAACGGCGGAATATCACTAAAATTTAGGCCAAGATGGATTCGAAC
>JAZTWH010000014.1:0-5328 GCA_045635765.1 Eubacteriales bacterium | reverse complement strand
CCCGCAATTTGGGAGCGATGCTCCCCGTCCCGGAGACCGGGCCCGCCCTTTTGAAGGGGAGAGTTTTTCCTTTGCGAGGCTGAAAAAGGACGGTGTGGTGGTGGAAGAGGGCTATTTTCGCCTGACCCTGAAGGGGCACCGGCTGACGGAGGGGAAGGGCTTGGCCGCCCTGTGGGAATCGGTCTTGGCGGACGAAACGATTCCCCTCAGACTTTCTTGCTCCGACTGCAACGGAATCACCCAATATCTGCCTGATTCCGCCCGCAACGCCGTGCTGGACCTGCTGAACCGCACCTTCGGAATCCGGGTCGTGTGAGAACTCCGGGCGGTGTGAGAACTCCGGGCGGCGTGAGAAATTCGGGCGGCGTGAGAAATTCGGATTTTGTGAGAGGCCCGGACCTTGTGAAGAATCCGGGCCGTGCGAGGGGGCCGGAAAGGGCTCTTCAAAATTGTGAAAAAGCGAGTGCGGCGGTTGAAAACGCTGAAAGCCCTTCCTTTCGGAAGAGCTTTCGGCGTATGTGACAACAGAGAACGACCGTTCTTCAGACATCATTATGCTCTATTTATCGGTAATTGTCAATAGGGTGAGTATGATTTATAATAAAACGGGGTGAAAATTATGATTTCATACGAACCGTTTTATAAGACTCTGAAGGAAAAGGGTATATCCACGTACCAGTTGATTCAAAAACACAACGTCAGCCGGGGCTTGTTGGATCGGCTGAAGCACAATAAGCACATCACGACCCAGACCATGGACGATCTTTGCCGCATTTTAGATTGCAGAGTGGAAGACATCGTCGTATACCAACGGGACAAGGAAGCAAAGGGGTCGTAGGATTTCCCCGCGTCAGCCCTTGCCGCACTGCGGACCGTCCTTTTGAAAAAACCTTAAAACGCCTTCCCTGCGGGATTTTCGGATCCCATGGGGAGGGCGTTTTGTTTTGCCTTTTTGGCAGACCTGCGGGATGGGGAGGGTGTTTTGTTTTGCCTTTTGGGCAGACCTGCGGGATGGGAGGGCAGAGGGGCGAAATTTGGGCATAATTCGTTGTGACAAAATCATAACTTTTTTTAACATCGGGTTAACTGGTAAAAATTTTTAGTAAAAAAGGGGACGGAATCTATTGCATTTTCCGTCGAATTATGATATAATGTAAGTAATTGTGTCATAATTGTAGTAAATGTAACATTTTTGTAGGAAGGAATGAGAGGGAAGCCTATGAGAAAATATGTGATTCTTGCAGATCTGACCTGCGACCTTTCCTCGGAGCTGCGGGAGGATTTCGGCGTTTCGGATTACGTCAAGGGGCATATCACCATCGACGGGCAGGATATGGAGACCCAATTGGATTGGGACCTGATCTCCCGGGATACCTTCTATCAGAAGCTGGGGGACAAGAAGGTGAAGATCACCACCGCACCCCCGAATTTGGAAGAGTATTGCGAAATTTTTACCAAGTACGTGACGGAAGGATACGCCGTTCTGAGCATGTCCCTTTCGTCCAAGATTTCAGGAACCTACGATTTCTCCTGCGTGGCGGCGGCCCGGGTTCGGGAAGCCCATCCGGAAGGGGAGATCTATTGCTTCGATTCGTATCGGATGTCCGGGGCCTTCGGCCTGCTGGTGGCCTACGCCCATCAGATGAAAAACCAGGGCAAAACTATGGAAGAGGTCATTGAATGGCTGGAAGAAAACAAAGTCCGGGTCCATCAGATGGGTCCCATCGACGATCTGATGTACATTGCCCGCCGGGGCCGGATCACCATGGGGAAGGCCATTATGGGCTCCTTTGCCGGGGTCAAGCCCATGGGGGATTGCAACGCCGAGGGCTACACCACCGTTCTGACCAAGGCCAAGGGAATCAAAAAGGCTTTGGATATTACGGTAAAGTACGTCAAAGAGACGGCCGACCGCATCGAGGATCAGTTCGTCATCATCTCCCACTCGGATCGGGAATTGTATGCCAAGACCCTGAAGGAGATGGTGGAACGGGAGCTGAGACCCAAAAAGGTCTACCTTTGCGACGTGTTTGCCGGATGCGGAGCCAACATCGGCCCCGGAATGATCGGTATCTACTATCTGGGGGCACCCCTTTCGCCGGACCTGGCGGCGGAACGGGAAGCCATGAACAGGGTTTTGGGCAAATAAAAGGTTTTTTGGAGACAGTATGATAAAAACCATAAACGGACGACATTATCAGAATCTCATTGATTACGGCATCCGCAATCTGATGCTTTATTGCGATCAGGTCAACGACCTGAACGTATTCCCCGTCCCCGACGGAGATACGGGGACCAATATGGTTAGGACCCTTCAGAACGGCTTTCACGCCATTCAGGGCCTTACGGCGGAGCTTCCCGAGCTCTCCCGGAGGTTTTCCAAGGCCGTGGTCTTTGGAGCCCGGGGGAATTCGGGAGTCATCGTGGCCCAATTCTTTAAGGGATTTTCCGAAGGGCTTTTTGACGTGACCGAGGCCGACTGCCGGCAGGTGGTTTCCGCCTTGGAGCAGGGGGTCAACGCCGCTTACCGAGCCGTAGCCCACCCCGTGGAGGGGACGATTCTGACGGTGCTGCGGGAATCCTCCGAGCAAGTCGCCGAAGGGGTGAATTCCGGGGACGTGACCAACGTCAACGACCTGATCTCCCGGTTTTTGGAGCAGGCCAAGCGGTCCCTGGACAATACTCCCAACCTCCTCCCCATTCTGAAATCCGCCGGAGTGGTGGACAGTGGCGGAGCCGGGATTTTGCACGTCTTTTCCGGTATGAATAAATACCTGAACGACGAAACCATTGCCCCTCCCGCCCCGGAGCAGGAGACGGCGGAATACGTGGACTATTCCCGCTTTGACCGGGCCAGTACCTTCCAGTACGGCTATTGCACGGAGTTTTTGCTCCAACGGACTAGCGGCACCCCGGACCCGGACCCCGAGCAGTTTCGCCGGCAGATCCTTCAGCTGGGGGAATCGGTGGTCACCGTTTTCCAGGAGGATAAGATCAAGGTCCACGTCCATACCCAAACCCCCGAGGCCGTCTTGGCCTTTGCCCACGGGTTCGGAGAATTTTTGAGTCTGAAGATTGAAAATATGTCGGTGCAACATTCCCAAGCCTCCCCCTCCGTGGAGATCTGCGGAGGCCCCGGGGCCGAGGATTTTGCGGTCATCGCCGTGACCCAGGATCCCACGATGCGGGACCTGTTTCTGGAGATGGGGGCCGACGTGGTGGTGGCGGGAGATAAGAACTGCCAGCCTTCCACCAAGGACTTTCTCAAGGCCTTTGAAACCGCCGGAGCCAAAACCCTTTTCGTTTTTCCCAACAGTAAAAATTCCAACTTAGCCGCCCACCAGGCCGGGGGGTTGTACCCCGGAGGGGAGGTCATGGTCTTTGATACCAAATCGGTGGCGGAATGTTACGCCGCCCTGTCCATGATGGATTTCGAGGCCCCCGACAAGGAAGCCCTGGTCCAAGAGATTCGGCAGATCATCGGAAACGTCTACACCGTCTTGGTCTCCCAGGCCGCCAAGGACAGCGTCTTCGACGGCGTCTCCATGGAAAAGAACGATTTCGTGGCCTTTACCGGCTCCGAATTGTTGGGAGTGGCAAAGGAACGGATCTCCGTGGCCGCCCGGGTCATGGAACGGGTCCTGAAGGACGGAGACCGGGATACGGTCACCCTCTTCGCCGGCAAAAACGTGCCCAAGGAAGAGCTGGACGCCCTGTCCCAATACGCGGAAAAGAATTTCCCCATGACCGACCTGGACCTCATCTCCACCCAAAACGACACCTTCGACCTGCTCCTCTCCTTTGAGTGAGAATTTTCTCCCCACGCCCCACACCCCCCCCCAAGAACCCGAAAGAACCCCAGCCTATGGCCTTTGAAAACCCCTGTCATGAAGGAACGGTGCCCCGGAAGGCTCCGCTTCTGTTTTATATTTTGAAAAAAGGATGGAAAAACAATGAAAGTACTGACCAAAAAATGGCAAATGATCCTGTACGGGTGTGCGGGAATCGGCGTGAATATGCTGAATATGATCGTCGGCTCTTATCTCTGCTCCGCCCTGCTGACAGGAGGATTTTCCCAAAAGGACATCGGATTTTGGACCTATACGGACAAGAACCTGGTCATCGCCGGCATTTGGGCCACACTGATTTTGGTGGCGAAGGTGGTGGACGGGATCATTGATATTCCCTTGGCCTCCTTCACCGACAATCTCAGGACCCGCTGGGGCCGCCGCCGTCCGGCCATCCTCATCGGATTTATTCCCATGATCCTTGCCTACCTCTTGTTTCTGGTCCCCCTGAACAACGGGTCCACCGTGCTGAACACCATTTGGTTTGCCCTGCTTCTCGCCCTGTTCTACAGTGCCTATACCCTGACCATGGTCTCCTATTACGCCACCTTTGCGGAGATCTTGGACAACGACCGGGACCGGCTCTTTCTGTCCAACGTCAAGTCCATCTGCGACGTGGTCTATTTCTCCATCTCTTTTGCCTTGGTGCCCGTGTTCGTAAACATCGGCCGGATCAATATCCGTTGGGTGGCACTGATGTTTTTGCCCCTGGCAGCCAGTATGTTTATTGCCTTGTTCATGATCAAGGAGCCCTCCACCAAAGACGGGATCCCCGAGGGATCCAAGGATGCCAGAGGGGTGGGCTTCGTCAAGTCTATCGCCTACTCCTTCCGAAATAAAAATTTCATCTATTGGATGCTCTGTGCATCGGTCATGAATTTCGGACTCCAGCTGTTTTTAAGCGGAATCAACGAATTTTTCTCTTCCGCCGGGTTGAATATGACGCTGGTCATGGCGTCGTCCTTCGCTCCCGTCCCCTTCACGCTGCAGATCTATAACAAGCTGGTCAAGAAGAAGGGAATCAAATTCGGCTTCCAGTATTGCCTTTTGGTGTACTCCCTGGCCATGATCCTGATGTTCTTCTGTCGGATGCTTCCCCTGCAGTATATGACGCCGGTAGCCGTGGGCTGCGGGATTCTGGTCTCCTTTGCCATGGGGACCTTCTTCTCCATTACTTACACCATCCCCTCTCAGTTGGCCGCCGAGGAAAACGCCCGGACGGGAATCTGTGCTTCGTCCATGTATTTTGCCGTCCAGGGCCTCTTTGAAGGAGCCGCCGCCGGCCTTGCTTCCGGCCCCATGCTGGTCTTTTTGAAGCAGCATAACGGCATTTCCTACATGACCCTCATCATCGCCATCGCCTGCATGACCGCGTTCGTTATGGCCTTCTTCCTGCCCAAGTCCATCGCCAACATGGGCATGGAGAAAAAATAATCCCAACCCCCACGCCCAACCCCCACGCCACCTCCTACCCCGCTCC
>JAZTWH010000013.1:0-28145 GCA_045635765.1 Eubacteriales bacterium | reverse complement strand
AGGCCGTTGGGGCGGTGAAGGCGGTTTGGCCGGTTTGGCGGGTTTGGGCGGTTAAGGCGGTTGGGGCGGGGTGGGCTGTTAAGGCCGTTTGGGCCGTTTGGCGGGGCTTAGTGGATGGCGGTGCCTACGGGGACCGAGTCGTCGACGAAAATGACCTTGCAGCCGCAGGCGTTGTTGGTGGCGGCCAACAACATTCCTTCGCTGGTGACTCCGGCAAAGCGGGCGGGCTTCAGGTTGGCCAGGACGATGATCTTCTTGCCGATCAGCTCTTCGGGGGTGTATTCGCTCTTGATGGAGGAAACGATGGTCCGCTGGCCGATGCCGTCGTCCAGAACCAGCTTCAGACAGGAGTGGGACTTGCGGATCTCGGAGCATTTGACCACCTGGCAGACCCGCATATCAATGGCGTCGAAGGCGTCCATTTCAATTTGCTTCTTGACGGGAGCCACGGGATCGGGGTCGCCGTACACCACCTGCTTTTTCTCTTCCTTGACCTCTTCCACGACCACGGGGGTGGCCTCTTCTTCGGTCTTGGGCGTGGAGAAATCCAGCAGGGGAAGATATTTTTCCGCCTCAATGGCGTACAGAAACAGATACAGGCGGGGGCCCCGTTCTTTGTCGATCAGCAAGCGGTACACGTTCTTGAAGAAGGTGCCCTGAACGGTTTTCAGAGCCTTATCGTCGGCAAGGTCGGGGAAGACCTTTTTGGGGATGGCGTACAATTCGGCGTTCAGCTCGTCGAGGGTGTACCCGCCGGCGGACAGGAATTGATGCAACAGGGCGACCTCCTGCTTTTCCTGGTCGTTGAGGGCTTCGTAAACGTCCCAGTTCCGGAAGGGACGCAGACGGTTGACCTGGTCGGGAGCACATTGCTCCAGCCAGAATTTGGCCCGTTCCAGCCGGTCGGCAAACTGCTCGTATTTGTAATTGGAGCCGATTTTTTCAAAGACAGTCTCCAGCATGGGGACGTTGAAGTCCACCACGGAGCCCAACTGAACCAGCAGGGACATGGGGACCGTTTCCGGGTCTCTTCCGGCGACGGTGGTATTTTCCATGATGGATTTGGTGTAATCGTTGGCCTTGCCGTCCCGGACCTCGTTAAGCATCCGGTCGTATTCAAAATATTGACGCAGAATCCCGTCGTCAAAACAGAAATCAAAGGCCTTGAGGGGCTCGGTCTTGGAGTAGAGCCACAGGATGACCTCCGGCTGATAGAGCTTCAGCAGCGTTTCGGGGGTCAGGTTCAGCCCCGAGGAGCCGGACATTTTCCCGGTGGTTCCCTTAATCCCGATAAATTCGTATCCCTGGAAGATGGGAGCCTCGTAGCCAAAAATCTTTTTGGAAATATCCTTACTGGTATCGTAGCTTCCGTTGAGGGATGCGTGGTCCTTTCCGCCGGGCTCAAAGTCGACCCCCTCGTACATCCAACGCATGGGCCAGTCAATCTTCCAGGCCAGCTTGCAGTTGGTATCCACAGAGAAATCGAAGGTTCCGTGATGTCCGCAAGCACAGTCGTATTCCGCCACGAGACAGTCGTCGGAAAGGGACGCAATCTTGGTGGTATCTCTGCCGCATTGGGGACAGTAGATGCTGACGGGATAATAATTCTCCCGTTCTCCCTCCGCGGCCTCCTGGGTCCGGTGGGAGTCGATAATATCAAAAATTTCGCCCCGCTTTTTCAGGGATTCGATGATGTATTGCCGATACTTTCCGCTGCGGTACATCTCCGCCTGGTGGCGGAAGTCCATATCAATTCCGAATTTCCCGATGGAATCCTCAAATTCCCTTTCAAAATAGGCGGCGTAAGTGGCTTCCTCCGTTCCCTCAAAGGGGTTGGGCACGTCCACGTAGGGGCATCCGATGTATTTTTCAAAATCGTCCCGGACCTTGGCCACGTTCACGGGGACCTTCCGCATCCGGTCAAATTCGTCCCAGGAGAACAAAAGCCGGGCCTTTTTGCCCATCCGACGCAGGGCACGGACTACGAAATAACTGGTGGCTACGTCCCGGAAATTCCCGATGTGGATGGACCCGGAGGGAGAAATTCCGGCAGCACAGACATATTCTTCCTTTTCGGGATTTCGGGCAATGATGCGTTGTGCGATTTCCTCAGACCAATGCATAATTCAACGTCCTTTCTTAGCAGTTGGGATAGGTAACGACCACGGCAAGGATGGACAGAGTATCCTCCCCGATATTTTCAATGCTGTGGGATTCGCCGTTACCGGTCAGAACGGCGTCGCCGACGGTGACGGTAGTGTATTCCTTCCCGTCAAAGAGACGGCCCGTGCCGGACAGGATGACGTAAACCTCGTCCTCTCCATCGTGCTGATGGGTCCCGATGGAGCATCCGGGCTCCAGAATCAACGTAGCACAAACACGACAGGGGGAAATCATCTCCGAGCCCTTAAAGGCGTGGAAAAACTTCACGTCTCCCTTTCCGCCCCGCATTTCGTGACGGACTTCGGTTTCCATTTCATTCATTTTGCGTACCATATGTATTACCTCACTTCGTTATAAAAGCGTATTGCGTAAATTTTATATTGCATGCTTCGTGGCAAATTGCATTTTGATTAAAAATATTACTTCGTCGTAAAGCCTACTGGGTGGATTGGTGATATTACTTCGTCGTAAAGCCTATTAGGTGGATTGATGATATTACTTCGTCGTAAAGGCGTATTGGGTGGATTGGTGATATTCCTCCCCGGCCTTCAAAAGAGTGGAGGGGAAATGTTCGTGATGGACAGCGTCGGGGAAATGCTGAGTCTCCAAACAGACCCCGTCCCGGACTCCGTAGGAAGTCCCGGCCTTTCCGCCCCGTTGGGTAAGGAGATTTCCGGAATAAAACTGCATCCCCGGCTGGGTGGTGCGAACGGTCATGACGATGCCGGTCGCTTCCGAAGAAAGAACAGCAACATCCCGCATCCCGTCTCCGGAAAGGACGAAATTGTGGTCATATCCCTTGCCGTTCTTTACATTTTCATCGTCGGCGTCCAGGTCCCGGCCGATGGCCTTGGGATGGCGAAAATCAAGGGGCGTGCCGTCCACGGGGAGAATCTCGCCGGTGGGAAGACCGTTTTCGTCAGTTCTCGTAAAGGCGTCGGCATGAATCTGAAGCAACTGGTCGGTGGCCGTCCCGGTCCCCTGACCGTTGAGATTAAAATAACAATGATTGGTAAGATTGACCACCGTATCCTTGTCGCAACGGGCGTCATAGGACAGGGTCAGCACGTTGTTATCGTCGAAGGCATAAATCACCGATAGTATCAGATTGCCGGGGTACCCCTCGTCTCCGTCGGGAGAACAATGGGAAAAAAGAAGCCGGTCGGAAGCGACGGAAGTGTCCCACAGGACCTTATCAAACCCCTTCCGGCCCCCATGGATATGGTTGGGACCGTCGTTGACCGCCAGGGCATACTCCTCACCGTGGAGGGTAAACCGGCCCGCCCCGATGCGGTTTGCACATCGGCCGATAACGGCCCCCAAATAGCCGTCGTTCTGCTCATACTCGGCCACCGTATCGTACCCCAGGCACACGTCGGTAAGGGTCCCCGCTTGCTGCGGAACACAGATGGAGTGCAGAGTACAGCCGTAATCCAGAACCTCCACGTAGGCCCCGTGCCTGTTGGTGATGCGGTAGAGACTGACCGTGCGTCGGTCGGCGGTCTTGCCAAATTCCTTAACCTGAACACTCATACCGATTCTCCTTGGGAGGGCTCCCGAAATAATTTTTATACGCCCGAAGAAAGCGGAAATATTTCCCTTCGTTCCCGGATGCAAGGACGTCCCGAGGCTGCGGTGCGTCCTGATGCTGAGATGCGTCCCGAAATTGGGATGCATCCTGAAAATGAGATGCATCCCGGGACTGGGATGCGTCCTGAGGTTGGGATGCGTCCCGGAGTTGGGATTGGTCCCGGGGCTGGGATGCGTGCCGAGGCTGGGGGTTTAATCGGGAGGCGATGGCATGGATGCCGTGGGCATCTCCTTCGATTTCGATTTCATAATCCCGGTTGCCGAAATAGATGCTCTCGTCCAAGGACACCACGGCATCGGGGAAGTTAAAATCAATGCGGTAGGTGACCAGGTCGCCCAGCAGTCTGCAGTCTTCGTCGGGGGCGTCGGGGAAATACCGGGCCGGGTTGACGGTCCGGGGGAAGTGGGGAAGCAGAACCTCTTGCTCCTCGCAAAGGAGCATGGATTCTACCCGTTTTCGCTTGTTTTTATATTGTAAGTACAACAAATCCTTTTTACAGCGGACCCGGAGCATGGAGTGGGACGAGGCCAAGGACAGCTCCGGCGTGTCAAAATAGTAATTGACCTGCACGTATCGGTCTTCCGTCCCGGGGACTTCCCGTTGCAACCATTTGAGGCACCGGGCGAATTCCGCCTCATCGGTCAGAATCTTCATTTCCAACTCTTGTGCCATGAAAAACTCCCTTTCCGACGTTTAGTGCATCTTCTTTCAGAGGCAGAAATTCTGCCTCTGAAAGAAGATGCGGAGCCGGTTCGGCTCCGCATCCTGACTAATTAAATCCGAGTCGGACTGAATTATTCAGCGATTTCAGCAACAACGCCGGAACCGACGGTCTTACCGCCTTCGCGGATAGCGAAACGGAGACCTTGTTCGATAGCGATGTGCTTAATCAGTTCTACAGAGATGGTGACGTTATCACCGGGCATGCACATATCAACGCCGTCGGGCAGATTGATAACGCCGGTAACGTCGGTGGTACGGAAGTAGAACTGAGGTCTGTAGTTGGAGACGAAGGGTTTGGTACGGCCGCCTTCTTTGGCAGTCAGAACGTAAACTTCGCCCTTGAACTTGGTGTGGGGTTTGATGGTACCGGGCTTAGCCAGAACCTGACCGCGTTCGATTTCGTTTCTCTGGATACCGCGGAGCAGAACGCCGATGTTGTCGCCTGCTTCAGCAGAATCGAGGAGCTTGTGGAACATTTCGATACCGGTAACAACGGTCTTGCGGGATTCTTCGACGAGGCCGACGATTTCGACTTCTTCGGAGAGGTTCAGAACACCACGTTCAACACGGCCGGTAGCAACGGTACCGCGGCCGGAGATGGTGAACACGTCTTCGACGGGCATCAGGAAGGGCAGGTTGTCGTTGCGTTCGGGAGAAGGAATGTAGCTGTCAACAGCTTCCATCAGTTCCTTAATGCAAGCGTATTCGGGAGCGTTGGGATCGGTAGAGGTGCTATCCAGAACGCCGCGGGCGGTACCCTGAATGATGGGGGTGTCGTCGCCGGGGAATTCGTACTTGTTCAACAGGTCACGAATGTCCATGTCAACCAGTTCGAGCATTTCGGGGTCGTCAACAAGGTCAACCTTGTTCATGAAGACAACGATAGCGGGAACGCCTACCTGGCGAGCCAGAAGGATGTGTTCGGAAGTCTGAGCCATAACACCGTCGGAAGCAGCAACGACCAGGATCGCACCGTCCATCTGAGCAGCACCGGTAATCATGTTCTTGATGTAGTCGGCGTGGCCGGGGCAGTCAACGTGAGCGTAGTGACGAGCTTCGGTCTGATATTCAACGTGAGCAGTGTTGATGGTAATACCGCGTTCTCTTTCTTCGGGAGCCTTATCGATCATATCGTAAGCTTCGAACTGAGCGCCGCCGGTCAGAGAGAGGTATTTGGTGATCGCAGCGGTAAGGGTGGTCTTACCATGGTCAACGTGACCGATGGTACCAATGTTTACGTGGGGTTTCGTTCTTTCGAATTTTGCCTTTGCCATTGTAAAAGCCTCCTTAATAAAGCAATGTTTTTTTATTTTGTGGATTGAACATCAATCCTTAGTTTTTGGTTCTTCCTGCAATAATGGTTTCCATAATGCTCTTGGGAACTTCAGCGTAATGGCTGGGTTCCATGCTGTACTGACCGCGGCCCTGAGTCTTGGAGCGAAGGTCGGTAGCATACCCGAACATATCGGAGAGAGGAACGTGAGCAGTGATCTGCTCCGTACCGTTCATGGACTCCATGCCTTGGATCTGACCGCGGCGGGAGTTGAGGTCGCCGATAACGTCACCCATGTATTCCGAGGGAACTACGGCGACAACCTTCATGATCGGTTCGGTGATGACGGGGTTGGCCTTCCGTGCGGCTTCCTTGAATGCCATAGAACCGGCAATCTTAAAGGCCATTTCGGAGGAGTCGACCTCGTGATAGGAACCGTCGTACAGGGTAACCTTACAGTCGACCATGGGGTAACCGGCGAGAACACCGGACTTCATGGCCCCCTGAATTCCCTGGTTGACGGGTTCGATGAATTCCTTGGGAATGGAACCGCCGCTGACGGCGTTCACGAATTCATAGCCCTTGCCCGAATCGTTGGGCTCGAGAATGATCTTAACGTGACCGTACTGACCGGAACCGCCGGACTGACGCTTATACTTACATTCGTGGTCAACTTTGGCACGAATGGTTTCGCGGTAAGCAACCTGAGGTTTACCCACGGAAGCCTCGACCTTGAATTCCCGGAGGAGACGGTCGACGATGATTTCCAGGTGGAGCTCACCCATGCCGGCGATGATGGTCTGACCGGTTTCTTCATCGGTGTTGGTCCGGAAGGTGGGGTCTTCTTCCGCCAGCTTGGCCAGAGCGATGCCCATCTTTTCCTGACCGGCCTTGGTCTTGGGCTCGATGGCGACCCGGATAACGGGTTCGGGGAATTCCATGGACTCCAGAATCACGGGAGCCTTGGGATCGCACAGGGTGTCCCCGGTGGTGGTCTGCTTCAAACCGACGGCGGCACAAATATCGCCGGTCCAGACTTCTTCGATGTCTTCCCGGTGATTTGCGTGCATCTTCAGGATACGGCCGAACCGTTCCTGCTTACCCTTGGTAGAGTTGAGCAGAGAGGTACCGGCGGCAATATGACCGGAGTAAACCCGGAAGAAGCAGATACGGCCCACGTAGGGGTCGGTTGCGATCTTGAACGCCAAAGAAGAGAAGGGTTCGTCATCGGAAGGATGGCGGCAGGTCTCTTCGCCGGTGTCGACGTCCACACCGTCGATGGCGGGGATGTCGAGGGGAGAGGGCATATAGTCCACGATGGCGTCCAGAAGCTTCTGAACACCCTTGTTACGGTAGGATGTACCGCAGCAAACGGGAACCATGGTGTTGGCGATGGTGGCCTTGCGGATCCCGATTTTCAGATCCTCGATGGAAAGATCCCCTTCTTCCAGGTATTTTTCCATCAGTTCTTCGTCTTCGGAAGCGACGGCTTCGACCATTTCCGCACGGTATTCTTCGGCTTTGTCGGCCATGTCCGCGGGAATGTCGGTCACTTCAATATCCTGACCAAGGTTATCCTTATAAATATAAGCCTTCATTTCGACCAGGTCAATCAGGCCGATGAAGTTTTCTTCCGCACCGATGGGGAGCTGAATGGGAACGGCGTTACACTTCAAACGTTCTTTCATCATGGAAACGACCCGATAGAAATCGGCACCCATGATGTCCATCTTATTGACGTAAGCCATCCGGGGAACGTGATACTTGTCAGCCTGTCTCCAAACGGTTTCGGACTGGGGTTCTACGCCGCCCTTCGCACAGAGAACGGTAACGGAACCGTCCAGAACGCGGAGAGACCGTTCCACTTCGACGGTGAAGTCAACGTGGCCCGGGGTATCAATTACGTTTATCTGATGATCCTTCCAGAACGCGGTGGTCGCGGCGGAGGTAATGGTGATACCTCTTTCCTGTTCCTGCTCCATCCAGTCCATGGTGGCGGTACCGTCGTGGGTTTCGCCGATCTTATGGGTCCGGCCGGTGTAGAACAGAAGGCGTTCGGTGGTGGTGGTCTTTCCGGCGTCGATATGCGCCATAATACCGATGTTACGGTACATATTCAGCGGATGCTGTCTGGCCATAGTAACTCCTTCCTACCTTACCATCTGAAATGTGCAAAAGCCTTATTGGCTTCCGCCATCTTATGAGTATCGTCTTTCTTCTTGACGGCACCGCCCATGCCGTTCATCGCATCGATGATTTCGTTGGCAAGGCGTTCCTTCATGGTCTTCTCGCTGCGGGCACGGGCATAAGCAGTCAGCCAACGCAGACCGAGGGTGAGGCGTCGTTCGGGACGGACCTCGATGGGAACCTGGTAGTTGGAACCACCCACACGGCGGGCCTTAACTTCCAGCTGGGGCATGATGTTGTCCATAGCGGCTTGATAAGCCTCCAGGGCATCTTTGCCGGTTTTTTCTTTTACGATGTCAAATGCGTCGTAGACGATCTTTTGGGCAACGCCCTTCTTACCGTCGTACATTACGGAGTTGACCAGTCGGGTGACCAGCTTGCTCCCGTAAATAGGATCGGGCAGGACATCTCTTTTGGAAATGGAACCTCTTCTAGGCACTTAACTTCCCTCCTTCATTATAATCAATGATTTCATAGGTACTCGAAGGCATTGCAGCCCCCGTTAGCGCTTCGCATAAATTCACTGAATTCAATGAAGCATCTAACTGTACTTTTTTTATGCGGCCTTCTTGCCGCAGCGTGGCAACCACGCAGATGACACGTTCAATTCAATGAACTTATGCCTTTTTCGCCTTGGGTCTCTTTGCACCGTATTTGGAACGGGCCTGCATACGGTTGGCAACACCCTGAGCGTCGAGGGTACCGCGGATGATGTGGTAACGGACACCGGGCAGGTCACGAACACGGCCGCCGCGAATCAAAACGACGCTGTGCTCCTGCAGGTTATGGCCGATACCGGGGATGTAGGCGGTAACTTCGATGGAGTTGGTCAGACGGACTCTTGCGACTTTACGAAGTGCGGAGTTCGGCTTTTTGGGGGTCGTGGTCTTAACGACAGTGCAGACACCTCTCTTCTGGGGAGAGAACTGCTCGGACGTCTTTTTGTTGAGCGTGTTGACACTCTTCTGAAGACCGGGAACCTTGGACTTCTCCGTAGCTACGGTTCTACCTTTCCGGACGAGCTGGTTAAATGTGGGCATTCTTACACCTCCTGTTTTTAATTTTTGCCTGCATGACGAGAAAACCCGATTGTACAGGCATTGTATAGTATAACACAAATCCCTGCAATTTGCAACACCCTATCTTTCAAAAAAATCCGAACTTTTCTTGAACTATTGCATTTTTCTCCCTTTTTTCCCCTTTCCCCGTCAAAATTCCAAAAAAACCGACGGCAAGCCGCTATTTTGAGAAATTGCCGTCTACCGTCAAATCTATATTTTTTTACGCCGACGTTTGAATAGAAAAAGGCGGTGTGATCTTTTCGATCACACCGCCTCTTACATAAAACTTCGTTATGGGGCTTGCGCTAATGTGCCGCCGTACTTCTTTTCTCAAGAAACCGACCTGTCTTTAAAAATCACAAAAAAATCCTCGTATTCCACAGCCAGAAGGTATTTCCATTGATAGACCTTCGCCCCTTTGGGCATACAGTTAGATACGATTTCTCCGTACTCTGTGTCTCCGTCAACCACATCCTGCTCAAAACCTACAAAGACGGTGACCGTTCCAACGTATTCCCAATCCTCACTGAGACTTTCCACCTCAACGGTGTCGTTTCGGGGGTGATACCACTTTCCCCCGAACACAACGCAGGGCATAGGGTGCTCTCCGCAGTCCGTCGAGATATTCCACGGATATTCTGTAGAGGATAACGTTTCATCCGTCGACACATTTGGCGGTATACTCGTCGACACGCCCGAAACAGCACCGACATCGGACACCGCTGAATCCGTTGAGACACTGCCGTACGAGGCTTCTCCCGAAAAGTTGCCAAGATCGGGACTTGCGGTACAGCAGTTAAAAACAGGTACAACGGCAGTACAAAGAAGAAAAGCTATCAGATTTTGTAAATGTCGCAATTGCATACCATCTCCTCACCAATCATAAAATAAATCATTCCAAGTAAACCGGCAGTTTGCATTCGAATCATAAATTTGCATGGTGCTCATATCCATTGCAGAATAATAATCGTACCAAGGATTCCAGAAAGAATATACTCCTGGCTCACGTGCATTAACGAATTGTTTTTATTCGAGTTTTCCAAATAGAAAACCTTAAAAAGGAATTCTGCACGGAACCATTACTCAAAGAAATGATTTTCATGAAAGACACTTCCTTTCATATCTTCTGTTTTTAGTATAGCATGTTTGGTAAAGAATGTCAATTGAAAATACTAAACAAAAAAAAAGAATTAATATTTGTTTAATACCAATAAAGAGCCTCTTTTTTTCAATAAATTTAAACATAGATGAATCCCCTTCGAAACACTCGAAGGGGATTCGCTCTGCCGACGTTTTTGCGGCGGTTAGATAATATCTTCTCTTTCTTCCACGTTAACGTTGCGGTAACGTTCCAAGCCGGTGCCGGCAGGAATGAGTTTCCCGATGATAACGTTCTCCTTCAGACCGATAAGGTGGTCGGTCTTGCCCTTGATGGCGGCTTCGGTCAGGATCTTGGTAGTTTCCTGGAAGGAAGCGGCGGACAGGAAGGATTCGGTGGCCAAGGCGGACTTGGTGATACCGAGAAGGACGGTTTCCACCACGGCGGGCTTCAGGTCGAGGCCTTCCGCTTCGTTACGCTTGGCAATCTCCAGATTCAGATGGAACACTTCGGGGCGGTCGACCACCGAGCCGGTGAGAAGACCGGTATCGCCGGCGTCCAGGACCCGGACCTTCCGGAGCATCTGACGGACGATTACTTCGATGTGCTTGTCGCTGATATCAACGCCCTGGCGTTTGTACACCTTCTGAATTTCCTGGATAATATATTCCCGGACGGCGTCCTCGCCCTTGACCCGGAGGATGTCCTGAGGATCGGAGGCACCGCGAGTCAACTCGTCGCCCTTGTGGACGTAGTCGCCCTCGTGGACCCGGAGGGTAGCACCGTAAGGAATGAGGTAGGAGCGTTCTTCGCCGGTTTCGGTATTCATGATGATGGCATACCGGGCGTTGCGGATCTCCTGGAAGCGGAGTTCTCCGTCAATTTCGGACAGAATGGCCAAAACCTTGGGATGGCGGGCTTCAAACAGTTCCTGAACCCGGGGAAGACCCTGGGTAATATCGGCGGTAGAAGCAACACCGCCGGTGTGGAAGGTACGCATGGTCAGCTGAGTACCGGGTTCCCCGATGGACTGGGCAGCGATGATACCGACGGCTTCCCCTACGTTGACCACGTCGCTGGTGGCCAGGTTCATGCCGTAGCACTTCGCACAGACCCCGTAACGGCAGTTACAGGTGAGCACGGAACGGAGTTTGACCTTGGTAATGCCGGCCTTCACGATGGCGTCGGCGTCGAATTCGTTGATATAACGGTCTTTGCTGACGATAACTTCGCCGGTTTCGGGATGAACGATGTCATCCACGGGGAAGCGGCCCAGAAGACGGGACTGCAGGGACTCGATCTTTTCGGCCCCTTCGGCAATTTCCGTGACCCAGATGCCGTCGTCGGAACCGCAGTCGTCCTCCCGGATGATAATATCCTGAGAAACGTCGACCAAACGACGGGTCAAATATCCGGAGTCGGCGGTTTTCAAAGCCGTATCGGCCTGGCCCTTCCGGGCACCTCTGGAGGAGATAAAGTAGTCCAGAACGTTCAGACCTTCCCGGAAGTTGGCACGGATAGGAATGTCGATGGTCTTACCGGAGGTGTTGGCCATCAGACCACGCATCCCGCACAGCTGCTTGATCTGGTCGATGTTACCGCGGGCCCCGGAGTGCTGCATCATCTTGACGGGATTGAACTTATCCAGGTAATTGGACAGAACCTCCGTAACCTTGGCGGTAGTGTCACTCCAGACCGAGACCACCTGTTCGTACCGTTCGTCCTCGGAGATCAAGCCCCGCTTGAAGTTCCGGGTGATGCTTTCGACGGTCTTATCCGCCTCGGCAACCAATTCGTACTTGACGGGGGGAACCTTCATATCCGCAACGGAAATGGTGATAGCCCCGACGGTGGAATACTTATAACCGTAAGATTTGATCTTATCGAGAACCACTGCCGTCTCGGTAATTCCGTGGACCCGGATGCAGCGGTTGATGATCTTGCCCAATTCCTTTTTGGTGACCAGGAAGGTAACTTCCAGATCGAGGGCGTGGTCGGGGTCGTTCCGATCCACGAAGCGAAGATCCTGAGGAATGGTTTCATTGAAGAGCAGCTGTCCCATGGTGCAGTCGACCAGGCCGGTACGGGTCTCACCGTTGATCTGCTTGGTCATGCGGACCTTGATGGGAGCGTGGAGCTGAATGGCCCCGGAATCGTAAGCCCGGCGGGCTTCTTCGGGATCCATAAAGCATTTTCCGGCACCGATTTCGTTCTCGTTGACGATGGTCAGATAGTAGGAGCCGAGGATCATATCTTGGGTAGGAACGGTGACGGGATTTCCGTCCTGGGGACGGAGCAGGTTGTTGGCAGAGAGCATCAGGAACCGGGCCTCGGCCTGGGCTTCCGCGGACAGAGGAACGTGAACGGCCATCTGGTCTCCGTCAAAGTCGGCGTTGAAGGCGGTACAGACCAAGGGATGCAACTTCAGAGCCCGGCCTTCTACCAATACGGGTTCAAAGGCCTGGATCCCCAGCCGGTGCAGGGTGGGAGCACGGTTCAGCATCACGGGGTATTCCTTGATGACCGTTTCCAGGGCGTCCCAGACGGCGGTCTCACTGCGTTCGACGGCCTTCTTGGCAGATTTGATGTTATTGACCACCCCAAGCTCGGTCAACCGCTTCATGACGAAGGGCTTGAAGAGCTCCAGGGCCATTTCTTTGGGAAGACCGCACTGATACAGCTTCAGCTCGGGGCCGACGACGATAACCGAACGGCCGGAATAGTCGACCCGCTTGCCCAAAAGGTTCTGACGGAACCGTCCCTGCTTACCCTTCAGCACGTCGGACAGGGATTTGAGGGCTCTGTCCTTGGGGCCGTTGACAGGCTTGCCCCGGCGACCGTTGTCGATCAGGGCATCGACGGCTTCCTGAAGCATCCGCTTTTCGTTGCGGATGATGATCTGGGGGGCGTTAAGCTCGATGAGCTTGCGAAGACGGTTGTTGCGGTTGATGACTCGGCGGTAAAGGTCGTTCAGGTCGGAGGTGGCAAACCGTCCGCCGTCCAGCTGAACCATGGGACGGATGTCGGGAGGACAAACGGGAAGCACGTCGAGGATCATCCATTCGGGACGGTTGCCCGAAAGACGGAAGGCTTCGACGATCTCCAGACGCTTGACCAGCTTCAGACGCTTCTGGCCGGTGGCGTCCTCCAAATCCCGGCGGATCTCGTCGGAAAGGACGTCCAGGTCGATCTCCGCCAACAATTTCTTGACGGCTTCGGCACCCATTTCGGCCACGAAGTCGTTTTTGCCGTAATATTTTTCTTTCCAATCGGCGTATTCTTTTTCGGTCAAGATGTCCTTCTTCTTCAGGGCACCGCTGACGACCTTTTCATTGACGTCGGTCACGATATAAGCGCCGAAATAGAGGACCTGTTCCAGCTGTTTGGGCTGGATATCCAACATCTGACCGATGCGGGAAGGAATTCCCTTAAAGTACCAGATGTGGGAGACGGGGGAGGCCAATTCGATATGGCCCATCCGTTCCCGGCGGACCTTGGCCCGGGTGATTTCGACGCCGCAGCGTTCGCAGACCTTCCCCTTATAGCGGAAACGCTTATATTTTCCGCAGTGACATTCCCAGTCCTTCATGGGCCCGAAGATCCGTTCGCAGAACAGACCGTCCCGTTCGGGCTTCAGGGTGCGGTAGTTGATGGTCTCGGGCTTTTTCACTTCCCCGTGGGACCAGGACCGGATCTTTTCGGGAGAGGCCAAGGCGATCTTAATGGCACTGAAATCGCTCTCGTTATTGGGATCGTGGGGACGGGGATGAACAGCGTCGTCGGTGACCTGAGCCAAAAGATCGGACTCGGGAGCAGAAACGTTGGTCAATTCATCCAGGTCGAGGATCTCGTTCATGGATTCAAATTCGTTCATACTATTCCGTCCTCCTTATTCTTGAATTTCGTCTTCTTCGCCGGAAACGGTTCCGTCGTAAAGAAGCTCATCGTCGCCGGTTCCTTCGGAGCCATCCAAGGAATCCAGGAAGGAATCGTCTCCGGTGCCGTCAAATTCATCTTCAAATTCGCTGAAGTAGTTGCCGGTGTTGGTCCCGGTGGCGGGCAAATCCTCGGGATTGGGCAACGCCATGCGGGCGTCGGCCATATCTTCATCGTAATTGGTGGTAATGTCCACCTCTTCCCCGTCCTTGGCCAGAATCTTCACGTCGAGACAGAGGGCCTGGAGTTCCTTGACCAAAACCTTGAAGGATTCGGGGATTCCGGGCTTGGGAATGTTATATCCCTTGACGATGGATTCAAAGGTCTTTACGCGACCGACGGTATCGTCGGACTTGACGGTGAGCATTTCCTGCAGGGTGTACGCGGCACCGTAGGCTTCCAGGGCCCAAACTTCCATTTCTCCGAACCGCTGACCGCCGAACTGGGCTTTTCCACCCAAGGGCTGCTGGGTAACCAAAGAGTAGGGACCGGTGGAACGGGCGTGAATCTTATCGTCGACCAGGTGGGCCAGCTTCAAGTAGTACATAACGCCCACGGTAACGTTGCCCTCAAAGGGCTGGCCGGTGCGGCCGTCGTACAGAACGGTCTTACCGTCGTGGCTGTAGCCGGCTTTGTCCAGGCACTTGATAATATCTTCTTCCCCAACGCCGTCGAAAACGGGGGTCATAATCTTCCAGCCCAGCTTCCGGGCGGCCATGCCCAGGTGGACCTCCAGAACCTGACCGATGTTCATACGGGAAGGAACGCCCAGGGGGTTAAGGACGATGTCCAGGGGCGTGCCGTCGGGCAGGTAGGGCATATCTTCTTCCGGCAGAATCCGGGAAATAACACCCTTGTTACCGTGACGGCCGGCCATCTTATCGCCGACGCTGATTTTACGGCGTTGTGCGATATAGACCCGGACCACCATATTGGTGGAGGGAGAAAGCTCGTTGGAATTCTCCCGGGTAAAGACCTTGACGTCAACGACGGTACCGTATTCCCCGTGGGGGACCTTCAGAGAGGTGTCACGAACTTCGCGGGACTTCTCGCCGAAGATGGCCCGGAGAAGCCGTTCTTCCGCCGTCTGCTCCGCATCTCCCTTGGGAGAAACGCGGCCGACCAAAATGTCGCCGGAGTGAACCTCCGCACCGATGCGGATGATTCCCCGTTCGTCCAAGTCTGCCAACAGGTCCTTGGAAACCCCGGGAATATCGGCGGTGATTTCTTCGGGCCCCAGTTTGGTTTCCTTGGCGTCGATTTCATATTCTTCAATATGAATGGAGGTATAAATATCTTCTTTGACCAGACGTTCGTTCAGAAGAACGGCGTCTTCGTAGTTGTAGCCTTCCCAGGTCATAAAGCCGATGAGCATATTGCGGCCCAGGGCCAATTCCCCGTTCTGAGTGGAAGGACCGTCGGCAATGACGTCGCCGGCCTCGACTCGGTCGCCCACGTTGACGATGACCCGCTGATTGAAGCAGGTGCCGTGGTTGGAACGGAGATATTTTACGGTGGGATAGCGGTGGGAAATGCCGTCATCCCCTAAAATATAAATCTCGTTGGCGTCGACCTTCGTGACGACCCCGGACTGACGGGCAACGATGCACACGCCGGAGTCCACGGCGGCACGGTGTTCCATGCCGGTACCCACGAAGGGAGCTTCGGTACGAATCAGGGGGACCGCCTGACGCTGCATATTCGCACCCATCAGGGCACGGACGGCGTCGTCGTGTTCCAGGAAGGGAATCATGGCCGTTGCAATGGAGACCAGCATCCGGGGGGTGACGTCCATGTAGTCAACCTTTTCCCGTTCCACTTCCAGAATAGCGTCTCTCAGACGGGCGGCGACCCGCTTATTGACGAAACGCCCCTCTTCGTCCAGAGGTTCATTTGCCTGGGCAACGATAAATCCGTCCTCGAAATCGGCGGTCATGTAGACCACTTCATCCTCAACCACTCCGGTCTGCTTGTTCACGGGCCGGTAGGGGGCCTCGATGAAGCCGTATTCGTTGATACGGGCGTAGGTGGACAGATAGGAAATCAGACCGATGTTGGGTCCTTCGGGGGTTTCCACGGGGCACATACGGCCGTAGTGGGTGTAGTGAACGTCCCGGACCTCGAAGCCGGCACGGTCACGGGTCAGACCGCCGGGACCGAGGGCGGAAAGACGGCGTTTGTGGGACAGCTCGGCCAGAGGGTTGGTCTGGTCCATGAACTGAGACAAGGGAGAAGAACCGAAGAATTCCCGGATGGCCGCGGAAACGGGACGGGTATTCAGCAGGTTCTGAGGCGTTACCACTTCGGTGTTCTGCATATTCATCTTTTCCCGGACGGAACGTTCCATACGGGCAAAGCCGATCCGCATCTGATTCTGGAGCAGTTCCCCGACGGAACGAATCCGGCGGTTGCCCAGATGGTCGATGTCGTCAATGGAGCCGATGCCGTACTGCAGACCCACGAAATAGTTGACCGAGGCAAAAATATCTTCGTTGCAGATGGTCAAAGGAATCAGCTCGGGCAGACGGACGCGGCACTCTTCGATCAAAGCCCCTTCGTCGTCGCCGCACTTCTCCAGAATTTCCCGCAGGACGGAGAATTTGACCCATTCGTTCACTCCGGCCTTGAGGGGGTCGAAGGAAACAAAGTTCTTCATGTCTACCATGCCATTGGAGAAGACCCGAAGCTCGGTCTCGTCGTTCAGCTTCAGGTAGACCTCGTAGGCACCGCAGGCCTCGATGGCTTTCGCCAGGTCAGAGGAAACGACGGTACCGATGTCCGCGACGACCTCACCGGTGAGGGGGGCCACCACGGGACGGGACAGCTCGTGACCGACGATACGTCCGGAGAGAGCCATCTTTTTATTATATTTGTAGCGACCGACACGGGTCAGGTCGTAGGTACGTTCATTGAAGAAGAGATTGTCGATGTGGGCAATGGCTGACTCCACCGTGGCGGGTTCGCCGGGACGGAGCTTCTTGTACAGCTCCACGAGGGCGGTGGAACGGTTATGGGAAACGTCCTTGTCCAGGGTAGCCAGGATGCTGGCGTCTTCCCCGAAGGTCTCCTTGATCTGCTCATCGGTTTCGATGCCGAAGGCACGGATCAGGGTGGTGACGGGGAACTTCTTGCCCTTATCTACACGGACGTAGAGGACGTTGTTTGCGTCGGTTTCGTATTCCACCCAGGGACCCCGGTTGGGCATGACGGTACCGGCAAAGAGCTTATGACCGATCTTGTCGGTCTCCAAAGTATAATAAATCCCGGGTGAACGGACCAGCTGAGAGACCACGACCCGTTCGGCACCGTTGATCACGAAGGTGCCCGTTTCGGTCATGAGGGGGAAATCCCCGAAGAAAATGCTCTGCTCCTGGATCTCTCCGGTCTGATTGTTGGTCAACCGGCAGGTTACGTGCAGGGGGGCGGCAAAGGTGACGTCCCGTTCCCGACATTCTTCCACGGTGTACTTGGGCTTCTCATCGATCTTATAATCCACGTAATCCAGGCGGATCACCCCGGTGTGGTCTATAATGTTCGAGGAATCCTTCAGGACTGACTTCATACCCTCTTCCACAAACCAGCGATAGGAATCCAACTGTACATCGATCAGGTTCGGAAGTTCGTACTTCTGACTGGGCTTGCCGAAGTTTACGCGTTCGCTTTTCCCGAAGTTTTCACAGAACGCACCGACTTCTTTGGGGTCCAACATCAACGATCATCTCCATTCCAGAATTTTGACTCTTGATTTTTTCTCAATTTTGTGCTATAATAGGCTCCGGTAAAAAAACCGAACCGCCGTTGTGTGTGCCGGCTGACCGGGGGCTCCATCGCGGGAAAAACCGCATGACTGACAGTTTTTTTCGAGATCGCCACCCAAAAAAGGGCATACTCCCATTATCCTATTATGGCAATATACAATTTTATCACAAGTTCAAGGGTTTGTCAAGGACTTGGGGCAATTTTCTGCACAAAAAATTGATTTTTGTGAATAATGCTGATTTCCATGGGCATTTTCGCCCTCAAAATCTCCGTTGTGAACAAAACCCATTTTAGAAACAAAAAAGGAGCAAATTTTTATGGCAAAACTGCCGAATCAAGACCTCCACGGAGCAGAGATCACCGCCGGCACGGTGATGGTCCTTTCCTTTACTTTCATTTTGATGGTCGTTCTGATCGTCATGGGTGTCAAGGTGGACCTGCCGGTCCTCATCGCCGTGGGCCCCGCCTTTTTCGCCATCGGTATCTTGCTGTGCCTTCCTAACCTGAAAAACTGGACCAAGGGAAAGATCAAAGAGCACCGCATCCGCACCGGCAAGGAAGTCCCCGAACAGAAAAAATCCTGGAACCCCAACCACCGCTTCGACGACTAAGTCAAACGGGCGCCCCCGACTGCGTCCTGCGTTGCACGCAGACCGCGGCCGAAAGGTTTTTCCATGTCCTTCTGCCGTGCAGACCGTGGCCGAAAGGGTTTCCCATGTCCTTCTGCCGTGCAGACCACGGCCGAAAGGTTTTCCCATGTCCTTCTACGGTGCAGACCGTGGCTGAAAGGTTTTTCCATGCCGTTCTACATTGCGATACTTATACTTCCTTGCTTCCTTATTGTCATACAAAACATTTTGAGCGATCGCGGGCATCAAACGAAAGGCGATGTCTGAGGAAAGTCCGGGCTCCCATGGGAAAGGATAACGGATAACGTCCGCCGAAGGTGACTTCCGAGACAGTGCAACAGAAAAGAACCGCCGCAAGGTAAGGGTGAAAAGGCGAGGTAAGAGCTCACCGGAGAGGCGGCAACGTCTCTCGCTGTGTAAACCTTATCCGGAGCAATGCCGTGATGCGACCCCTTAGGTCTCCCATCCGGGGTACAGAGGCAGCTGGAGATCTGCGGTAACGCAGATTCGAGATAGATGATCGCATAACACAGAACCCGGCTTACAGAAATGTTTTGTATGACAATGAGGAAGATGGAGAGAGCCCCCCGCGATATTCGCGTGAACCTCTTTCTTCATCTGAAAAATCAGATGGAGTTTTGTTTATTTTCCCCATAATTTTCGGAGAATCATTTGTCCTGCGTAAAACGTTCCCGCAAGGATGCAGAACAGGGAATATAAAAATCTCATCCCGCCACCTCAAATCACGTAAAACAAAATGCAGACGAATTGGAGGATGCTTCCCAGGACCACGAAAATGTGGAAAACGGAGTGGATATAGGGGCATTTTCGTCCAAAGCCGTAGAAAACGGCTCCCACGGTGTAGGCGATGCCCCCAGCCAGGAGCCATAGCAGTCCCGGAAGAGGAATTGCCTGCAGGGTGGGCTTGACGGCAAGGACGACGCTCCATCCCATGCCGATATAACATATCATGGCGAACTTGGAATATTTTTTTAAGTCGATGGCGGTGAATACTCCTCCCAACAGGGCAAACCCCCACACGATGCCGAAAAGGCCCCAGGCGGCCAAGGGAGACACGGGCCGGATGGCACAGAGCAGGATGGGAGTATAGGTCCCCGCGATGAGCAGATAGATGGTGCAATGGTCCAAGACCTGCATGACCTTTTTGGGCATTTCCGCCTTCAGGCCGTGGTAGATGCTGGACATGGTGTACAGGATGATCATGGCCCCTCCGTAAACGGAGCATCCCACGATGCCCCAAAGACTTCCTTTCCAGACGGCGGTGATTACGCTGAGGACCAAGGCGACGACGCCAAATCCGCCCCCCACGATGTGGGTGACCATATTTAAAATTTCTTCTCCCCGGGTGTACCGGGGAAGGATGCGATCGCAAAGCTTGGTTCGTGTCATAGTTCGTTCCTTTCCAAAAAGACGGTAGTGTGTTCGGTGGTTCCAGTATACTCCGGCCCGGGGCAAAAATCAACCTCCCGGAAGGCACCGAACCTCTCCCCTTTAAGGTTTCCCCCGTAGAGGGGCAAAAAAAGAACTCTACCGCCGAGTCTCTCAGCAGTAGAGTTCCTGTGTTTCCAAGGGTTTGACGAAAGAAAAGAACGGAATCCCAGAAAAAAGGGAACGAAGGGGAGGGTGGGCGTGTGCCGTTATCGGATTCCGTATTTTTCGATGATGTAGTCCATGTCTTTGTCCCCTCGGCCGGAGAGGTTGATGAGGATGGAGCCTTTTCCCATTTGTTTGGCCAGCTTCATGCCGTAGGCCACGGCGTGGGACGATTCGATGGCGGGGATGATTCCTTCCATCCGGGACAGCTCGAAGAAGGCGTCGATGGTATCGTCGTCGTTGACCACGTCGTATTTCACGCGGCCCAGAGTATGGAGGAAGGCGTGTTCCGGGCCGGAGGAGGGGTAATCCAGACCGCTTGCCACCGAATAGACGGGGGCGGGGTCGCCCTTTTCGTCCTTCAGCATAATGGACTTAAAGCCGTGCATGACACCGTCGGTTCCGTACTGCAGGGTGGCCGCATGGTCTCCCAAGGCCGTTCCCCGGCCCAGGGGCTCGATTCCGTAAATGTCCACGGGGTCGTTCAAAAATCCGGCAAAGAATCCGGCAGCATTGGAACCGCCTCCGACGCAGGCAACCACCGCATCGGGCAAATGGCCGGTCATTTCGGTGAACTGCTCCCGAGCTTCGATTCCCACCACGCTCTGGAAATCCCGGACCATCATGGGGAAGGGATGGGGGCCGACCACCGAGCCGATACAATAAATACAATCCTTATATTCTCTGGAGTAGGCGACGAAGGCGGCGTCCACGGCCTCCTTCAGGGTCTGCAATCCGTGGGTGACCTCCACCACGTTTGCCCCCAAAATCTTCATCCGGGCCACGTTGGGAGCCTGCTTTTTAATGTCCACCGAGCCCATATAAATATCACATTCCAGGCCGAAATAGGCGGCGGCGGTGGCCAGGGCAACTCCGTGCTGGCCGGCCCCAGTCTCGGCAATGACCTTCTTTTTTCCCATGTACTTTGCCAACAGGGCCTCGCCCATGCAGTGGTTCAGCTTGTGGGCACCGGTATGGTTCAGGTCTTCCCGCTTCACGTACAGCTGGACATTGCCCAGCTTGTTGCTCAACCGTTCCAGGTGGGAAACGGGGGTGGGTCTTCCCTGGAATTCCTTCCGAATCCGCCGCAGCTCGCTGATGAACTGCCGGGACTGGGCAATGGTCTGGTAGGCCTCGTCAATCTCCTTCATGGCCTTTTTCAGTTCCTCGGGAATATAGGCTCCGCCGTAGGGGCCGAAATAACCGTTTTCATCGGGGTAATGCTTAAAATAGGTATCAAAATCAACGCCGTTATAAATCATGCTCGTTTCCTCCGTAGCATCAAGCTTTTTTCTGTTTTTTTACATCGTTCGGTTCTCTTTCTCAAGCCGGCCCGCCGGACCATCGCAGGGTAAAGATGACAGACATAAAAATTCCTCCAAAAAAATAAAACTTCCAAGCATAACCTTGGAAGCGAACGAACAAAAGACGGTGCAGACCGTATCCCTTTACGCATACCAACATATGCTCCGCCCTTTTACGGGTGCGGTTCCCGTCGACTGCTACTGACGGCTTCGCCGCGTTCGGTCGCCCTCATGAGGCCATTCCCCAGACCTTTCCCTACCGCAATTCCACCGCCTGCGGCTCTCTTTGAGGTTCCGAAAAGGGTACTCTTCTCAATCATCGGTTTGGTTGATTCAATTTTCTGTATTATAACATAACTTTTCCCATTTGTCAAGAGGGGTCATGGAATCCTGGAGACAGAAAAAATCCGAAGGAAGTCGGGACGAGAAAAGTTCGGCGAAACCATCACAAGCCGGCGAGGGCCTGACGGATTTCCCCGTACTGATAAAGGGAACCGAGACAAAGGACCGGCAATCCCTCGGCCACCGCCCGAGTCAAGGCGTCTGCCACCGTGGGACAGGGCTCTGCGGGAATCCCCAAGGAGCGAAAGACCCGGGCAAATTCCTCCGCCGGGAGGGCTCTGGGATTTTTGGGAGTCACCGTATAGACCTTATGGGCCACCGGGGCCATCCTGCGGGCAACGGCTTCGTATTCCTTGTCCCCCATGATTCCGGACAGGAACACCACTTTTTCTCCGGGGAAGTAGGTCTCGATACTTTCCACCGCCCGGGCAACCCCTTCGGGATTGTGTCCCCCGTCGGCGACGATGAGGGGATTTTGGGAAAGAAGCTCGAACCGCCCCGGCCAGCGGACCGACCAAAGACCGTCGGTCAGTTGCTTGCGGTCCGGGAATACCCCCAGCAGGTCCAAGGCAGTCAAGGCGTTGGCGGCGTTTTCCGCCTGATACAGCCCCAAGAGGGGAAGGGGAAGGTCGAAACGGCCGTTAAAATCAAACACCGTGCCGGAAAGGTCGGCTTTTTTCACCTGCAGCCGTTTCCGGGGGACGGTAAAAAGAGCCGCCTGCTTTTCTGCCGCCATCCGGCGAATCACGGCGTCGGCCTCCGGGTGGGTCCCGCACCAGAGGGCGAGACAATTTTTCTTGATGATCCCAGCTTTTTGCCGGGCAATTTCGGACACCGTATCCCCCAAAAAGGAGGCGTGATCTACCGAGATCTCCGTAATGACCGAAAGAAGGGGGCGATCGATGACGTTGGTGGCGTCGGTCTGTCCTCCCATCCCGCACTCCAAGATCACGAAATCACAGCCCCGGTCCCGAAAATACAACAACGCCAAGGCCGTCAAAATCTCAAACTCCGTGGGGCGGTCCGGGCACCCGTCGGCAATGGGCCGTAACAAGGAAACCAACCGGGCAAAATCTTCCTCCGAGATATCTTCTCCGTTCACCGAAACACATTCGTTGATCCGGCAGAGAGCCGGGGAGGAAAAGCGTCCCACCCGATGGCCCGCCGCCTGAAGCAACGAAGCCAAAATTACGCAAAAGGACCCCTTCCCGTTGGTCCCGGCAACATGAATCACCGGCAAATTCTTTTCCGGGTTCCCCAAAGCATCACACAAAGCCGAGACCCGTTCCGTCCCCGGCTTGCAGAAGGCACGGTTGGTGCCCTGAAGATATTCCAATGCTTCCAAATAATTCACGGGAACACCCTCCCTTCCGTCCGTTCTCCTCAAAGGAACCCGTTGCTCCGGGCTCCGATAAATCCAATGCTCCGGGGCCTCCGAGGTCCAATGTTCCGGGGCTCCGGGGCTCCGGTATTTTTGTCCCCGGTTACCGCTTCATTCGTTCCAATTGGCCGGCCACGGCCTTATTTCGTAACAGGATCCACAGCAGGATCCACTCCAAGGCTCCGACGATCAGATAATTGATCCCTCTCCAGCCCATCAAGGCAAAGAAGGGCATGGCGTAAAACCGGGCAAGGCCAAAGGTCTTGATGATTACCGAGCCGATCAGATGAGCCGTCCAGACCGAGCAACCCACCCGAAGGAGGGGCGGCATTTTTTTGCAAAGAAGGTACACCGCACCCCCAAAGCATCCCACGGCGGCGGCCCCTACGGTAACGATGGGGTTGATCTGGTATCCCACCATCAGACACCCCACCAAATCCGCCAAAACTCCCGTAATCGCCCCGGCCAGGGGACCAAAGACCATGCCGGCCAACAACACGGGAAGGTTTTCAAAGGAAAACCGCATCACATCCCCTACGGGGATCTTCAAGTACTTTCCGCAAATAATGCTGACCGCGGCCAACAGCGTGACGGCGAGCATGATCTTCAGGGAGCCGAAGATAACCTTTTGTTTTCTCTGTTTTTCCATAAAAAAATACCTCCTTCCCAACTCTCATAAGCAGGTAGGAGATACACTATCTGTATTATGAAGCGGGATGCAAAACACAGACCGCAGCGAACCGCTTTTCGTCCGTCGGACAACTCCCCGTTCCGTCGGCACTGTAACGCCTGTGTCTTTACTCTTCAAGATTTCCCTTTCGGGATTACGGTACTATTATAGCACAAATTTTGAATTTGTCAAGGCTTTTTCGCCCCGGATGGAAAATATTTTTTCTCCGGGGCGACTCCAAGGGATCCTCTTCGACAAATTAACCCTCCGAGGACTCCCCTTCGGCCAGAGAATTTCCATCTTCTTGGGAAAATTTCTCCTCCGAAGATTCCTCTTCGAACAGAGACTTTTCCTCCGCGGCAGAGCTTGATTCCTCCGAAGGAGCTTCATCCGACTCGGGAAGTCCTTCGGTGGCAATAGTTTCATCCGACGGAGAGGCTTCTTCCGAAGGAGCTTCGTCCGACGGGACGGGCTCCGACTGTCGGCTGGGGGCCATTTGGACCGCCAGGGCCCCCAGTCCCACGTAATACAGGGCAAAGGAGAGGTATTCCGACCAGAGATAGGCGTGGACCGTTACGATGTTATATTCCGCATCGTAAATTTGCTGAGAAAAGGTGAACTCGCCCGTTCCGAAAAGGGTCAGAATCAAGGGGAGCAACACCGCAATTCCGCAGAATCCCACGAAAATCCACTTGGAAGGCAGAATCCGTTCGACGGTAAAAACGAACAGAATCAACGCCAAAAAGGGAGCGATAAATTTTATGGGATTTTGAAAAATATATTCGGAGTTCTCATTCTTAATATGTAGAATAAAGGCAGAAACCTGATAGACCACCGGGGTCAGCAGAGGCAGAAGCATCCACCGAAGGTCCAACTCCGCAAGGAACAGAACGCCGATAAAAAACAGCACCGGAACCGCCAGGGCCAGGACCGTAAAATAGACGTCCGTCCCGGTCATTTCCGAAAAGGAGAAGGTGTTCATATCGAAGGTCCATTCTCCATTGAAGAAATAAAAAAACAGATACCACAGAACCGCCATCCCGATTCCGCACGCCGACGGAAGGATGGGGGTCCCCTTGACCGCCAATTTCTCTTGCTTCATAAATTGCTCCTTTCCAAAATAAGACATAACAAAATAAAATAAACACCTGCAAATCACAAAATCCCGGGGCCCCGGCGGACGTTCCCGCGAAGTCCCCGAAAACGATGAGGGCCCGCGAAGCCCCCGAAAGCGATGGACGTTCCCGCGAAGTCTCCGGGAACAATGGGGGGGTCCCCCCTTTTTTTAGGGGGGGGTTATTGGGGTTTGCCGCAGCACTTTTTGTATTTTTTTCCGCTTCCGCAGGGGCAGGGCTCGTTGGGGCCGACCTTTTTGCCCTTGACGACGGTCACGCCCTTGCCCTGTTCGGTGGTGGCACCGGGGCGGTCGTGGACCTTGACGTGGGACAGTTTAAGCTTGTGGGCCACGGCCTTGCGAGCCGATTCTGCCCGGACGAATTCCTCTAATCGCAACACGTTGACCGCCCAAGCCCGGAACATCCGCAGGCAATCGAAGACGGCCCGTTCCCGGATGGCGTAGACCGTCTCCCGGAACATTTCGTCGCTTTGCAGTTGGTATTCCACCAAGGGATTCCGGTTGCCGTAGGCCTGGAGGTTGATGCCGTGACGGAGGTCCTCCATGGCGTCAATGTGATCCATCCAGTAGGCGTCGATAGCACCCAGCAGAACGAACCGTTCCAGCTCCCGCATATGAAGGGGGGTCAGCTTGGCTTCCACCAGCATGGCGGAATTGTCGGCGGCGGTCCGAAGGGTGTCCCGCAGATCCTCCACCGTTTCTTTTCCTTCCAAGATGTCGATGGGCGTGCCCTCTTCGTCCCGGGCGGGGAAGTAGAGGTTTCCTTCCAGGTATTCCTTCAGGCCCTTCAGGTTCCAATCTTCCTTTTCTCCCACGCAGAAGGTGTCCAGCTGCCGGTCGATGACGTCCCAACGCATTTTTGCAATCTTTTCCGACAGGTCCATGCCGGCCATGATCTGATCCCGTTCCTTGTAGATCTGGATCCGCTGCTGGTTGACCACGTCGTCGTATTCCAGGACGTGCTTTCGTCCGTTAAAGTTGGCCCCTTCCTTGCGTTTTTGGGCATTTTCCACGGTTTTGGTAAACATACCCGAGGAGATGGGCTCGTCGTCGGGGAAGGAATTGATGAGGGCCATATTGGCCAATTTGTCTCCCCCGAACAGACGCAACAGATCGTCCTCGAAGGAGATATAAAAGACCGTTTCCCCCACGTCTCCCTGGCGGCCCGCACGACCCCGAAGCTGGTTGTCGATGCGGCGGGATTCGTGCCGCTCGGTTCCGATGATGCAGAGACCTCCGGCGGCCTTGACCTCCTCCGCCTCCCGGTCCGCCTGGGCCTTGAATTGGGCGTACAATTCCTTATACCTGGCCCGGGCGTTAAGAATGTCGGCGTTGTCCGTTTCCGCGAAAGATGTGGACTGGACGATCAGCTCGTGGTCGAATTCTTCCTTCTCCATCTGCTTTTTCGCCATGTATTCCGGGTTTCCGCCCAGAATAATGTCGGTGCCGCGGCCGGCCATGTTGGTGGCGATGGTGACGGCCCCCTTCCGCCCGGCCTGGGCGATGACCGCCGCTTCCTTTTCGTGATTTTTGGCGTTGAGAACGTTGTGGGGAATTTTATGGGCAGAGAGGATTTTGCTGAGTTTTTCGGACTTTTCGATGGTGACCGTACCGATCAGCACCGGCTGTCCCTTTTCGTGGCATTGGGCCACCTGCTTGACCACGTGACCGAATTTCTGAATCTCATTTTTAAAGAGCCTGTCGTCGTGGTCCTGACGCCGGGAAGGCTTGTTGGTGGGGATCTCCACCACGTCCAGATTGTAAATCTCCAAAAATTCGTCTTCTTCGGTCATGGCCGTACCGGTCATCCCCGAAAGCTTGGAATAGAGACGGAACAAGTTCTGGAAGGTAATGGTGGCAAGGGTTTTGGATTCGCTCTCCACCTTCACGTTTTCCTTCGCCTCGATGGCCTGGTGCAACCCGTTGGAATAGCGGCGGCCGAACATCAGACGTCCCGTAAATTCGTCAACGATGATGACTTCCCCTTCGCGGACCACGTAGTCCACGTCCTTTTCCATGATGCCGTAGGCGCGCAGGGCCTGGTTTACGTAGTGGCGAATCTCCACGTTTTCCGAATCGGAATAGTTTTCGATGCCGAAGTAGGTCTGGACCTTTTCCACACCCCGGGGGGTCAGGGAGACGGTCTTGTTCTTTTCCTCCACCACGTAGTCGCAATCGTCGTGGGGCTCTTCGTTTTTGGCGTCGATTTCCTTATATTTTTTGCAGACCAACAGCTTGACCAAATTATTGGCCCGTTGGTACATTTCGTCGGATTCGTCCACCTGCCCGGAAATAATCAGCGGGGTGCGGGCTTCGTCGATGAGGATGGAGTCCACTTCGTCCACGATGGCGTAATTCAATCCCCGTTGGGCCTTGGGAGGAAGGTAGGGCGTGGGGTCTCCCTCCTTGAGCCGGTAGCGGATCATGTTGTCCCGCAGATAGTCAAAGCCGATCTCGTTGTTGGTGGCGTAGGTGATATCAGCGGCATAGGCCTTCTGACGGTCCTCGTTCTCCATGTCGTGGGTGATCAGCCCCACGGTGAGACCCAGGAAGGTATGAACCTTGCCCATCCACTCGCTGTCGCGGCGGGCAAGATAGTCGTTGACGGTTACGATGTGCACGCCCTTCCCCGCAATGGCGTTCAGATAGGCGGGCAGGGTGGCCACCAAGGTTTTTCCTTCGCCCGTGCGCATTTCGGAGATGCGTCCCTGATGCAGGATCACACCGCCGATCAGCTGACAGCGGAAATGACGCATGCCCAGCACTCGGTCCGCCGCCTCACGAACGGTGGCAAAGGCCTCAGGCAACAAATCGTCCAGGGATTCTCCCGCTTCGTAACGGGCGCGGAATTCCGCCGTCTTGCCCTTCAATTCTTCGTCCGATAATTTTCTGTAAGGATCCTCCAGCGCCTCAATCTGTGCGATGAGGGGGGTGGTTTTTTTCAATTCCCCCTGGCTGTAGGTTCCGAACCATTGAAACAAACCCATAATTTTCTCTCCTGTGGCAACTGCGTTGGCAAACAGCACCGATCGGTGCACAATATTTTATTATATTATATCATATAAATTTAAATTATTCCATAGTTTTTTTATTTTGACATATAAATATCACAATTATATAGTATTATATATGATGGATAATTATACTCTCTTCCGCTGAAAGGAGCGAAAACGCATGGTTGCAAAGGTCTGCGCCGTGGGATTGAACGGCATTGAAGGGTATTCCGTAGAGACCGAAGCGGATTTTTCCCCCTCCGAACGCATGTCCATCGGGGTTGT
>JAZTWH010000012.1:0-2230 GCA_045635765.1 Eubacteriales bacterium | reverse complement strand
GGGGAGGAGGGGATGTTTTATACGCTCAGGGATTTTATTTCCGGGTGTTGGTCCATGAAATCGACCACGTCGGAGAAGGGGATGGTATTTTTCAGGCGGACCTGGAGGATCATGTTGAGGGTGTTGTTGTCGCAGGCGGTTACCCGGGAGGAAATGATGGTGATGCCCAGTTCCTTCTGCTTTTCCTTGAGGGCTCTGCGGATTTCCGGGGTGTCTACCAGGGTAATGCGGATTTCGCTGTTAGAGTAGGCGTCGTTTCCTACGTTGAACCAGTGCATGATCAGTTGGACTGCCAAAATTACGGCGGTGACCAAGAAGGCTACGCCGTACATTCCGGCTCCGCAAGCCATTCCGACGGCGGCCATGGCCCAGATTCCGGCGGCGGTTGTCAAGCCTTTGACGGTGTTTCCGTTTTTAAAGATGACCCCTGCACCTAAAAAGGAGATGCCCGTGACCACTTGGGCGGCAATCCGGGAGGGATCTGCCCCTCGGGTGCCTTCGGTATAGGCTCCCAGCTCAGTCAAAAGGTCGGCAAAGCCGTATTTGGAAATGATCATGATCAGGGCCGCACCCACGGCGATAATGCAGTGGGTCCGGATTCCGGCCTCTTTGGAGCGTTTGGTCCGTTCAAAGCCGATGACGGCACCGCAGACCATGGCGGCAAGAATGCGAACCAGATAGGTGAACAACGGGTTCTGGGCAAAGAATCCCAGCATTTGTTGGATCAATTCGTTCATAATAATCATCCTCCGATCTTATATGGAAATGTTATGAATTCCCCGGTGCTTCGGGATCAAAGGTAAGACGTCTCCCAGGGGAATGGATCCGAGCATCCGGAACCGGAACCGGACGGTCACGGTGTTACGGTCTTCGTTTTTTGTGTATTCAAAGGAAATCATCCGGGCCCGGTATTGCTTTTTCTTTTTTTGCAACAGGGGTCGGACTGCGTCAAAATCGTCTGCCTCAATGGTTACGGTCTGGACGGTATATCCGAAGGCTTCCATGTGGGTCACGTTCAGGATCACGTGGAAGAGGATTAAAATCCCCGTTACCGCCAAGGCCAATCCGTACATTCCGATGGCACAGGTCATGCCGATGGCGGCGGTTGCCCACAGGCCTGTAGCGGTGCTGAGCCCCGAGATGCCGAAGGTATCGCTTTTGTAGATGATGCCCACGCCTAAAAACCCGATGCCGCAGACGATTTGGCAGGCAATCTGGGTGATGTCCATGGCTCCTGTAAAATCATGAAATCCATATACCGACAGGATCATGAAGGTACAGGCACCGACGGCAATGATGCAATGGGTCCGCTGGCCCGCTTCTTTTCTCCGCAAACCCCGCTCCAGCCCGATGGCGGAACCGAGCAGGGCCGAGAGCAGGATTCGGAGTATCAGCTCAAGCTCCAAAGAATGACCCCACAAATTGTCTCACCGCCTTTCCCTTATTCTTATTTTCGTTATTTTAATTTCTATAATTCTAATATTGTAACATTATACTCAAGTATTGTTCTTTTGTCAAGTTTTTTTCGGAGAGATTCACAAAGTTGTTCCAATTGTGCCATAATTGAAACGGAATATGCTCCCTCCTCGAGGGGCGTTATGGATAGAAAATCCTTTTATGGCTACCAAACGTGGCAGTTCGCAGAAGGCCTTGGGACGGTCACGCAATCTTCAACGCAAAAAATGCGGAGAACGTATCGTTCTCCGCAGGGATTTTCCGTTTAATTAGCCGTTGTAAGCATCTTCGTCGCAGATGACGGTGACGTCGGGATGAAGATTCAGCATGGTTGCGGGACACTGGGTGGTCAGCTTGCCTTCCAGCAGTTTTGCAATGGCGTTGTGCTTGTTCTTGCCGCTTGCCATGACAATGATGCTGCGGGCACAGAAAATGCTTCCGATTCCCATGGTGAGGGCCTGCTTGGGAACTTCGTCCACCGAGGCAAAGAAGCGGGAATTGACCTGAATGGTGTCTTCGGTCAGATCTACCAGATGGGTGCCTGCGGTCAGTTCCTCGTCGGGCTCGTTGAAGCCGATGTGGCCGTTTTGACCGATGCCCAGAATTTGGAGATCGATTCCGCCCAAATCGTCGATAACTTTATCGTACCGTGCTCCCTCTGCCTTTGGGTCCTCGGCCATGCCGTTGGGGACGTTGGTGTTGGCTTTGTCGATGTTGATGTGGTTGAACAGCTTGTCGTTCATGAAGTAACGGTAGCTCTGGTCGTTTTCGGGTT
>JAZTWH010000011.1:0-68510 GCA_045635765.1 Eubacteriales bacterium | reverse complement strand
GCCCCCATGCAAAGCCTGAAAAACTAAGCCGCAAATCTCGCTCTTTTTATATCAAAAATATAGGGTGTCGGCAATGCCGACACCCTTATTGCACACAGGAATCCTTAAAAAATCAAGGCTTTTATGAAATGGAGTTGTCTTCTTCGTCGTCCTCGGGGTATTCGTCTGCGTCGAAATCGGTGGAATAGTACGAGTCCAACGCTTCCTTGGCTTCCTTTTCCAATCGGCGTTGCTTAAGCTTTCGGATCAAGAGGGCCGCCCCCACCAAGATGACAATCCCCGAAAGAACCAGAGAAACGATCAACGCCGTCCTTCTGCCCTTCCCGCTGGAATTCCCGTCAGAGGGAGAATCGGATCGGGATCTCTTAAATAAATCAAAAAATGCTTTCAGCTTGCTCATGGCCTCTAAAAATTTCATCCAAGGTGCCCTCCTTTGACCGTTTGTTGTGTAAAAGTGTTCTTTTTTTCATTATAAACCAAAAAATCGTTCAAGACAAGGGCCTTCACAAAAAAGTACCAATTTTAAGAAAATTTTAATCTTTTCCCCGGCAACGAAGATTCCATACAGGGAACCGGGAAAGAGACACGTTAAAAAAGGTGCCTGCACCGAGGCAGGCACCTTAATTCATGGAGCACTTTACCGAAGGAGGTCCAACACCTTTTCTTTGGGTTGAACGCCGACAGTCTGTCCGATGACCGCACCGTTTTTGAGGGCGACCAGGGTGGGAATGGAAGCAATTCCAAACTGTCTGGCCAATTCCGGATCCTCGTCCACGTTGACCTTTCCCACCACGATGTCCGGATTTTCTTCGGCGATCTGATCCACCGTGGGAGCCATCATGCGGCAAGGACCGCACCAGACAGCCCAAAAATCCAGCAATACGGGGGCCGTGCTCTTCGCAACCAATTCATCGTAATTTTCTTTCGTAATAACTTCTACCATTTTTAATCTCCTCTCAATCCTTGGATTTGTAATACAACAGGCAGTGGCAGTAGCCCTCAAATTCGGGGTCGGCAATCTGATCCCGGAATTCCTTGCACATACATTTGTTTTCTTCCGTTCGCTCCAGCCGACAGGGGCAATATCCCCCCTTTGTCTTTAGTCCTTCTTTGATTTGGGAAACGATTTTTTGATCTTCATTGAGCCGTACAGCCATAATGCACCTCTTTTTTGTTTTATTATGTCCATTTCGTCCTTCAAATTTACATCCCGTCTCAGGGACCGGTCAACTCTTCATTCCCGCCCACAAAAAGACGATGACCTGTGCCGGAATTCCGATGACGAAAATCAGCCAAATATTCAAATGTGCGGCACAATACACGGTAAAGAAGGCACACACCAACAAGGACCAGATCAACACCGAAACGGTGGTAAACAGCCATCGCTTCCCCCACCAGAGGGCACTGAACACCAGCAATACAATGCAACACACGGGAATGGCACCCAAAAAAATCAGCCAGGACCAGGACGTGACCGCTTCCACGAATCCCAGGGAGAAAAACGCGATAGTGGCGATGAGCCACACCGTCACTGCCGAAATTCCCGTGATCATGGCCCGGTTGCGGCGTTTTCGTTTCGAGATGGGAACCACGGCGGGCTCGTGGTCCCGGACCAGCATATAATCCACCGTCACCTCAAACAGATCGGCGAGTTGCTTTAATATGGTAATATCGGGCAAGGATTCCCCCCGTTCCCACTTGGAAACGGCCTTGTCGGAATAATTCAAGTGCTCCGCAAGCTCCAACTGAGTCCAGCCCTTCTTTTTCCGCAAGGCGGATAAATTCGACGCAACAATGGGCTTTAAATCTTCCATTCTTCTTTCTCCTTCTCCGAAAATTCTCTGTAATCTCATTCTACCGACGGTAGAATCTACGGTTTTGCCGACTCCACCGAAAGAAAATAAATATTTTTAGAAGAAAAAATGCAAAGCATTTTTTCAAGGATAAACCCCAAAAACGACGGAAATTTCAGAATTAAATGGGAACTTTTTCTTTATTATATCACAAAAACCCGCGTCTGTCAAGGACTCTACTCCAGGGAGAACTCTTTTTTTTCGACTCTACCCCTTCAAAACGCAACGGTAGAAAGAAAAACCTCACGGGTAGGTTGCTTTTTTCAAAAAAACGGGGTAAAATATGGTGTATGCAAAAAAAGAAACCTGAGGAGACTGATTATGAGCGAATACGTTTTGAGTTGCTGTTCCACGGCAGATCTGACCAAAGAACACTTCGAAGACCGTAAGATCCAATACATCTGCTTTCATTATTTCCTGGACGGAAAACAATACCCCGACGATTTGGGCCAAACCTTGTCCTTCCCCGAGTTTTACCGGGCCATGGAGCAGGGGGCCGAAACCAAGACCTCTCAGATCAACGCCACGGAATACTTGGCGTATTTTACCAAATTCCTGGAGCAAGGGAAAGACGTCTTCCACGTATCCCTGTCCTCGGGCCTTTCCGGCTCGGTGCAATCCGCAAAAATCGGGGCGGAGATGGCTCTCGAAAAATTCCCCGGCCGCCGCATTGAGATCGTCGACTCTTTGGCGGCATCCTCCGGCTTCGGTCTTTTCATGGACAAATTGGCCGATCTGCGGGATGAGGGATACACCATGGATGAGCTGAAGGTCTGGGCGGAGGACCATAAATTAAAGCTTCACCATTGGTTTTTCGCAACAGACCTGACCTTCTTCGTTAAGGGAGGCCGAGTTTCCAAGGCCTCTGGCTTCGTGGGGGGAGTTCTGAACATCTGCCCCTTGCTCAACGTGGACCACACGGGACACCTGATTGCCCGGAAAAAATGTATCGGAAAGAAAAAGGTCATCGCCGAAATCGTAGCCCGGATGGAGGAATGTGCCGACGACCGTCTGAATTACAGTGGCAAGTGCTATATGTGTCACTCTGCCTGCTACGAGGACGCCCGGGCGGTGGCAGACCTGGTGGAGGCCAGATTCCCCAACCTGAAGAGCCCCGTAGAAATTTACGACATCGGGACCACCATTGGAAGCCATTCGGGGCCCGGCACCGTCGCACTCTTCTTCTGGGGCGATGAACGGGTCGATTAAAAGAATCTCTGCAAACGCAAAAAGGAGTTGCCTTCGGCACCCAGTCAGGCAGAACGATACCTGCTTGACCCCACGGTGTCAAATGCAACTCCCTTTTTTTATGATTTTACATCCGTTCCGCGGAACAACGCCCGCAGCAGCGGGAGCAGCTCCCAGAGCAGGAATCCCCGGCAGAACCGCATTGACTCCCGTCGGGGTTATCGCATCGGCTCCCGTCGGGGTGACCGCATCGGCTCCCGTCGGGGTGACCGCATCGGCTCCCGTCGGGGTTATCGCATCGGCTCCCGTCGGGGTGACCGCATCGACTCTCGTCGGAGCATCCGCATTGACTCCCGTCGGGGTTATCGCATCGGCACCCGTCGGGGCATCCGATGCAACGGCTTCCCTTCTTCTTCTGCCGGACAACGTACCATCCGGCGAGCCCTACCAAGGCGAGGATGAGTGCGATGGCGGCGTAGGTTTCAAATTCCATCCAATTCCTCCTTTAACCGGAGGTCTTGGGAGATTGCAAGGACCGGGAGGCCTTTTCTTTTTTTACCTGCTTGTCGGCCCGGACCGAAAGAATCACAAGGATGAACGCGAAGACCAACAAGGCAGCCAATCCGCCGAGGGCAGGCCCTATCGCCAGGGCGGAGGGATCGGTAATCAACGTGCCGACGGTATAGACCAAATAGGCAACGGAGTACCCGATTCCTAACTGGAAGCCCACGGCACCCCACAGCCATTTTGCACTTTTCATTTCCGAATTCATGGCACCGATGGCAGCGAAGCAGGGGGGAGAAAACAGATTAAACATCATATACGCCAAGGCGGCGACCCGGGTAATGGCCAGGATTCCGGCAACGCTCTCCCCGGAGCCTTCGAGCAGAGACAGTTCTTCGGTATCGATGAGATGTTCCAGGCCCACGAAGCAGACGGCCAAGGTCCCGACCACGTTTTCTTTTGCGATCAAGCCAGTGACGGAGGCGGCGGCCAACTGCCAGGATAAAACCCCGCAAATGGGGACCAGCAGGTAAGCGATGGGTCCCGCAACAGACGCCAAAATGGAAGAATCGGCCCTTTCGGCCACTTGGAAGGACCAGTTGAAGGTCTGCATGACCTGAACGGCGGTATTGCACAGAAGAATCACCGTTCCGGCCTTGACCACGTAGGCCCAGCCCCGGGAGCACATGGACTTGCAGGCCCGCCCGAAGGAGGGAACCTTATATTCGGGCAATTCCATGATGAAATAAGACTTTTTGCCGCTGTTCCCGGTAATTTTATTGATTAAAAGAGCCCCGATAAAAATAATCACGATTCCGGCGAAGTACATTAACGGCCCCACCCAGGGGGAATTCCCGAAGAAGGCCCCGGAAAAGAGGGCAATGACGGGCAATTTGGCCCCGCAGGGCATGAAGGGAGCCAGCATGGCGGTGGCCCGCCGTTCCCGTTCGTTGCGGATGGTCCGGCAAGCCATGACCCCGGGGATGGCACATCCCGTCCCGATGACGAAGGGAATCACCGATTTCCCCGAAAGACCCACCTTTTTAAAGATGGGGTCCAGAACGACGGTGGCTCGTGCCATGTACCCGCAATCCTCCAAAAGGGCGATCAAAAAATACATGACCATGACCAAGGGTAAAAATCCAATAACGGCAATGGCACCGCCGATCATCCCGTCCACCAGCAAAGACTGAAGGATCTGCGGAGTGTTGGAAAACAGCCCCCGGACCCATTCCTGGAACAGATTGAGCCAACCGACGAACAAGTCGGCGATCCAAATCCCCAGGGTGGCTTGGGAAATAAAAAAGACTAAAAACATGACCACGGCAAAGATGGGAATCCCCACCCATTTGTTGGTCAAAATCTCGTCGACCCGGTCTTGAGCATTTTTTTGGCGGCTGAGAACCTTTCGGGTTTCCACCAATTTGACAATCCCGTTGACGAAGCGAAACCGTTCCCGGTCTGCCTGCTCCACGGCCTTTTTATCGGCCAGGTCCACATCCCCCTGAAGATAGGGAGCCTTCTGCCCCCTCCCTGCCCGAGCAACGGCGGCGGCCACTACCTCTTTCATGCCGTCGGCGGTGATGGAGGTGGTATGAATTACGGGACAGCCCAATTCCGCGGAAAGAACCTCGGCGTCAATGACCGTTTTCTTCTTCCTGTTGACGTCGGTTTTGTTCAACGCCACCACAACGGGAATCCCCAATTCCAAAAGCTGCGTGGTGAAAAACAAACTGCGGCTCAGATTGGTGGCGTCTACGATGTTGATGATGACGTCGGGATTTTCATTTTTCACGTAAGCACTGGTAATGCTCTCCTCCGACGTAAAGGGGGACATGGAATAGGCCCCGGGAAGGTCCACGGCCGTGAGGGGCTCGCCGGAACCTTTTTGAAAACGTTCAAGATCCTTCGCAAGATCTTCTCCCAAATCTGCCCAATAGGATTTTTTAATGGGATGCTCCTTTTTTTCAACGGTGACCCCGGCCCAGTTGCCGACCTTTTCATTTTGGCCGGTCAGGGCGTTGAACATGGTGGTCTTCCCGCTGTTGGGATTGCCAGTCAAAGCAATTCTCATGTCTGTTCCTCCTGATGATTGATGGGATGCTTTTCTATGGAATGGGGAAGGGTTTTTCTGAGAGTTACCCTTCGCTAACTTGCGGTGAAAAAAAATCGTCCGTTGCCTTTTTCTTTTTTAAATTAAAATCGCTTCCGCCAACGGACGGTCGATGTTGTAACGGCCGTCTTTGATGGAAACCACGCAACCGCCCTTTCGGTGGGAAATTACCGTAATAGGCTCCCCGCTGTAGCAACCGAGGGAAAACAGGAAGGAATTCAATTCCTCATCGCCGGTCTCAATGGCACGGATGATATATTCGGTTCCTTCTTTGGCTTCCATTAACGTCATACCCGTCACCTTGCTTGTGTTTTTTGGAGTTAGCATAAACTAACCATTTGTTATTATACTCTTGTTTCCATGATTTGTCAAGGGATTTTTTCCACTGTTCACATTTTTTTTACATTTAAAAATAATTGCAATTCTTTTTCCTTCGGATAAGATACAAAGAAAAAACCGAGGGCACACCTTTTCGTAAGCCCCCGGCATTAAGTTGCTTGATTTTATCTCTGGACCCGGCCGCTTCCGTCGCCGCCGGCCAGTTTTTCCACTTCCGAAACGCCGACCCGGTTGTAGTCCCCCTCCACGGAGTGCTTGAGGGCCGAGGCCGCTACGGCAAATTCAATGGCCTGCCGGGTGTCCTTGCCGGACAGAATGGAGTAAATCAAACCGCCGCCGAAGGAGTCGCCGCCCCCCACCCGGTCCACGATGTGCAGGTGGTAGGTCTTGGAGAAGCAATAATTTTCTCCGTCGTACAACATTGCGGCCCAGTCGTTGTCGCTGGCAGAAATGGAAGAACGCAGCGTAATGGCGACCTTTTCGAATCCGAACTTCTCGGCCAACTGCTTTGCCACGGATTTGTATCCTTCGTGGTTCAGCTTGCCGCCGTAAATATCCGTACCCTCTGCTTCAATGCCAAAGACGTCCTTTGCGTCCTCTTCGTTGGAGATGCAGACGTCCACGTATTTGCACAGCTCGGTCATAGTGGCTCTTGCCCGGTCTCTGGTCCAGAGCTTGCCCCGGTAGTTCAGGTCACAGGAGATCTTCACGCCCTTTGCCTTTGCGGCCTTGCAGGCTTCCAGGCAAAGATCGGCAACGTTCTGTCCCAGGGCCGGAGTGATCCCCGTAAAGTGGAACCAATCGGCACCGTCGAAGATTGCATCCCAATCGAAATCCCCGCACCGGGCTTCTGCGATGGAGGAGTGGGCCCTGTCGTAAATACAAACGGAGCCCCGCTGAGAGGCACCCTTTTCCAGGAAATAAATTCCCACGCGGTCCCCGCCCCGGACGATCTTCGAGGTGTCCACCCCGAAATACCGCAGGGAGTTGACCGCCGCCTGACCGATGGCGTGCTTGGGTAATTTGGTCACGTAAACCCTGTCCATTCCGTAATTGGCCAGGGAAACGGCCACGTTTGCCTCTCCGCCGCCAAAGGTTGCCTGCATTACGTCATTTTGAAAGAAACGGTAGTATCCGTCGGGGGCAAGGCGAAGCATGATTTCGCCGAAGGTAATTACTCTTGCCATTTTTTACTCTCCATTCTCTTTTAAGTTTTTCATATATTGATGCATGGTTTCCGCCACAATCTTACTGCGGGCCACGGCCTCCACCACGGTTCGGGCACCGTTGACCACATCACCGGAAGCAAAGACGCCGGGACGGCTGGTGTTGCCGTATTCATCGGCACGCAACAGACCCCGTTCATTAACCTCAAGGCCCGTGGTTGAGGAAACGATTACGTTTCTCGGGCCCTGACTGATGGCGATGATGACCGACGAAGAGGGATAAAAGACGTCACTGCCTTCGATTTCCGTGTAGTTGCCCTCCCCATCCTCCGCCACGGCACGGAACAGAACGCCGTCATCCAAAATTTCCACCGGTTTTCGGTTGTATTCAAATTTTACGCCTTCCAGTTTGGCGTATTTGAATTCGTAATCGCTGGCCGCAACCTGCTTGCTGATGGAAAAGCACGTAACATTTCTGCTCCCATTGCGAATGACGGTCCGGGCCACGTCCATCGCGGCATTTCCGGCGCCAATGATGGTCACCCGGTCCCCCAGCTTGTAAACGCCGGGATTTTTGAGATAATCGATGGCATAGTGAACGTTGCCAAGGGTCTCCCCTTTGATATGCAGAGTGTTAGCCCGCCATACTCCAGTGCCGATAAAGATTGCCTTATACCCATCACGGAACAGATCGTCGATCCCGATGGCGTCGCCGATGCGGATGTTGGGCCGGATCCGAATCCCTTTTAATTCAATATGCCGATACTGAAAATCGTCCAAAACGCTCTTGGGAAGCCGAAATTCCGGGATCCCGTATCTCAAGATTCCGCCGAGTTTGTCCTTGCTCTCAAAAATCGTGATCTGATAGCCGTACCGGGCCAAAAGGATGGCAATGGTAAGGCCCGCAGGGCCGGACCCGACGATGGCCACCTTCATACCGTTGGAGACCCGGGGGCCCTCCACCATTTTGGGGGCGTAGGCGTTGGAAATATAGCTTTCGATGGCAGAAAAATGCACGGGATTGCCCTTTCTTGCCAAAACACAATGCCCCTCGCACTGCTTTTCATGATTGCAGATCAGACTGCAAACCGTGGTAAGGGGATTGTTTTCAAAGAGCATTTTTCCGGCCTCGTCCAGCCGGTTTTCCTTTAACATCTTGATCGCGTCGGGGATGGGGGTGTTGATGGGACAGCCCTTGCGACAGGCTGGATTTTTACATTCAAGACAACGGTTTGCCTCGTCTAAAACGTGCAATGCCATTATTGATTTTCCATCTTTTCCAGGGCTTCCTTCACAAAGAAGCTTCCGCCGATGGCCGCAATTTTATCGAAGGCCAAGAACTCGTCGATGTTGCTCCGGTCCACCCCGCCGGTGGGGATGAATTTGACCTGGGGGAAGGGTGCGGAGAGAGCCTTCAGGGCCTTCAGACCGCCGTACACGTTGGCGGGGAAAAATTTTACGGTCGTAATACCCAGCTCCAGGGCCTGCATAATCTCCGTAGGAGTAACGCAACCGGGATAGTAGGGAATGTTTTTCTCATTGCAGATGCTGGCAACGGCAACGGAAAGACCGGGAGAAACGATAAACTGAGCTCCGGCTTGAAGAGCCGCATTACACTGCTCGGCGTTGATGACCGTGCCGGCACCGATAGACATCTCGGGATAGTTCTTGCAGGCGTAGGCAATGGCCTGGGCGGCACAAGAAGTCCGGAAGGTAATCTCGGCACAGTTGATGCCGTGATTTTTCAACGCGGTCAAAATTTTGTCGGTCTCAGACAACTCTTTGATAACGACTACGGGGACGAATTTTTCCATAAGATCACACTCCTGAATATGCGGAGAATCCGCCGTCAATAGGCAGGACCACTCCGGTAATAAAGCCTGCGGCTTGGTTGTCTAAAAGGAATAAAAGACCGCCCTCCAGCTCTTCGCTTTCTCCAAACCGTCCCATGGGGGTGGCGGCAAGGATCTTCCCGGTCCGGGCCGTGGGGGTTCCGTCATCGCGAAACAGAAGCTTGGCGTTCTGCTGGGTAGAAAAGAACCCGGGGGCAATGGCATTGACCCGAATCCCCACCTTGGAAAAATGGACGGCCAGCCATTGGGTAAAATTGGAAATGGCGGCCTTCGCCCCGGAATAGGCCGGAATTTTGGTCAAAGGCGTATAGGCGTTCATGGACGAAATATTCAGGATATTGCATCCTTCCCTCCCCACCATCTGCCGGGCAAAGGCCTGGGTGGGGATGAGGGTGCCCAGGAAGTTGAGATTAAAGACGAAGCCGACCCCTTCCGATTCCAGATCGAAGAAGGACTTGGTCTCTGCGTCAATATCCCCTAACTCAAAATATTCTTTGTCGGTGGTGGCCCGGGGATTGTTTCCGCCGGCACCGTTGACCAGAATATCGCAAGGTCCAAGGTCGGCCGCAACCTGATCGGCCACGGCGTAGCAAGCGGCCTTATCCAACACATTGCAGGCAAAGGCCTTGGCGATTCCGCCCTCGGCCGCAATTTCCTCGGCGTAGGTCCGGGCGGCGTCTTCGTTGATGTCCAACAGGGCCACCTTTGCCCCGGCCCGAGCCAGAACCTTGGCAAAATAGCTGCACAAAACTCCGCCGGCACCGGTAACCACCGCCACCTTCCCGGTCAAATCCGTATTCAAAACGTTTTGTTTCATCATAACTCCTCTTCCCTAACTGTTTTTAGAACGTCACAAACCCCGTCCTATCAATAGCATTGGAACGGCTTTGCGATTTATTCCACAAAATTTCAATTATTTGGCAATGAAAAGGCCCTTTTGGGTCTTATTTTTTTCCCTTCAGCCGGTCCAACATATCCCAACAGCCCAGCATATACATAATTCCCAGGGCCCGGTCGTAAAGACCATATCCGGGACGGACCGTGCCGGGGCCTTCGCGCCAAAGATGCCGGCCGTGGTCGGGACGGATATACCCTTGATAACCGCAGTCGTGGTACGCCCGCAGAATTTCCAAAATTCCCGTATCCCCGTCGCAATCCCGGTGGCTGGCCTCGGAAAAATCGCCGTTCTCAAAATGCTTGACGTTGCGGATATGGGCAAAGGCGATGCGGTCGCAGTGCTTGCGGATGATGTCCGCCACATTGTTCTTCGGGTCTGCGTTCAAGGACCCGGAGCAAAGGGTCAGGCAGTTGTATTCATCGTCCACCATGTTAAGGAAACGGTCGATAGTTTCCTCGTTGACCAACAACCGGGGCAGGCCGAAAATGTCCCACGGGGGGTCGTCCATATGAATGGCCATTTTAATATGGCACTCCCGACAGGTGGGCATAACGGCTTGCAAAAAGTATTTCAAATTCGCCCACAGCGTTTCGTGATCCACCTCAGCGTACGCATGAAACAATTCATCCAGCTTTGCCATTCGTTCCGGCTCCCAACCGGGGAAGCTCATATTATATTTTTCCGTAAAATCCAAAATATACTGGGCCATGGCGTTGTAATCGGTCTGGATCATGTTCTTTTCATAGAAAAGAGCCGTGGAGCCGTCTCCCACGGGATGAAATAAATTACTGCGGGTCCAGTCGAAGACGGGCATGAAATTGTAGCAAATGACCTTCACGCCAAACTGAGAAAGATTTCGGATGGTCTGCTTATAATTCTCAATATACCGATCCCGCGTGGGAAGCCCGATCTTAATATCGTCGTGGACGTTCACCGATTCCACCACGTCCATGTTAAATCCGTAGGGTTCCAGCTGTTTCTGCACCCGGGCAATCTCCTCTACCGGCCAGACTTCGCCGGGCATCTTATCGTGCAACGCCCAGACCAGGCCCGTAACCCCCGGAATCTGCTTGATGTCGGCGGGGGTAATCTTGTCATTCCCCTCTCCGTACCAACGGAATGTCATTTGCATGGCCAAATTCCTCCTTTTCTTGCGTAAAACCTTCAGGTTCAAATTCAAATTTCAATTGAATGCAACAGAATTGCAACTGAGTAAAACGAAATTACGATGGAGCTGTAAAACGAATTGCAATTGAGTTGTAAAACCAATGTCGATTGAGTTGTAAAATCAATTACGTTTGAGCCGAAAACAAAATGTTAATTGAGCCGTAAGCGGATGGCAATTGAGTTGTAAACCAATGCGTTTGAGCCGTAAACGGATGGCAATTGAGTTATAAAACGTGTGGCCACTGAGTTGTAAAACCAATTGCGATTAGGTTCTAAAACAAAACGGCAAACGGGGTATAGCTCCATTCCCATTGGCGGACTTGAGTTAACCCAAATCGAAATAGCGGACGGCATTTCGGTAGCAGATTCCCCGGACGATGGACTTAAGGGCAGTTTCGTCCTTGGGGTATTCGCCGTCCTCCACCCAACGTCCCAAAAGTTGGCACAAAATCCGGCGGAAGTATTCGTGACGGGCATAACTCAAAAAACTCCGGGAATCGGTCAGCATTCCGATGAAATTCCCCAAAAGGCTCAGGCTGGCGAGGCTGACCATTTGGTCGATCATGCCCTGTTTGTGATCGTTGAACCACCAAGCACTGCCGTGTTGGATCTTTCCCGGGATTCCGGGGCCCTGAAACGCCCCCAAAAGCGTATCCAAAAAGCTGTTATCGCCGGCGTCAAGGCTGTAAAGAACCGTCCGGGGCAGAGCGTTTTTCCCGTGAAGATCATCCAGTAGCTGAGTCAGGGCCGGTCCCCCGTTGTGGGGGCCGATAATATCAAATCCCGTATCGGGGCCCAAGGCCCGGAAGGAGGCGGAATTGGGATTTCGAAGGCAGTTGTAGTGAATCTGCATGACCCAACCCAGACGGGCGTAGCTTTCGGCACAGAACAGAAGAAGATGGGTCTTTAGCATCTCCCCTTCTTCGGCAGTGACCGACTGTCCCGAAAGGCCTTTTTTGACGATTCCATCTACCGTTTCTTCGTCGGCGGGACGGAAAACGGCATAGTCCAATCCATGGTCGCTGGCCCGGCATCCGCGGGCGTTAAAATAGCCCATTCGTTTGGTCAGAGCCTCCTTCAAAGCTCCGATGCCGTCGATGGAGACGCCGGAACGGGTGGACAGGGTCTCCATATATTCCTTCCAGCCGGGCTTGTCGACGTTCAGGGCCTTATCGGGACGGAAGGAGGGGGCCACTACGGCCGTTACGGAAGGGTCCCGAGCAATTTTTTCGTGCCACTCCAGAGAATCCACCGGGTCGTCGGTGGTGCCGATAAAAGCAACGTTGCTCTGCGAAATCAAGCCCCGGACGCCCATGGTTTCTTCCTTCAATTTCTCCGCCGTCAAATCCCAGACCTTTTGGGCGGTCTCCCCGTTCAGAATCCCGTCATACCCGAAATACCGACGCAATTCCATATGACACCAATGGTACATGGGGTTGCCGATGGCCTTGGGAAGGGTCTCGGCAAACTTTTGAAATTTTTCCCGGTCGGAGGCATCTCCCGTAATATAATGCTCTTCCACGCCGTTGGAACGCATGATACGCCATTTGTAATGGTCTGCTCCCAGCCAGACCTGGGTGATATTCTCAAAGTGGCGGTCCTCAAAAATCTCCTTGGGGGATACGTGACAATGGTAGTCCACGATGGGCAGAGATGCGGCAACGTCGTGATAAAGCTCCTTTGCCGTTTCGGTGGTCAACAGAAAATCCGAATCCATAAACTGCTTCATATTATACACCTTTTCCAAAGTTTTCTTTTCTTATTCCATTATTATACCACTTAAGTCGGTGTGATACAATGAGATTTTTCTGCAAAAAAGATTGCAAATCCCGTCACGGTTCAGCGTTTCACCGTTTCCCGGTATTCCTTTGGGGTCTTTCCCGTCTCCCGTTTAAAGATTTTGGAAAAATATTGAACGTCCATAATCCCGCAATGCAAGGCCACGGTCTGCACCTGTAAATGGGTGGTTGCCAACAGATAGGCCGCGTGCTTCATCCGTTTTTTCCGAATGTACTGAGAAACGGTATTCCCCGTCTCCCGCTTAAAAAGCGTAGCAAGATAGCCCGGGCTGATGCTTTGGTGTTTTGCCAGAGTGTGCAACGTCAAATTGGCCGACAAGTCCGAATCAATGAGAAGCACGGTTTTTTGAACGGGAAGAGAATAGGACCGCAGGGAATGTTTGCGGACCAGCCGGCAGTACCCCCGGAACATCTCCCCCATCAGGTCGGAATTCTTGGAAAGGGACGACATCTGCTCTATTTTCAAAGCAAACTCCGAAGAAACGTTGTTCAGGTACATCGGATGAACGCCGCCGCCCTCCGCGGCCTTCCGAAGCAACGTGTTCATGATGATGCAATAATTCTTGGCGTTGCGTAAAGGGTCCGCCGCCCGCTTTTCAAAGGAATATTCGGAAAATGCGGAGATGAGCTGACTCTCCTTATGCAGTTGGCCCAGGCTGACGGCCCGCATCAGCTCGTTTTCAAAGCGGTAGCGATTTTCCATAGCCTTCATATTAACCAAAATACCGTCAAAATCATCACTTCGTGCCACTTCGTTGATGGGAGACGCCGGAAGCCGTGCATCCCGATTCACGTCTTCGATAGAAAAGGACGGGCTGTCCCAAATGTGTTCACAAAAGGTATCCAGCAGAGAAAACAAGCTGCTATCCTCGGAGACCACGGGAATTGCAGCGTACCATTCATCAAAATACCGTTGAAACTTGGGGGAAATTCCCACTTGTTCCGCCAACTCCAGGGTCTGCAAGGAGGACGGCTTTTCCGAAAGATAGGGACCCAGAAATAACAGGGTGGAATCTTTTCCGTCGGGGAGGAGAAAATAGAGATAGCAGCGGTTCCATCGGTCGCAAACCTTGTACACGGTTTTCGGTGCCGGATCTCCGTAATACTGACGGAAGGTCAAGGCCCGGTCCAGAGGACCCATAAAAGGAAGCTCGGAATCGAGTGCAAATACTTTACTGATGGAATCGGTCAGGGCCACGACAGAGACGGGCACGTGCCCCTTGGCAAAGGTATCCCGAAGCAGACTCAGCTTGCTTTCATATGCGTATTCGCGTTCGCGTGGGTTTCGCTGCTCGTACTCCATGGCGTACAGGTCCCTCCTTCCCAGTCCTTCTGATTTGGAAAAATTTATATATTTTCCAGTTATTGTTATTATTATATCACAGTTTTTGTCTAATTACAATAGGAAAATATGTAACAGCATTAAAAAATTACAAATTTTGTGTAAAATAATACTCACAAAATTTTCGGAAATACTTTATACTTATATGGAAGGTATTCTTATATCTCCGAAATTCTTTTTGAAATTAAAATAAAATAGGAAAAGAGGATGAAAACCATGGCAAAAGAAAAAAAATTGGATGCCAACGGGGTACGCAAGTTCGGCATACTTGACAGTATCTCCTACGCAGCCGGTGACTTCGGATGCAACATGAGCTTCGCCCTGAAGGGAACGCTCACCATTTTCTGGTCCCAATTTATGGGTCTGGGGGACTCCCTTTACGCACTTCTGCTGATCTTCGTGCAGATTTGGGACGCCATTAACGATCCCCTGATCGGGTCCATGATCGACGCAGACCGCCGCAAGTACAAGAGAAATAAGTTCCTTGCTTACATCTGGGCCGGGTCGATTGGTCTTTTGGTAGCTGGGGCCCTGTGCTTTATCCCCATTCCCAACGCTCCCCGGGTCATAAAGATCATCGTCTTTTTGGCCGGGTACGTGATCTGGGACGCCTTCTACACCGTGGCAAACGTCCCCTACGGATCTCTTTTGTCAATTATTTCCAATGACGTAAAAGACCGGGCGTCCCTTTCCGCATGGCGTTCCATCGGCTCCATGATCGGGAACATGGTCCCAATGGTCATTCTTCCTTTTCTTATTTGGAAAGACCGGGTGGACGCCAACGGTCAGGCGGTGCTGGACGAAGCCGGAGATGTCATCAAGGATCTTCAGGGATACAACGTATTTTGGGCAGCCCTGATCATGGGGGTTTTGGGCTTCTTTGCCTTCCAATTTATGATCCGCACCACCAAAGTCCGGGTCGACACCAACGTAAAACTGAACGAACAGCAGGAAAAATTTAACGTATTTGTAGCCTTTGGCAATTTCATGAAGAACCGGCCCGCCGTAGGTGCCACTCTGGCCGCCATGGGGATGTTTATTGGGATGCAGGGTGCCGCCACTGCCGTCACCGTTCTGTTCCAAACCTACTTTAAGAACCCCGAAATTTCCGGCGTGGTTCAGCTGTTCTCTATGATTCCCATCCTCTGCTTTACTCCCTTTGCCCGGAAAGCCGTTGCAAAATTCGGAAAGAAAGAGCTGTGCGTTTTCGGTTCTCTCTGCTCCGTGGTTGCGGGGGTGGGCTTGGTGGTCCTTCCCATTACTCCCGACAGCAAGGGCCTTTTGATCTATATCCTTTGCCAGCTGATCTACAATCTGGGCTTGGGCATTTACTCCACCGTGTCCTGGGCGCTGATGGGAGACGCCATCGACTACAACCAATGGAAAACCGGGAAGAGAGAAGAGGGCATCGTTTACTCCCTGCACTCCTTCTTCCGCAAGCTGGCTCAGGGTGCCGGTCCTTCTTTGGTGCTGGTGATCATGGTGGCCCTAGGCTATGTGGGCGAAAACGGCGGGGCACAGACGGCGGAAGTGGCCCTCAACATGCGTTACCTGGTGGCAATTCTGTTCCTGGTCAGTGCCCTTCTGGAATTCATCGGCCTTGCGGTTATTTACAATTTGGATAAAAAGACCCTAGCCAAGATGAACGCCGCACTGGGACGGGGCAACGACGCCTCCGAATCCGGCCCCGCCTCCGCTTCCGAATCCGCTTCGGAATCCGCTTCGGAATCCGCTTCCGTTTCCGCACCTGCTTCTGGGGAAGAATAAGATTTCTACGGTACAATTTCGGCATCCGACGGAGTTGCATTTGTCGGACGCCGTATTTTAAAAAAGGTTTTTGCTCATACTATCAGAACAAGAAAGGGTAAGCCAATGAGAACGATTTTAAATTTTAACGCCGATTGGTCCTTCGGCAAAGATATTGCCCGGACTCCGGAGTCTGTGGATCCCCAATGGGAAAGGGTCAGTCTTCCCCACACCTGGAACGCCGTGGACGGCACCGACGGGGGCAACGACTACTTCCGGGGAACCTGTTGCTACGTAAAATCCTTTAAAAAAGCAGACCTTCCCCGGGGCGAAGAATTTTATTTGGAGTTAAAGGGTGCAAACTCCTCTGCCGACGTTTATCTGAACGGAAAGCATCTGGCCCGGCACGACGGCGGGTATTCCACCTGGCGTGTCAATCTGACGGAGGAGATCGCCGAGGAAAATATTCTTTCGGTTCTGGTGGACAACGCTCCCAACGATCGGGTGTATCCCCAGGTGGCGGACTTCACCTTCTACGGCGGGCTGTATCGGGACGTGAACCTGATCGCCGTGGGCAAGACCCACTTTGATCTGGATTATTACGGGGGGCCCGGCATTGCCGTCACCCCGGTGATGGAGGGGGCCGACTGCAAGGTAGACGTGAAGGTCTACGTTACCGATCGGAAGGACGGGGACAAAATCGCCTATACCCTGACCGACCGGGAGGGCACCGTGGTGGCAGAATCGGTTTCCGCCGAAACCAACGCCTCCTTCCTTCTGTCCGACGCCCATCTTTGGCACGGACGCAAGGACCCCTATCTGTACACCGCAAAGGCGGTCCTTCTTCGGGGCGAGGAGGAACTGGACGCCGTTTGTGCCCGGTTCGGATGCCGTCACTTTGAAATTGACCCCGACCGGGGCTTTATCCTCAACGGAGAAGAATATCCCCTCCGAGGGGTTTCCCGCCATCAGGATCGCTGGGGCGTGGGCAACGCCCTTCTGCCGGAGCATCACGAGGAGGATATTGCTCTGATCCTGGAAGTGGGAGCCACCACCATCCGCCTTGCCCATTATCAACACGATCAGTATTTTTACGATCTGTGTGACGAAACGGGCTTGGTTGTTTGGGCAGAAATTCCGTATATTTCCAACCACATGGCTGCGGGCAGAGAAAATACCATCTCTCAGATGAAGGAGCTGGTTACCCAAAACTACAACCATGCCTCCATCGTGGTTTGGGGTCTTTCCAACGAAATCACCATGGCGGGAGCCAAGGACCCGGACCTTTTGGAAAACCATCACATCCTCAACGATCTGGTCCACGAAATGGACCACACCCGTCTGACCACCATGGCCTGCGTTTCTATGTGCGACATGGACGAGGAATACGTTCAGATTCCCGACGTGGTTTCCTACAACCACTATTTCGGCTGGTATGGCGGGAACACGGACATGAACGGTCCCTGGTTCGACGAATTCCACGCCAAATTCCCCCAAAAGCCCATTGGGGTCAGCGAATACGGCTGTGAAGCCCTGAACTGGCACACTTCCGACCCCCGTCAGGGCGACTATACGGAAGAATATCAGGCCTATTATCACGAAGAACTGATCAAACAGCTCTACACCAGACCCTATCTCTGGGCCACCCACGTCTGGAATATGTTCGACTTTGGGGCCGACGCCCGGGCGGAAGGGGGAGAAAACGGACAGAATCACAAGGGACTTGTGACCATGGACCGGAAGTACAAAAAAGACGCCTTCTACGCCTATAAGGCCTGGCTCTCGGAAGATCCCTTCGTCCACCTGTGCGGGAAACGGTATATCGACCGGGTGGAAGAGGAGACAAAGATCACCGTCTATTCCAACCTGCCGGAGGTAGAACTGTTCGTCAACGGGGAAAGCGTCGGCAAGCAGACCAGCGACAACCATTTCTTCTACTTCCGGGTGAAAAACCAAGGGGAATCCACCCTGAAGGCCGTGGCCGGGGACTGCACCGACGAAAGCACCATCCGCAAGGTGGTGGAAATGAACCCCGACTACGTTCTGAAGGAAAAGGGTGCCGTCCTCAACTGGTTCGACATCACCATGCCCGAAGGACGCTTCTCCCTGAACGATACCTTGGAGGACATTATGGCAACCTTCCGGGGCAAGCTGTGGTTCACCCGACTGGCCACCAAGCTCATGAAGGGCCTGGGAAGCAAGAAGGGCGGCGGAAACAATATGTCCATGATGAACGAAGGCATGATGAAGATGATGGGCGGATTTACGGTCATCCGCCTCACCTCTCTGGTGGGTGCCATGAACATCAAATTCACCAAAGAAGAATTACTGAAGATGAACCGCCAGCTCAACCGCATCAAAAAACCGAAAAAGAAATAACCGAACCCCAAAGGCCCTGGAAAAGAAATAACCGAACCCCAAAGGCCCTGGAAAAGAAATAACCGAAACCCAAAGGCCCCGGAAAAGAATTTCCGGGGCCTTTTTTGTCATATCTTTCGGTTTTTGAGGAACACTACCCAAAGAACCTTCAAGAAGGATGTAGGAACCTTCGAGAAGGATGCAATAAATCTGCAAAAAAACTGCACGGGAAAATCGTACGACAAATACTGCCGGGAGGATTGGTACAATGAAACGGGTCAAGGGTGTGCGTCCCTTCGGATTTCGGGATAAGCTGGGATATTTGTTCGGGGATTTCGGCAATGATTTCACCTTCATATTATCCACCATGCTCCTTCTGAAATTTTACACCGACGTCATCGGGATCCCGGGGGCCGCGGTGGGAACGGTGATGATGGCCGCCCGGTTTCTGGACGCCTTCACCGACGTGACCATGGGGCGGATCTGCGACAGAAGCAAAATCACCCCGGCTGGGAAATTTAAGCCCTGGATCCTCCGGGTCTGCGGTCCCGTGGCCCTGTCGTCCTTTCTCATCTACCAATCGTCCCTGGCTTCCGCCCCCATGGGGATCAAGCTGGCTTGGTTATTCGTCACCTACATTCTTTGGGGCTCCGTCTTTTACACCTTTATCAACATCCCCTACGGCTCTATGGCTTCCGCCATTTCCGCCGATCCGGGGGACCGGCAATCCCTTTCCACCTACCGCACCATGGGAGGAACCCTGGCCGGACTGATCGTTGGGGTGGGAATCCCCCTGTTTGCCTACGAAAAAGTGGGGGAACAAACGGTACTGAAGGGAAGCAGAGTCACGGTCATCGCCGGAATTTTTTCGGTGTTTTCCGTACTGTGCTACCTTTTGTGTTATTTTTTGGTCACGGAACGGGTCTTGCCGGAGCCTGCCCCCGATAGACTTCAAACCCGTTCCCTTGGGAAAATGCTCTCCAACGCCGTAAAAAGCCGACCCCTGATTTCCATCATTGCCGCCTCGGTGGTGATGCTGCTGGCACAGTTGACCATGCAAAATATGGCGTCCTATATCTTTCCCGACTATTACAACAACGCCTCGGCCCAATCGGCCTCCACCGTCGTGATGATGGTCGGGATGGTCCTTGCCGCCCTTACGGCAAAACCTTTGGCCACCCGTTTTGGGAAAGCGGAAATTTCAGCGGTGTCCAATCTGTTTGCCGCCGGAGTTTGCCTGGTGCTGTATTTTCTCCGGCCCCAAAACGTATGGGTATATATCGGGCTTCAAGGCCTCTGTTGGCTGGGGCTGGGCATCTTTTCCATGGTATCCTGGGCCCTGATTACCGACGTTATCGACGATTCGGAGCTGAAACACGGAATCCGGGAGGATGGGGCCGTATACTCCCTCTATTCCTTTGCCCGAAAAATGGGGCAAGCCCTGGCGGCGGGAGTTTCGGGCTGGCTTTTGACCGGCATTGGCTATAGCGAATCCGCCGCGGCCTCCGGCCAGCCCCAATCCCCCTCGGTCCTGCAAGGAATTTTTAATATTTCCACCCTCCTCCCCGCCCTGGGATTTGCCTCCCTGGCCCTGGTCCTTTGGTTTTGGTATCCCCTGCACAAAAACCAGGTCGACGCCAACGTGGCCGCTCTAAAAGAAAAACACAACCGCTCCCGCCAATAAAAACAAGCCAATAAAAGCCCCGCCAATAAAAACACGCCGATAAAAGCCCGCTAAAGCCCCGCCAATACTCCCCCGCCGATAAAAGCCCGGCCAAACGTCCCCCTCAGGACCGCCCCCCGAGAGAGACGTTTGGATTTCATACTCCTTTGTTTCTTCAAGAAAAAACGACCGTCGGTCTTGACAAGCGGGAAGAAATATTATATAATGGAAAGCGAAATAAACGTCACAGCCTGCCGCGAGGCTTTTTAGGAGTAGGGAACATATGGGATTTTTTGCGAAAGACATTGGCATTGACCTGGGGACCGCCACGGTTCTCATTTACGTAAAAGGGAAAGGAATCGTTTTGCGGGAGCCCTCGGTGGTCTCTTTGGACCGGGATACGGGCCGGGTCCTGAAGGTGGGGCAGGAAGCATTGGATATGCTGGGCCGCACCCCCGACAATATCGTGACCCTCCGCCCCTTGCAGGACGGAGTCATTTCCGATTACGAAACCACTGAAAAAATGCTGAAATATTTTATTCGCAAAGCCAACGGCCGTTCCCTGATCAAGCCCAACGTCATCGTCTGCGTTCCCTCTCGGATCAACGAGGTAGAAGAACGGGCCGTCCGGGATGCCACCCGCTACGCCGGAGCCCGGTGGGTGGAGCTGATCGAGGAGCCTATGGCCGCGGCCCTCGGAGCAGGAATTGATATTTCCAAGCCCCGGGGCGTAATGGTGATCGACATCGGAGGAGGAACCGCGGACGTGGCGGTCATCTCTCTGAACGACGTGGTCGTCTCCGAATCGGTCAAATGCGGCGGAGATAAATTCGACGATGCCATCGTTCGCTATGTACGAAAAGAACACAACGTCATCATCGGCCAGCGGACGGCGGAGGATATTAAAATCAAAATCGGTTGCCTCTCCCCCAGACCGGAGACCTTGACCATGACCGTCCGGGGACGCTGTGTCACCACCGGCCTTCCCAAAGAGATCTCCATCTCTTCTCCCGAGGTCATGTCCGCCCTGCTGGAGCCTGCCAAGAGCATTGTGGAAGCCGTTCACGACGTACTGGCCAAAACCGCACCGGAGTTGATTTCCGATATCGCCGAGAGCGGCATCAGCCTTACCGGCGGCGGGGGATTGATCTACGGCTTCGACCAAATGATCTCCGCCCGTATCGGCATCCCCGTCCACACGGAGGAGGACGCCGTCTGCTGTGTCGTCAAGGGCACGGGCATCGCCTTGGAACGCATTGATTCCCTTCGGGACGCCAAGGTCAACTTTCCGGAAAAGCGGTTTTTGTAAGAAAACCCAACGGCACCGTCTTTCGTAAAAGACGAAGAACACCGAAAAACCGCAACGTAAAATACACAAAAACCAAGGGTCGGCCTTTTTAGCCGGCCCCCATTTTGTTTCAAAAAACTTTGGAAACCGTCAAAGCCAACGCCGAATGAAACCTTTTTTGCTAAAAAGTGAAAGTCGGCGGAATTTTGGGTAAACTACCGATATTGAGGTTATGCCCGGCAAGAACGCCGGGGCGAAACCGTGAACGATTGGAGGGACCCAAAACGTGAAAAAAAATATTTTGGTGGGGCAGTCGGGTGGTCCCACCGTAGCCATCAACGCCACTCTTTCCGGAATTTTGAAAGGCTGTCGGGAACTGTTTCCCGACGCCGTGTGTTACGGTGCACGGAACGGAATAAAAGGGGTTTTGGAAGAAAATTTCATCTGCCTCAACGAAAAAATCTCCACGGATTCCCAGTTCTACGCCCTGGAAACGACCCCCGCGGCAGCCTTGGGCTCCTGCCGGATGAAATTGCCCCAAAATCTTGCCGATCCGGTTTACGATACCGTTTTTGCCACCTTTGAGAAGTACGGAATCGGAGCATTTTTCTACATCGGCGGAAACGATTCCATGGATACGGTGGAAAAGCTGTCCCGGAAGGCCGCCCGCCTGGGACACCATCGTATCATTATCGGCGTGCCCAAGACCATCGACAACGACCTTCCCGCTACGGATCACACTCCGGGCTTCGGATCGGCGGCAAAATAAGAGGCTACCACCGTCCAGGAAATTGCCCGCGACTGTGCCGTTTACCCCGAGCCCTCCGTCACCATCGTTGAGATCATGGGACGGGATGCGGGCTGGCTTACGGCCGCGGCCGGAATTCCCCGGCTGTTTAAAGAAGATTGTGCCGATCTGATCTATCTGCCCGAAATCGATTTTGACAGCGACCGTTTTTTGCAGGACGTCCGCAGAAAGCTAAAGGATAAGACCAATTTGGTGGTGGCCGTTTCGGAAGGGATCCATACCGCCGACGGAACTCGGTACGGGGCCGACCCGTCGGGCAAAAAGGACGCCTTTGGCCATACCTCCCTTTCGGGGGCGGCCCGCAGACTCAGCCAACTGGTCAAGGACAAGATTGGGTGCAAATCCCGTTCCGTAGAGCTGAATATCCCCCAGCGGTGTGCGTCCCACTGCCTTTCCGCCACCGATATTTCCGAATCGGTCTCCCTGGGCCGGGCGGCGGTCAAGGCGGCCTACGAAGGAAAAACCGGGATCATGATCACCTACGTCCGCAGGCCGGGAGCTCTTTACGCCGTGGGATTCGGCTCCGTCCCGATCCAAGAAGCTGCCAACAAGACCAAACTCGTCCCTCCGGACAAAATCACCCCCGACGGCAGCAACGTCACAGACGGACTTCTGAGGGAATTGGCACCTCTGATCGTGGGAGAAATCGACGCCCCCCGCCGAGCCGGCCTTCCCTATCACTTTAAATTGAAATAAGCCCCCTTATTACTTTAAATGAAAATAAAAAAGCACCTGATTTGTCGAGGGGACAGATCAGGTGTCTTACGTTATGAAAAAAAGCACTCTTTTCCCCCGAAGGATCAAAGAGTGCTTGTGGTGGACGGTAAGGAACTCGAATCCCTGACCCTCTGCACGTCAAGCAGATGCTCTACCAGCTGAGCTAACCGTCCGAATTTGCTTGTATATTATACAACAAAAGCGGGGGCTTGTCAATAGAGTTCACAAAAATGTGAAATATTTTTTTTGGCCGGGGTTATGATAAGGATTGACAGATTCTTATTTTGGGTGTATAATGGGATACACCCCCCAAAAAATCTACATAAAGGAAGGTGAAACCGCAGTGGACATAATCCCTCGAAGGAACGGAACTCCCCGATGGAAGATTCTGAAGGTGACCTATCACTTCGGTTTTGCTTTGGCGACGACCTAAGGGGAAGCTTCTGTCCTCCGAAGAAAAAAGAAACGGAGGAAACAATGTGAAAGAAATGATTCTCGGGCTTTTTCAGGTAAAAGCCTACGACAAACTGAAAGGGATGCTGAAGGACGTTGCACCCCGGGATTTTGCGGATATTTTGCAGGATCTCAGCCAATCGGGCCACCGAAAGGTCATTCCGGCCCTGTTCCGCCTTCTGTTGAAAGAAACGGCGGCGGAGGTTTTTGTGGAAATGGAGCCGGAATTACAGGAATTCCTCATTCGGTCCTACAGCGACGGGGAATTACGCTCCATTCTTGAGGAGCTGTATTTGGACGATACGGTGGACCTAATCGAAGAAATGCCCGCCAACGTGGTCCGTCGGATTCTGAAGGTCACCGATTCCCGCACCCGGACGCAAATCAATCAGATTTTGAATTACGCCGACGACAGTGCCGGGAGCATTATGACGGTGGAATACGTATCCCTGGACGGCCGCATGACCGTGGCGGACGCCTTTTTGCGGATCCGCCGCACGGGGGTGGACAAAGAAACGGTCTATACCTGTTACGTCACCGACCCGACCCGGAAGCTGGTGGGCGTGGTCTCGGCAAAGGATTTGCTGTTATCCGACCAATCGGCGTTGGTTTCCGACCTGATGACCGTCAATCCCTTCTACGTAACCACCGACACCGACCGGGAGATTGCCGTCAATCTCTTTGAAAAATACAACCTTCTCGCCTTGCCCGTGGTGGACCGGGAGGAACGGCTGGTGGGGATCGTCACCGTAGACGACGCCATGGACGTTCTTCGGGAGGAAACGACGGAAGACATCCAAAAAATGGCCGCCATTACCCCTTCGGAAAAATCGTATCTACGGACCGGAGTATTGGAAACCTGGCGGCACCGGATCCCCTGGCTTTTGATCATGATGCTGTCTGCCACCTTTACCCAAATTATTATCTCGGGCTTTGAAGCAAAATTGCAATCGGTCGTCATCCTCACCGCCTTCATCCCCATGCTCATGGGAACGGGAGGGAATTGCGGAAGCCAGGCATCGGTATCAGTGATCCGGGGCCTGTCTTTGGAGGAAATCCGTCTGCGGGACGTGTGGAGGATTCTGTGGAAGGAATTCCGAGTGGCCGCCCTCAGCGGGCTGACCCTGGCCGCCGTCAGTTTTTTGAAAATTTTGCTCTTAGACCGAGCCCTTTTGAACGCCCCGGAAATTGACGCCGCCGTGTCCCTCACCGTAGCCCTTTCCCTGGCCGTAACGGTAATCATCGCAAAATCCGTGGGCAGCATCCTGCCTCTCTTGGCCAAACGGTGCGGCTTTGACCCGGCAGTCATGGCCGCCCCCTTCATCACCACCATCGTGGACGCCCTGGCCTTGGTGGCCTATTTTGCCATCGCCACCCTCCTTCTGGCGAATCGGTTCGCGTAGCCGCAGCCAAGTACTTTGGCAACCCGGTTTGCGTAACCGCAGCCGCCATGCTTTTGGTAAATGGATTTACGTAACCGCAGCCGCCATGCTTTTGGTAAATGGGTTTGCGTAACCGCAGCCACCGTGCTTTTGGTAAATGGATTTACGTAACCGCAGCCACCGTGCTTTGACAAATCGGTTCGTATAACCGCCGTCGCCGCCATACTTTTGGCGAATGGGTTTGTACTCTCTTGAAGGCCTCGCGAACAACGCGGGGCTTTTTTTTAAAAGTCCTTGACAATTGGGGGAAATGTGCTATAATATTAAGGTATAAAAAAAGAAAGGTACAGTGCCGATGTTACGGAATTTTATTTCTTATTACAAGCCTTATCGGAAGATGTTTTTCATTGATATGGTGTGTGCGTTGCTGGTTTCGGCCTGCAATCTGATCTATCCCTATTTGGCCAAGGATATTATTAACATTTACGTCCCCCAAAAGAATTTGCAGATGATTCTCCTGTGGGGCGGGATTCTGTTGGCCATTTACGTGGTCAAGGCGTTGCTGAACTTTGTAATTCAGTATTGGGGCCATTTGGTGGGGGTCGGGATGCAGGGAGATATGCGGAGCGATCTGTTCCGCAAAATGCAGTCGCTGCCCTTCTCCTTTTTTGACAATAACAAGACCGGCTCGCTGATGTCCCGGGTGACCAACGATCTGCAGGATATTTCGGAATTGGCCCATCACGGCCCGGAGGACCTGTTCCTGTCCCTTTTGTCCCTCATCGGGGCCTTCTTTATCATGATGGACATTGATTGGCGTCTCACTCTGATCGTTTATGCCGCCATTCCCTTCGTCATTTTGTTTGCGGTGGTTACCCGCAAGGAAATGATGCGTGCCTTCAAGCTTTCCCGGGAAGAGATTGCTTCGGTCAACGGGGAGCTGGAGACTTCCATTTCCGGGATCCGGGTTTCAAAATCCTACACCGCAGAAGATTCGGAGCAAGAGAAATTCGACCGGGCCAACGATCGGTTCCGCCATGCACGAAAGCTGTCGTACCGCATTATGGGGATCTTCTTTTCCGGCATGGGGCTGATGACCGATCTGTTGTATTTACTTACCCTCGTGGCCGCCGGGATCTTTTTCCTGAAGGAGGAGATCGACCCCGGAGAATTTGCGGCGTTTCTGCTCTACATTTCCATGTTTTTGGACCCCATTAAAAAGCTGATCAACATTTTTGAGCAGCTGCAAAACGGCATGACCGGCTTTGCCCGGTTCCGGGAAATCATGGACCAGGAGCCGGAAAAGGACTGTAACGACCCCGAAGAATTGGGCGAAGTCCGGGGGGAGATCCGCTTTGACAACGTGTCCTTCTCTTATCGGGAAGGGGAAGAAAAGCCGGTGATCGAGAATCTGTCCCTCACCATTGCCGCCGGCCGTACCGTGGCCCTGGTGGGACCGTCGGGGGGAGGAAAGACCACCCTGTGCAATCTGATCCCCCGATTCTATGAAATCGACGGAGGGACCATTACCCTCGACGGCCGGGACATCCGCCGTCTGCGTCGCAAAGATCTGCGGAAAAACATCGGAACCGTGGCCCAAGACGTATTTCTGTTTGAGGGAACCGTCCGGGACAATATCCGATTTGGGAAGCCCGACGCCACGGAAGAAGAAATTATTGAAGCGGCGAAAAAAGCAGAAATTCACGACTTCGTTACAGCCCTGCCCCAGGGCTATGACACAAACGTGGGAGAACGGGGCGTAAAGCTGTCCGGGGGACAAAAGCAACGGATTTCCATTGCCCGGGTCTTTCTGAAGGACCCCGCCATCCTGATTTTGGATGAAGCCACGTCTGCCCTGGACAACGTGACCGAGCAACAGATCCGCCGGGCGTTGGACAAACTGAGCCAAGGGCGGACCGGCCTGATCGTAGCCCACCGGCTGTCTACCGTCAAGAACGCCGACGAGATCATCGTCCTGACTGCAGACGGAGTGGCCGAACGGGGCAACCACCAACAGCTTCTGGAGAAAAACGGCATCTACGCCGAACTGTACCGTTCCCAATTCCGGGAAGAAGATCCGGAGCAAGGAGACCTTCATGGGTAAATGTATCCGTTGCGGAATCTCGGGCCCCTTTGTCACGGTAGACGACCGGGGGCTTTGCATCCTTTGCCAAAAATCCCTTCCACGAAACCAAAAAGACGCTCCCTCCGCAACCCATTCCAAAGCCGGCGTTTCCGTCTCCCATTCTTTCATCTCCCATTCCAAAGCCGGGGGTTCCGCGGCTTCCGTTTCTGTCTCTCATTCCGGAGCCCGAGCCGGTACTTCCGCGGCTTCCGTTTCTGCCTCTCATTCCAAAGCCGGTACTTCCGCGGCTTCCGTTTCTGTCTCCCACTCCGGGGATTCCATTCTCGCTGCGGCCCCCTCTATTCATTCGACCCGATCCCGGAAGGGGCCGCTGCTTGATGCGGAAAAGGTCGTCCATCGGTATCTGACCACGGCCCACGACACCTATCCCTCCGAATACAATGTGGTGGATTATTATCTGGCGGAATTTGAGTGTATGTTTTCCGCCCTTCCGTCAGTTTCCATCCAGCGAATCCCCTGCGATGCACCCCCGGGGAAGCCGGAGTGTGTGATCCTGAAAACCTTTGCCGGATGCACCCCTTGGGAGCTGGGAAATTTCGTCGCCATCGACACTGAGACCTCGTCCTTGGGGACAAGTGCGGAGATCGTGGAGGTATCCGCCGTCAAATTTGAAGGGTTCCGCCCTACGGCCCTGTGGGAAACCTTGTGCAAGCCCTACCGCCGCATCTCCCCCGAGGCCACCGCCGTCAACGGGATCACCAACGAAATGGTTCGTCAAGCACCTCGCTTTGCCGAAATCATCCCGGCCTTGGACGAATTTACCGACCGATTCCCCTTGGTAGCCCACAACGCCCCCTTCGATCTGCGGATGCTGGCAAAGGAAGGGTTTCCCACCGCCGGAAGGCAGGTCTTTGACACCTTGCCCCTTGCCCGAGAGCTTCTTCGGGACAAGGAAGGAAATAAACTTCCCGGTTACAAGCTCTCCGAGGCCTGCAAATACTGTGCTATTTTGTTTTCCGGTGCCCACCGGTCCAGTGCCGACGCCTTTGCCTGCGGTCTGTTGTTTTTGGAACTGATCAAACGCCGGTTCGGAATCGAAAACCTCCTGGACATCTCCGGAATTTGGAAAAATTGACTATTTCGTGAAGAATCGCCCCTCCCTCTTGACAATCAACGGAAAATAGGGTATAATAGCCGTAGAGAATGAAAGGGCCAAACACACGCACGGGGAGTCCTTCGCCAGCAAAACTTTTGTTCTCCGCCACTTACTCCTTGTGATGTTTGTTGTGTGTTTGGGTGTTTATGGTTGCCGTTCTTAGGGACGGCAATCGTAACCGCCCACAAACAAAGAATTTTTTCATAGAAAATCCAAGATCAGCAGGAAGCCGTAATGCTCCCTGCTGATCTTATTTTGAGAAAAAGGGAGACCGCAAAAGGCGGTCTCCCACTACAATTTTACGGGGACGGATTATCCCAAAGAAACAGGGACATTGCCCTCTTCTGACGGGGCACCGGCCGTTCCCTGGCCCTGCAATAAAGCCGTTTCCGCTAATTTCTTCTGATAGCGGACGTGCTTAGATTTTCCCAATCCCAAAATGAGGACAAAGATGTAGGGGAAAAAGAACAGACCGAGGGTAAAGCCAAGGCCGTGACCAAAGGACTCGGACAATTTCTGGACGGTGAGAATGGCCACGAGAATATTTACCCCTGGGATCAGCATGAACAGGAAGTAGGCCCCATTCCCCCAAGCAACCTGAAACAGCTCAACGTAACAGTACACGGGAATCAGATTCGCCCAACCGGGTCTTCCGGCCTTGGTATAGATCCGCCACCAGGAAATAATCCAGAAAACTACGGCGGCAAGGGCAATGGCGATGCCTAACACAATAAAAATGATACCAAGAATTCCGGCCACGCTTTCGGAAGCTCCCCCTCCAAACCCGGGCTGGGCCATCCCTCCTTTGGGATATGCGGATTGAATCATGTCATTCATAAAAAATCCTCCTCTTTTTCTAAGTTATAGGACTGCTTTTTGGTTTTTCCTTTTTCATTGTACCACAATTCTACAAATTTGTCAAGAATTCCCCTTTTTTCTCTTCCGTTCGAGGGCTTCCGAATGGGAAACGGGAGGAAAAATGTGCGAAAATAAAAGGTCAGGCTTCTTCCATTCGGTTTTTTTTGGTCACGGTCACCGATTCAATGCGGCGGTCGGAGACCTTTGTCACCTGCAACTGCAAGGCGTCGGTTTCGGTGGCGGGGGTGGAACCGTCTTCGGGAATGGTGCCCAAAAGATCCAGCACGTACCCGCCAAAGGTTTCATAGCCCTCCGCGTCCAATTCCACCCCAAGGGCTTCCGCCACGGACGCAGGGGACGCAGACCCGGAGACGATCCACCGGTCTTCTCCGCCGAAGCGGATCTCCTCCGCCTCCCGGCCCCGCAGATTCCCCACAAGGCAGTCCAACAGATCGTAAAAGGTGACCACACCCTGCATTCCACCGTATTCGTCGATCAAAACGGCGAAGGTCTCTCCCGTTTCCTTCATTTTGGAGAACAAGACGTCCGCCTTCCCGTGTTCGGGCACAAACATGGGCTTGATCCGGGCGGCGGCCACGGCGGATTCAAAATCCATCTCGCCGGCGGCACGGAAAAATTTATCCGCATCCAAAACGCCCCGAATATCGTCGGCGGTCTCTCCGCAGATGGGATAGAAGGAGAACCGGGTCTCGTGAAGAATCTTCTTCCAGGTCTCCGCACTTTCCTCTTCGTACAAAATCACAACGTCCCGCCGATGGGTGCAAATTTCACTCAGATCCGTATCGTCGAACTCAAAAATATTGCGGATCATCTCGGTCTCCGCCTTATCGATGGTGCCCTTTTCGCTTCCCGATTCCAACATCATGCGAATTTCTTCTTCCGTTACCTCGTCGTCGGATTCATCGGGGTCAATCCGCATCATCCGCAAGACCCCGTTGGTGGATTTGGTCAAAATCCACACGAAGGGAAGGAAGATGCAGGAAACGAAGTAAAGAAGGCCGGAAAGACGCAGTGCCGATTGATCGGGATCCTTCAGTGAAACCCGTTTGGGCACCAGTTCCCCGAACACGATGCTGAAATAGGACAGCAGAATGGTGATCAGGAAAACGCAGACCGAATCCAGGACCCCCTCCGAAAGGGGAACCCCCAGCCCCAACAGAACCCCCACCAGGGGCTCCGCAAAGTTCTCGGCGGCATAAGCACTTCCCAGGAATCCGGCCAGGGTAATGGCGACCTGCACCGTCGATAAAAAGCGGGAAGGGTTTGCGGTGAGAGACAACAGCCGCTTGGCCCGTTTATCCCCCTCGGCGGCAAGGTGCTCGATCCGGGCGGCGTTGGACGAAATCATCGCCGTCTCCGCACTGGCAAAAATTGCGTTGAGCACGATTAGAAAAATTTGTAGCAGTATCGCTCCAAGCATAATAAAAATATCCTCAATTCCTTCGTAAAAATCAATTTAAAAACGACAAACGGACATATCCAAATCCTCGGATATGCCCGTATTCACTTACAAAAGCAGATGGTATGCACCCGAAGGGTTGGGGGGCTGCCCCGCCCTACTGCCGCAATCGTCCATTCCGCTTTCACCGTCTCTTTCGTTGTTCGGAGATGCTTCTCCGTCGTTGAGTCTTATTATACCATAAATACCACCCGTTGTCAAGTGTAGTCAAAGAAGAAACAATTTAACAATTTATTCCCCCTCAAAAAAGACCGGAACGGAGAGGAGTGGGGGGGGTGAGGCGGCGGCAGGGGGCATAAAGAAACCGCTTCTCCGGGGACGGAGAAGCGGTTTTCGGCATTGAATCTGTTGGATCAATACATTCCGCCGGCGGCACCTGCAGCGGCGGCCGCGGCGGCGGCATCGGCAGCGGGGTCCTTCTTGTCAGCAACGATGGACTCGGTGGTGAGGATCATTGCGGCGGCAGAGGCGGGGTCTTCGATGGCGGAACGGGTCACCTTGGTGGGGTCAACGATTCCGGCGTCGAACATATCGCAATACACTTCTTTGTATGCGTCGTAGCCGTAGTTCTTCTTATCGGAATTCTTGATTCGGTCCACGATGATGGAGCCGTCGATTCCGGCGTTGGTTGCAATCTGGCGGACGGGGGCCTCCAGGGCGGAAAGAACGATCTTGATGCCGGTCTTTTCATCCACCTCTTCCGTGGATTCCAGCAGGGCACAAACGGCGGGAATTGCGTTGATATACGCAGTACCGCCGCCGGCGACCATTCCTTCCTCCACCGCGGCCTTGGTGGCGGCCAGAGCGTCTTCGATGCGGAGCTTCTTTTCCTTCATTTCCACTTCGGTGGCTGCACCGACCTTGATGACGGCAACGCCGCCGGCCAATTTGGCGAGACGCTCCTGGAGCTTTTCCCGGTCAAAGTCGGAGGAGGTGGTGTCGATGGCCTTGCGGATCTGGGCAACCCGGGCAGCAATGGCGTCCTTGTCGCCCTTTCCGCCGACGATCACGGTGTTTTCCTTCTGCACCTTCACCTGATTGGCACGGCCCAGAAGATCCAGGGTGGCGGTCTTCAGATCCAGACCGATTTCTTCGCTGATAACAGTACCGCCGGTAAGAATGGCGATATCCTGGAGCATTTCCTTGCGGCGATCGCCGAAGCCGGGGGCCTTCACGGCAACGCAGGTAAAGGTTCCACGCAACTTATTGACAATCAGCGTAGACAGAGCTTCCCCTTCCACGTCCTCGGCAATGATGACCAGCTTTTTGCCGGACTGGACGATCTGCTCCAGCAGGGGGAGGAGTTCCTGGATGTTGGAAATCTTCTTATCGGTAATCAGGACGAGGGCATCGTCGATCACTGCTTCCATCTTATCAGTGTCGGTGACCATGTAGGGAGTGATATAACCCCGGTCGAACATCATGCCTTCTACCACTTCGCTGTAGGTTTCGGCGGTTTTGCTTTCTTCCACGGTGATCACGCCGTCGTTGGTGACCTTTTCCATGGCTTCCGCAATCAACGTTCCGATGGCTTCATCGGCAGAAGAAACGGTGGCAACCCGGGCAATGTCGGAGGAGGAAGAAACGGTCTTGGAGTTGGCCTTGATCTCCGCAACGGCAGCAGAAACGGCCTTCTGGATCCCCTTCTTCAAAACGATGGGATTTGCACCGGCGGTGACGTTCTTCATTCCTTCCCGGACGAGGGCCTGAGCCAGGAGGGTGGCGGTGGTGGTTCCGTCTCCGGCTACGTCGTTGGTCTTGGTGGAAACCTCTTTCACCAGCTGGGCACCCATGTTTTCAAAGGGATCGTCCAGCTCCACTTCCTTGGCGATGGTCACCCCGTCGTTGGTGATCAGGGGAGAGCCGTATTTCCGGTCGAGAACCACGTTGCGGCCCTTGGGACCGAGGGTAATTTTGACGGTGTCGGCCAGTTGGTCCACACCCCGTTCGAGAGCCTTGCGGGCTTCTTCTCCGTAAAGAATCTGTTTTGCCATAATCAATTCTCCTTATTCCACGATAGCAAGAATATCTTCCTGCTTGACAATGGTGTATTCAGTCTCGTCGATTTTCACTTCGGTGCCGGTATATTTGGCAGTGATCACCCGATCCCCCACCTTAACGTACATTTCCACTTCCTTGCCGTCCACGACGCCGCCGGGACCCACGGCAACGACTTCCATCACCTGGGGTTTTTCCTTGGCGGAGCCGGCCAGGATAATTCCGCTTTTTGTGGTTTCTTCCGCTTCCACGGACTTCACGACGACGCGGTCAAGTAAAGGTTTTAACGTCATACTGTAAAACGCCTCCATTAAAAAAATTTCATGTATTCGTCATGCGATTAGCACTCTCACACATGAAGTGCTAAAACTATTATAGCCATAAATTGGAAGGAATTCAATGGATAAACTGTGAATTGTTTGTGTCATTTTCTTGAAACTACCGTGGGGAAACGGTTATCATTTTCCAAACATTTTATGGTTTTTGTCCCGACGGTATTGACAAGGGCTTTATTGTATAGTATAATGTTTAATACTCTATAGCATATTCACTCGCGTACGCCCGCGTGAAGCGGGCATAGACAGGAGTTTTTTTCTCATGAGTCAAACGAAAAATTTTAAAATTGCATATCCCCTGATCGGAAGTGCTATCGCTCTATGCGGGACGGGGGCTCTGTTTCTGGGGCTGTTGGGCACCTGGCTGGCCTGCTGTTTGGGAGCCAACGTCTTTTTGGCCGCAGGATTGGTCTGTGGGACCGAGGTGCGTCCCGTCCGTCGGAAGAATCCCTTGACCCGATTTTCCCAAGACGAGCCCGCGGAATTGGAAGGATATATGTACCGGGTGCCCATTCCTTCGGCAGTCGCGGCCCTGGTTGCGGCCCTCATCGCCGGACTGATTGCCCGGTCTGCCGTCATAGGCCTTCTGACCCTGTTCACCTGGGGCGGATTGGGGTTGCCCTTGGCAGGATGTATCCTCACCCGTTCCGACTTCGGGCTTTCTCTGCAGACGGGCTTGCTCACCTCCATCCTCTTTACCGGCATTGCCGGGGTCATTCAGGTTTTCATCTCTTCTCCCGGCAACTCCTTTTCCCTTTCCTACTGCTTTGAGACGGTGGCAAACCGGCTGAAGGATGCCCTGACGGCGGTGCTGACCGAAGCCCAAACCCTGACCCAATCCCAAGACATTGCCCTGCCCAACGGAACCGACGTTTCCAACCTGATAGGAACCCTTTCCGCAGAAGAAGCCGCATCCCAGGCGGTTGAACTCTTTTTGTCCATTGCTCCGGCGATTTTCACCATCGGCATCCTGACCCTGATGACGATCGTCTGGTGGGGAACCAAGGCCGCACTGAAAAGAGATCCCGCCGTGGAGATCAAGCATATGGGCCGGCTGGACGGATACCGTCCCGGCCGAATCCTTTCCCCTTTGTATTTTGTATTTCTCCTGGTCAATATGTTTTCGGAATCCGGCTCCGTTCTGCAGATCGCGGCCATGAACGTGGTTAGCGTGGCTTCGGCCATCCTGACCTTTGCCGGGTTTTCCGTGGTCCTCTTTATTATCAACACCCGGGCCCGTTCGACGGTCGCCCGCGTATTTCTGATCATCGCTACCGTTCTGGTCAGCTTATCCTCCTGCGGTGGGTCGCTGTTGCTCATTGCAGGGCTCTTCTCCACGGGCCGTGACCTGCGGGGAACTTTCGGAGGAGGAACGTATCAATGAAACGATCGTATCCCGTTTTAGACCGGCTTTCTTATTTGTTTTTGATTCCGGCAGGCATTTTTGCCGTATGGACGGCAGAGCGTAAGGTTTGGCTCTGTCTTTGCATCCTGTTTACCCTTTGCATCATTGTCAATGAAATCCGGCTTTTTATTGCCGGCCGTCGGAAGAAGAATCTGGCCCACGCTATCGTGGACATGCTGAACATGACCTCCCAAAAGCGTCTTGTGGATTTCCCCGTCCCCATCGTTATTTCCGATGAAAAGGGAATCATTCTGTGGTACAACGAAGCCTTCACCGACGCCACGGCAGAGAGCACCCTCCTGACTCTGCACAACGTGCGACAACTGAACAAAGACCTTTTGGAGCAACGGGTCACCGAGCTGAAGTTTGACGGGAAATTTTACTCCGCCTACATGGACTGCTACCAGTTCGGCGAGCACAACGAAATGTTCATCTTTTACCTGTTCGACACCACCCGGCACCATTTGCTGGAACGGGAATACAACCTCTCCCGGCCGGTGGTAGCCCACCTGATCGTGGATAACTACGACGAGGTATTCACCGGGCTGAAGGAGACCGAACGGTCCAACGCCATGGCACTGATCGACGAGACCATCGACGAATGGGCCCAGGAATCGGGCGGAATTCTCTGTCACGGAGAACGGGAACGGTATTTGTTTGTTTTTGAGAACCGGGCCCTGGCGGAATTTGAAAAATCCCGCTTTGATATCATGGACCGGATCCGGACCATGCAGACCCCCTCGAAGCTTTCCCCCACCCTCTCCATCGGAGTCGGGGCCGACGCGGAAAGCTTTGCAAAAGCGGAGGAAGCGGCCCGGGGAGCCTTGGATATGGCCCTGTCCCGGGGCGGCGACCAGGCGGCGGTCAAGCACTCGGGAGGATACACCTTCTACGGAGGCCGGAGCAGTGGCGGAGCCAGACGAACCCGCGTACGGACCCGGGTCATGGCAAACGCCCTGTCCGAGCACCTGAAGGAAATCGACACCATGATCATCATGGGACACAATTACGGAGATATGGACTGCTTGGGAGCCTCCGTGGGCATGGCACGAATCGCCACGCAACGGGGAATCGAAGCGAAAATCATCGTGGAAGAAAGCACCGACCTTACGGGAAAATTGCTTCACGACCTGAAGTCCGACCCCACCCACGCCGAGTGGTTTATTAACCGCAAGGAAGCTTTGGATTATTTGGGCAAACGCACCGCCGTAGTAGTGGTGGATACCCATCGGGCAGAACATACCGTAGCCCCGGAGATTTTGAAAAAAGCACATACGGTCTACGTCATCGACCATCACCGGAAGGGTGTGGACTGCATCCAGGAGCCCAAACTTCTCTATCAGGAGCCCTACGCATCCTCCACCTGCGAGATGGTTACGGAACTGTTCCATTACATGGACGTTTATACCTTCCCCGCCATCGAAGCCAACGCACTGATGGCCGGCATTTGCCTGGATACCAAGAATTTTACCATCCGCACCAATACCTGCACCTTCGACGCCTCTGCAACCCTGCGGAAGGCCGGGGCTGACACGGTAGCGGTCAAGCAATATTTCCAGACCGACATGGAGACTTACCGCAACAAGGTCAAATTCGTGGCCGGGGCGGAGTTATACCGAAAACACTTTGCCATTGCCCACCTGACGGGAGACGGCTACGGAAATCTAAAGATTGCCGCGGCCCAGGCGGCGGATGAAATGCTGTCTATTGAGAACGCCAAGGCATCCTTTACCTTGTTCACCGACAAGAATGGCAACACCAACATCTCCGGCCGGTCCTACGGCGAAGTCAACGTCCAGCTGATTCTGGAACGGTTCAAAAACGGCGGCGGCCACCTGACCATGGCAGGAGCCCTGGCAGAGAAGACCTCCGTCACCGACGCCAAGGCCCAATTGATGGGATATATTGACGAATATTTGGCAGAAGCCCACCCCAACCAACCCCTCAAATAACCCCCTCCGCCTCCGACCCAAGCCCCCACAACATCCCCAAAGAAGAACCGCGTTTCCGTTTTGGAAGCCTATCGAAGCGAAGAGCATTTTTGGAAGCCTGTCGAAGCGAAGAGCATTTTGGGGAGTCTGTTGAAATGGGGAGTATTTCCGATTAGAACTCTGTTGAAGCGGGGAACATTCCCGATTAGAACTCTGTTGAAGCGGGGAGCATTTCCGTTTTGGGAGTCTGCCCAGCAAAATTTAAAATCAAACCGAAAGGATTCGATTCCATGAAAGTAATTTTGAAAGCCGACGTAAAATCCCTCGGCAAAAAGGGAGAACTGGTTAACACTTCCGACGGGTACGCCCGCAATTATTTGTTTCCCCGCAATCTGGCCGTGGAAGCCAATGCGGAGAATCTGAACGTCTACAACTCCCAACAGGCCGCCGCGGCTCACCGCAAGGCGGAAGAAAAGAAGGCGGCAGAGGACATGAAGGCCCGCCTTTCCACCGTTAAGGTGATCATCAAGGGCAAGGTGGGGGCCAACGGATGCCTTCAGGGGGCCGTCACCACCAAGGACATTGCGGAAGCGCTGAAAGCCCAGACGGGAATGGAAGTGGATAAGAAAAAGATCTCCTTGAAGCTTCCGGTCCGGGGCTTTGGAAAATACACGGCAGAAATTAAACTCTATCCCGAGATTGTCGGGGAATTGACCGTTTTGGTCGAGCAGGACGCTTGATGAAAAATTCCTACAAGGAAGAATGATGATTCATGGAACAGAAATACGATTTTGACCGGCAACTGCCCCACAACGTGGAAGCGGAGCAGATCGTCTTAGGGTCGGTGCTGCTGGACCCCGAAAGCATCGGGACCCTGGCGGAAACGCTGCAGGTGGATCAATTCTATGCAAAACGCCATCAGCTGATTTTTGAAACGATGCTGGAGATGTACGACCATTCGGATCCCATCGAAGGGGTTCTTTTGCTCTCCAAGCTCCGGGAGCAGGGGGAATTCACCTCCGAGGAAGACAGTCAGTATTTGCTTCTGCTGGCGGAGAATGCATCTTCGGTCAAGAGCATTGATTATTACACGAAGATCATCTCCGACACGGCAAATCTCCGCCGGGTCATTGAGGCCTGCAGGGACATTACCGACCTGTCCTACGCCAATACGGACCTGCCCACCGTTCTGGGGCTGGCGGAGCAAAAATTTTACGACATCTCCAACGGGAAGCAGGCCGTACAGCTTCACCGGCTGGGGATTGTTGCCAAGGAAGAGATCAACCGCCTGACGGAGATGGAAAAGGACGACACGGGAAAATTCTCCCCCATTAAGATGGGAATTTCCGATCTGGACAATTTCTTGGGGGGCCTAAACAACAGCGACCTGTTTATTTTGGCCGCCCGTCCCGGGGTGGGAAAAACCTCCTTTGCCTTAAATATTGCTTACAATATTGCCTTATCTTCGCAATACAATCCCCGTAAATCCGTGGTATTCTTCTCTTTGGAAATGTCCAAGGAGCAGTTGGCCCGCCGGATTCTCTCCACCGCCTGCAAGATCGAAAGTGAAAAGCTCCGTCTGGGCAAGCTGGACGCCCGGGATTGGGAAGAATTGCTGAAGGTATGGCGTTCCAATCTGCGGGACATCAATTTCTTTATTGATGAAACGGGAAACATTACCGCCTTGGATATGAAATCCAAATTGCGTAAGGTCCCCAACCTGGGATTGGTAGTCATCGACTATCTGCAATTGATGTCCTCTGCCACCGGCTCCGCCCGAGACAACCGGGTCCAGGAGATTTCCGCCATTACCCGGTCCCTGAAGCTGATGGCCAAGGAATTGAACGTCCCCGTCATTTTGCTGTCCCAGCTGTCCCGCGGAATCGAAAAGCGGGAAGACCCCACACCTCAGCTGTCCGACCTGAGAGAATCGGGCTCCATTGAGCAGGATGCGGACGTCATCGTATTTTTGGCCCGGGACTATTACGAAAAGGACGCGGCCAAGAAGAATATCTGTACCGTTCACGTATCCAAAAACCGCCACGGCTCCGTGGGTAAGATCACCCTGAACTGGGACGGACGGTTTACCTCCTTTACCTCTCCCGCCAAAAACGTCACAGTCCCGGAGGGCTACGGAAATGCCCCTTAACGGCGTGGAAAATACGGTGAAAAAATTCCGACTGCATGAAAACTGCACCGGGCTGGTCCTTGCCGTTTCCGGCGGTCCCGATTCCATGGCCATGCTTCATTGGTATGCCCGCAAAGCTCCGGAGTTCCCCTTGTACGTGGCTCACGTTCATCACGGACTTCGCCCCGAATCGGACCAAGAGGCCCAAACGGTCGAGGAATACTGCAACGGCCTCGACCTCCCCTGTCGGGTGTTCCGAACCAACGTGAAGGAAGAACTGCAAAAGGGGGAAACGGTGGAATCCGCCGCCCGGAGGCTTCGGTACGGCTTTTTTCGGATCCTTGCCCAAGAAACGGGGGCGAGCCACTTAGCCACCGCCCACACCCGGGACGACCAATGCGAAACGGTGTTGCTCCATTTGCTCCACGGGGCAGGGCCCAAGGGCTTGTGCGGAATTTTTCCCAAACGGGAGGAAGGCCCCCTGACCCTGATCCGCCCCCTGATCGAACGGGAAAAGGAGCAGATTCTTTCCTATTGCAACGCCAACGGAATTCCCTACGCACGGGACCCAAGCAACGAAGAGACCGTCTATACCCGAAACCGCATCCGGCATATTCTTTTGCCGGAGATGGAAAAGATCAATCCCAACGTCCGACAGGCCCTCTGCCGGACCGCCCAAACGGTACAACGGCAACAGGCGGGGCTGGAAGTGCGGGCCAAACAGTTTTTGGAATCCCATCCCCGGGAATTGCCCGTCCGGGAATTACGGGCCCTGCCGGAAGGGGAACAGGCTGAAATCCTGAGACAGTTATTTGCAAGACAGGGAAAACAGTTATCCTTTGAACAAACGGAAAACGCTCTGGAACTGTTAAAAAAAGAAACGGGCTCCCTTGAATTTGACCGAACATACCGGCTCCATTTGGGGCAGAATATCATTACGCTATCGCAACCGAAGCAGCCTCTTCCGCAGATTTCCGTCACGGGAGAAGAGACTCCTCTGCCCGACGGCCGGATCTTGCGGGTGACCAAAGGGCAATGCACCCCCTCCAACCGCCGGTCTTTGGTTCGTCCAACGGGGGCCATGACCCTTCGTCCCCGACAGCCCGGAGATTCCCTTCGGACCCCCGGAGGAACGAAAACCCTTAAAAAAAGAATGATTGAATTAAAAATTCCCCAACAAAAACGGGATACCCTTTGGGTTCTGGCCGACGAAGAGGGCGTTCTTTGGTGCGAAGTCCTGGGAATGAACCAAGATAAGACGCCAAACCAAGGAGAAGAGGGATATTTTATCACTCTTTCGGAAAAATAAAAGGAAGAAGAAAACCATATACATACGGAGGACCCTATTATGGGCTACAAGATTACCCCTTACATCACCGAATCGGAGCTGAAGGCCAGAACGCAAGAGCTGGCAGACCAAATTTCGGCCGACTACCGGGGAAAGGAAGTTTTGATGATTTCCATTCTCAAGGGTGCGGTGGTGTTTCTGACCGATCTGATGAGGGCCGTCAGCCAGGACGTTTCCGTGGGCATTGATTTCATGGTGGTTTCCAGTTACGGAGACAGCACCGAATCCAGCGGAACCGTAAAGATCGTCAAAGATCTTTCCGTGGACATTGCCGGCAAGGACGTATTGATTGTGGAGGATATTCTGGACAGCGGAAACACCCTTTCCAAAATTGTCGAGATCCTGAAGAGCCGGGGGGTCAACTCCTTAAAGATCGTATCTCTTCTTGACAAACCTGCCCGCCACACCCACATGGTCCCCGTAGAATATACGGGCTTCGTGATCCCCGACAAATTCGTCGTGGGCTACGGCCTGGATTACGGAGAAAAGCACCGCAATCTCCCCTACGTGGGCGTCATCGAATTCACCGAAGACTGAAAAAAACAACTTCATAATACAGGAGGCATCCCCTTGAACAACAGCAACCGTATCCGCAGCGTCGTTTCTTGGATCATTCTGCTTTTGGTATGCTTTATTTCCGCATACCTGGTCAGCGATCTAATTCAGAAGGACGACGTAAAATATTCCGACGTAGTGGGATATTTTAAAAATGAACAGGTCACCGAGTTTAAAATCGTCGGAAACAAGCTGACGTATAAACTCAAGGCCGAACCCGACACCTCTACCGACGAAGAAACCTTCGTGCTATACAGTACCGCCCGGTTTTTGGACCAGGTCCAGCCCTACATTGATTCCGCCGTCCAAAACGGCGTTCTGGCCGAGGGGTACGACATTCAGCAGGCCGCATCCATCCCCGTATGGGTCTCCTTTCTCCCCTACGTCTTTTTGATCGGTGCCGTCTGCTTCTTCGGCTGGATCATGATGAAGCAGATGTCGGGAGGCGGCAAGGGCGGTGCCATGGGATTCAGCCGTGCCAAGCTGAGAATTGCCGATTCCAGCAAAAACAAGGTCACCTTCAACGACGTGGCCGGTGCCGATGAAGAAAAGGAAGAATTGCAGGAAATCGTAGAATTTTTGAAAAATCCCAGAAAGTACACCGACCTGGGAGCCCGAATCCCTCGGGGCGTTCTAATGGTGGGCCCTCCGGGAACGGGGAAAACCTATATGGCAAAAGCCACCGCCGGAGAAGCCGGGGTTCCCTTCTTCAGCATTTCCGGCTCCGATTTCGTGGAGCTTTACGTGGGCGTCGGTGCCTCCCGTGTCCGGGACACCTTCGACCAGGCAAAGAAAAACGCACCCTGCATCGTCTTTATTGACGAGATCGATGCCGTCGGCCGCCAGAGAGGGGCCGGGCTGGGGGGCGGAAATGACGAACGGGAACAAACCCTGAACCAACTGTTGGTGGAAATGGACGGATTCGAGCAAAACGAAGGAGTCATTGTCATGGCCGCCACCAACCGTCCCGACGTTCTGGACAGTGCGTTACTGCGTCCCGGCCGTTTTGACCGACAGATCGTCATCCACTTGCCCGACGTGAAGGCCAGAGAAGAAATCCTTCGGATCCATGCCCGGAAGAAGCCCATGGGCAAGGACGTGAATTTTGAAAACGTGGCAAAAGCAACCTCCGGCTTTGCTCCTGCGGAATTGGAAAACGTGCTCAACGAAGCCGCCCTCCTTGCCGCCCGAGCCAACCGAAAGGTCATCACCATGGAAGAAATTACCGACGCCATCATGAAGGTGGAATTGGGCGTGGAGAAGAAATCCCGCCTGATCACCGACAAGGAAAAGAAGCTTACGGCCTACCACGAAGCCGGCCACGCCATCGTGACTGTGGTGGCCGACGGCAACAGCCAGGTCAACGAAATTTCCATCATTCCCCGGGGCATGGCTGGGGGCTACACCTCCTATCTGCCCGTGGAAAACAAGAGTTATATGTCCAAAAAGGAAATGCTGGACCGCATCGTTCACGGAATGGGCGGAAGAGCCGCGGAAGAACTGTGCCTGGATGATATTTCCACCGGTGCCTCCGGGGATATTCAGATGGTCACCGACCTGGCCCGTCAGATGGTCATGCGGTACGGAATGTCTGAGAAATTAGGCCCCATCCTCTTCGGTACGGGCCGGGAGGAGGTCTTCCTCGGCCGGGACTTCACCGCCGAATCCAAGACCTACTCGGAAAAGGTCGCCGCCACCATCGACGAAGAAATCAAACGCATTATTGACGAGCAATACGCCCGAGCCAAGCAAATTTTGCAGGACAATTTGCCTCAGCTCCACACCATCGCAGGCCAACTGATGATCCACGAGAAGATCACCGGAGACCAATTCCGGGCCCTGCTGGACGGCAAAACCCCCGAAGAGGTTTTCGCCCCCGCCCAAGAGCCGAAATCCGCCTCGGATAAATCGGACGCAGATTCCAAGAACTCCTCGAACGAAACAGCCACCACCTCCAAGGACTCCTCGGACGAAACAGCCACCACTCCCAAGGAATCCTCGGGCGATAACGCCGATTCTCCATTCTAAGGAATTCAGGCCATAACGCCGGATCTCCATTCTAAATCCGCACGCCGATTCCAAGGACTCCTCAGACCATAACGCCGATTCCAAAGACTCCTCAGACCATAACGCCGATTCTAAGTCTGTCTCGGATGAGACGGGTGCAGGAAAGTTCTAAGCCCGTCTCGGATGAGACGGGTGCGGGGAAGTTCTAAGTCTGTCTCGGACGGGACAACGGTGTCGGAGGAGCCGCTGCGTAGCAACAATCTCCGAGGTAGCGTTCTCGTGATTATAATAAGGAAAGGAAGTGCCGGTCATGCATCCCATTGCCGAAGCCTTTGCCCGCCAGGGGCTGACCGTTGCCTCCGTCCCCTTTTCCCGGGTGGCGTTACGACCCCTGGAGGGAGCAAACACCGTATTGATTGCCCCCTTGCCCTACTATTTTCCGGCGGTGGAAGGTCAAAATTTGGCTCGCTTTGCCGCACTGCCCGATTATCATGGGTATTTTGGGGAAATCCTTCGGCAGATTGCCGGGGAGTTAAAGGAGTTATACCCTGAATTTTATTTTACTCCCTTTACGGACAATGCCCCCGTCGACGAGCAAAAGGCCGCATTGATCAGCGGGCTTGCGGTGAAGGGGAAGAACAATCTGTGCATCACCGAAAAGGGCTCCTTCATTTTTTTGGGGGAGATCGTGACCGACGGAGCATTTCATCTTTCCTCGGCTCCCGTATCCCGGAAGTGCGGAGATTGCGACCGGTGTATCCAGGCCTGTCCCAACGGGGCGTTGACGGAGCAGGGCTTCGACTACACCCGGTGTCTTGCCTACTTGACCCAAAAAAAGGGAGAATTAACCTCCGCCGAACGGACCGCCATCCGCAACAACCAAACGGCCTGGGGGTGCGACCGCTGTTTAGAGGTTTGTCCCCACAATCAGGGACTTCCCACGGCGGCCATTGCCCTACCCCCCAATGAAATTCTGCCCCGGTTGCAGGCTGAGGACATTGAACCCCTCTCCGACCGCCAGTTCCGGGAACGCTATGCCAACCGAGCCTTTGCCTGGCGGGGAAAAGCCACGATGCTTCGAAATCTTTACATATTGGAGGACTCCGACCTTGAGTAGAACGTCCCGAAGAGCCGCCGCCCGGATGCGGATGCATCTTTTGCTGGGTGCCACCGTGACCGCGGTAACCGTCGCCCTGATTATTTTTGCCGTTCAATGGTTGGCCAAAGGCCCCGACACGCCCTCCGAGGGGTCCCTTTCGGGGAATACCGACTCCCACACCCAGATTCGGACCTCGGACTGGGACGGTTCGGCCGGTTCTTTATCCACGGATTTGACGACGGATACCACCGATTCCGATGAAAATTCCTCTTCGGGGACCGATTCGGCCACCGATTCCAACACGGATTCCGCCTCGGGCTCTTCGTCCGCAGGTACCAATTCCCAGTCCACCGCAACATCGGGAGCGTCCAACGGAAACCGTCCTACGGATTCCAATTCCAACTACAAGACCGACGACCCCTCTCCGGGGGTCAACGACGACGGGTCCTTTGATTTCTCCGCTTGGAATATGATTTTGGTCAATCCCGACAACCCCTTTCCCCAGAATTACCCCTTAAAGCTGACGGAAATTTCCCTCAACGGCAAGGACCGGCTGGTTCATTCCCTTTGTGCCGACGCCTTCAAGGAGATGGTACTCGCCGCCAAGAAGGACGGAATCATTCTGTATCTTCGGTCTACCTACCGGGGACTTCAGCTGCAGACCGACAGTTTTAACGCCAAGGTGCAGGAGTATATCAACAAAGGCCATTCCAGGGAGGAGGCCACAAAGATTGCGGCCACCATCGTCGCCGTTCCCGGAACGTCGGAGCATCATACGGGCCTTGCGGCGGACATTACCACTCCTTCCTTCGACCGGCTCAATCAGGGCTTTGAGAACACCGACGCCTTCCGCTGGCTCTACTCCCATTGTGCCGAATACGGGTTTATCCTTCGCTATCCCAAGGATAAGACCGAAATTACCAAAATCATTTACGAGCCTTGGCATTACCGCTACGTGGGCAAGGAGGCGGCCCAAATCATTATGAGGGAAGGAATTTGCTACGAAGAATTCGTAGAAAAATACGGAAATCAGTAACACATGAAGCCGGAAAAACAGTTTGAACGAGAGTTTTCCCGTTTGATGGACCCCTACCCGGTCATTGAAACCGACCGCCTTCGCCTCCGAAAAGTATTCCGTGCCGACGCAGACGACCTATGGGAGGCCACCGGCGACCCAAGGGTGACCCGATACGAGCCCTGGGGGCCCTACGATCGGCAGGAGACCCTCCAGATGGTTGAAAATATTCAAAACCAACTGGACCACGGCCTTTGCACCGAATGGGCGGTGGAGCGAAAAGAAGACGCCAAGGTCCTGGGGCTGATTCATTTGAATAAAATTGATTTTTTTCACCGTTCTGCCGAAATCGGCTACTGGCTTTCCCGCAAGTGCTGGGGCCAGGGGTACGCCACCGAGTGCGTGAAGGCGTTGGGGATCTACACCCTGACGGTCCTGCGGATGGACGAGATCATCGCCATCTGTCATCCGGACAACGCCCCCTCCCTGCGGGTCCTGGAAAAAGCCGGATACCGATACCAGAAAACCCTCCCCGGGTATATCTCCCTGCGGGGCAATACGGCGGATTGCCTCCAATACCACCTGACCCGCTGGGATATTTTGTAAAGGTCTTCCCATAAAATTCCCGAATTTATGTCAAAGGAAGCCCAAGAAATTGGGTTATGATAACATTACGGGAGTTCAATTATACTTCCTACGGAAAGGATCGCCGACCTTACCCCTTGCTAAGGTAAGCACGGCGGTCGCTTCCGACGACTTTGCCAATTTTTCTCAAAGGAGAGCTTTTATATGGAACCCTTCGATTTTTCCCCCGAAACCTCCTCCATGGAACGGACTGTCCACCTCCCCCAACCACCCAAAGACCCCCTCGCTCCGGAGTCCGCTTCGACGGCAACGGCAGTTCCTCCGACAGTTACTTCGGTTGCTCCGGCAGAAACGGCAGTCGCTCCGGCAGAAACGGCAGTCGCCTCGGTTGCTCCGGCGGGTTGTGAGTTGACGCCGTCGGCTCCCGCTCCGGTCAAGAAGCAGAAAAACGGGGGCTGGATGGCCGTTGCCATTATCGCCGTATGCTTTTCCCTTTTACTGGGCGTTTTCGGAATTTGGGCGGCAAGCAACTCCCAGGGGGCCTTTGCCATTCCCCAAAGCGTCACCCCCTCGTATCAATACCGGGATAACGTGGAAGAAGGGGACAAACTGACGCCCCAGGAAATCATCAAGAAGGTCTCCCCCTCCGTGGTTACCGTCTCGGTAGAAAAGGACGTCGTCCAGGGGCAGGTAGCGGGAGGCTTCGGCACCGGGATTATTTACACCGACAACGGGTATATTCTCACCAATGCCCACGTGGTGGAAGGGGCTTCCTCCCTTTCGGTCACGGACTATCAGGGAAACAATTATCCCGCAACGTTGATCGGATTCGATACCGAATCGGATACGGCGGTCATTAAGATCAAGGCCACCGGCCTGACTCCGGCAGAATTCGGAGAATCCTCCAAGGTGGTACCCGGCGATTACGTCATTGCCATCGGCACTCCCTACGACGTCAATCTGTCCTATACGGCAACGGAGGGCATGGTCTCTGCGTTGCGGAAGGGGTTGAATTTCCCCGAATTGGGCTTTACCCTGGACTTGATTCAGCACGACGCCGCCATCAATTCCGGGAACTCCGGCGGCCCCTTGGTGAACGTGTACGGACAGATCATCGGCATCAACTCCATTAAAATTTCCGGAACCTACGAAAACCTGGGCTTTGCCCTGCAGATCGACAAGGTCCTCCCCTTGGCAGAAGAGATCATGAACACCGGCAGGGTTTCCCGTCCCGGCATCGGCATTTCGGGAGCCACCTACGAAACCGAAAATTCGAAGGGTGCCTACATCCTCTCCGTCGTCGTGGGCGGACCCGCAGATAAGGCAGGCCTCAAGCAGGGTGACATCATTATCAAGGCCGGAGAAATCAACATCGAATCCATCGACCAGCTGAAGGAAGTGATCCGCAGCATGCAGATCGGGGATTCCATGGAGATCACCTACGTCCGCAACAACGCCGTCCACACCACCCAGCTGATTCTGGAAGAGCTGACCCAACAGTAATCCCCCCCTTAAAAAAGCCCCGGATGCAACGTGTCCAACCACGCCGCATCCGGGTTTTTCATTTGCCCCCCCGTTGCCAAAATTCATGACTGCCAAAATTCATAACTGCCAAAATTTGCAAGGAATAATGATGTCCAAGCCCTGATAACCAAGACTGTTAAAGGGCGACAGCGACGCCCAAGGCTGTTAGCGGGCAGCCAAGACGCCCAAGGTTGCTAACGGGCGACCACGCCCCCAAGGTTGCTAACGGGCGACCGCGACGCTCAAGGCTGTTAGAGGGCGACCGCAACGCCCAAGCCCGTTAGCGGAAGACAATAATTCCCAAATCCTTTGGTAGCGATGATGCCCTAGCGAATTACCAAGGCTTTTGGCGATGATGGTGCCAAAGCTATGAGAGCGTAGCGATGGTGGCTAAGGTGGCGGCACCGTAGGGCAATGCGGCCTCGTCAAAAATAATTTTGGGGTGATGCAGGGAAACCCCGGGGTCACCGGCGGCGAGGGCCAGCATTACCGCCGGGACTTTTCGGGAGATTTCCGCAAAGTCCTCGGAGCCTGCCACTCCGTCGGAGGCGTCGACCACGAAAAGCCGCTCCTTTCCCAAGGCCCGGCTCAGGGGGTGCGGAAGTGCATTACGCAGGGCCGGGTCGTTGATGAGGGAGGGGCAACTTACGGGAAAAGACACCTCTGCCCTTGCCCGGAAAGCCCGGGCTGCGGAATGGGAAATCTCTTCCACGCGGGTTTTCAGACTCTGTCTCAGGTCATCCTCAAAGCATCGCAGACTTCCCCGAAGCAGGGCCCGGTCGGGGATGACGTTGAACGCCTCTCCGCCCCGGAGGGCTCCCACGGTCAGGGCTCCCCGAGCCCCGGAAGGGAATTCCCGGGAAGGCAGATGTTGCAATCCCAACAAAATTCGGGCCGCCGTGGACAGAGCGTCGATGCCCGAGGCCGGGTCCGCCCCGTGACATCCCTTGCCGTGGACGGTAATTTCAAAAAAGTCCGCCCCGGGGGCAATGACCCCCGAAGGGGGAAGGATTACCGTTCCCGCGGGCAGACGGGTGTTGACCGTTACGTGGAGCATATACGCAGAGGAAATGCCGTCACATACTCCTGCGGATATGGCATCCGCCGCCCCCTCCAAGGTTTCCTCGGCCGGCTGAAACAACAATCGGACCCGGCGGGGCAGGGAGGATTCCACCTCCTTTAACAATGCCGCCGCACCCAAAAGCATAGCCCCGTGCAGATCGTGCCCGCAGCCGTGCATCCGTCCGTTGGTTGCCCGGAAGGGGACGTCTGCCTCTTCGGGAATGGCCAACGCATCCACGTCGGCCCGGAGAAGAACCCCGCCTTCCCGTTGCGGGGGGCCCAGGTCCGCCACGATGCTTCCCTTTCCTATCATTTGAGGCGACAGCCTCATTCGTTTTAATTGCTCGAAAATCAGCGTTTTTGTCCGGGGAAGATCAAAACCAATCTCCGGGCAATTGTGAAACCGGCGTCGAAAGGACGTCAGGACCGGCGTCATGGCCATGGCTCGCGTTAAAAAATCCATAAAAAATTCCTCCGTGCTCTTAGTATGACACGGAGGAGGTTTTTTATTGAAGGTGTTTATAAATTTTTTGCATCTTAACGTCAATTCTCGCCAAATCTTCCGCACATTCCCGCAATTGCTTCTGAAGATCTTGGGAAACGGGGCGGACGGATTTGTACCGCATCTGATGCTCCAGGCTGGCCCAAAAGTCCATCCCCTCGGTGCGGATCTGGACCTCCACGGGAACCCGTTCCGTGCGGTTGGAGAGATACACGGGGACCTGAATCACCAAATGCAAGGACCGATATCCGTTTTCCTTCGGTTCCTTGATATAATCGGATTTCCGAATCAGCGTCACGTCGTCCTGATGCAACAACAACTCCGCAATGCGGTAAACATCCTCGATATAGCAACAAACGACCCGGATTCCGGCAATGTCGGTCAAATGGCGTCGGGCCGACTCCGCACTGATCTCTTCTTCCCGCCGTCGGAGCTTCCCCACGATGGATCGGGGCGTTTTCAGTCGGGATTCCATATGGTGAATGGGGTTGTGGTCGTAACGGCACTGAAATTCTTCATCCAAAATCTGCAGCTTTGTGGTAACTTCCCGAATGGCGGCGTTGTAGATATGCTGCATCTGCAGATAACCGTCCAGTTGCCGAAGCATTTCTTCGTCTTCCCAGACCCCTTCGGTGTAGGCCGTGACCGGCTCCAATATTTTTTTCTTATCCGAATCCACAGTTTCCATCCTTTCTGACCCCGTCGGGTTTCTTATAGCAGGGGGGGGGAATGGGCACGCCCCTTCCCCGGGACATTCTCACCACTCAAAAAAATTACTGACCATCGGGGTCCTCCCGATCCTTCTTCCACATCCGAACAAGTACGAAGCTCAAGGTACCAAGACCACCCAGAGCGATCACGCCCCCAGCCACGGCCATCATCACCCCGGCAACGCTGAAAACAGCCTCGTCCCCGGCTCCCGGAGTTCCGAATCCGGCATTTCCGGTGCCGTCATTTCCCGTCCCCGTTCCGTCTTGGGGTTCATGGGTCGTGTCGGAGGATCCTGACTGGGTCATTCCTCCCTGAGAGGAATCCGTTCCGCCGCCGGGAAGGTCTCCCGTGGTCCCGCCTTGGGCACCGTCGGTGCTGCCCAAAGAAAGACTTCCTCCGGCTCCGCCCTGGGAGTCGGTGGGCGTTCCCTGGGAAGATTGAGACCCCTGGGAGGGGTTGGAATTGGAAGACCCGGATGAATCGGTAGAGGGATTGGAAGAAGAATCATCCTCCAAATTCAAGGATCCGGCCACATCCCGCATGACAGTCCAGGGCTTCAGAATCCGATTGGCGTGACTGCTGTGGCTGCCGTAATTCTTCATCTGGAACACAATCCGATCCCGGTACACGTAGATCATCAAGGCCTGAACGATCTGGGGATCCTGGGCAGAAAGGGTATCTGGATCGAGGGAATTTCGGTAGTACGACATGGACCCCATAAAGGAGGTGATAAAGGATGTGGGGATCACGTTTCGGTTGTTGACCACTTTTCCGCTTTTGGTATAAAAATCAATTCGCTCAAAGGTATCCTGAGAGATATACACCGAATCATTTCTGCCGTGGTTGTGGCCGTACAGATAAATCACGTTGGGATAATTCTGCAGAACGTTCTTCATGGCCGTATACTGTTCCCCGGAAAGCCCGTAATCGGGAACGGTAAGTTGCTGTGCATCAAAAGGATAATGGGTCAACAAAAATACGGTGCGGTCTTCCCCGATGGCGGCCAAACGGTTTCTGAGCCATTGGAGCGTGCCGGTGGAATAGCACAAAGCCTTGGAATAGGGGGCGTTCAAGACAATAAAGTCGAAGCCTTCCACGTTATAGTGAAGCCCCATTATGTAATCGGGGTACCGCTGATCGGACAAGGTTCGGTCATCCTTTTGCCGATAGACGGAGATGGGGTCGCCACAGCCCTCTTTCATAATGGATTCGTAGCCGGCGTAGGAATCGTATCCGTCATCTTCTCCTGCTTGATAATCGTGATTGCCCGCAGCCCAAAGGGAACGGCCCGATTCGGTGGCCTCGCCGGCCAAGGTCCCATACGCAGCAATAACCTTTTGATAGGTCTGATAGGACCAGCCTCCCCGTTCCGACAACCCCGCATTATCGGAGGTATTGTCTCCGCCAAACAGGACAATGTCCGCATCTTCCTCCGCACCGATCCGACGAAGGGTGGTAATCACACAATTTCGAACGTACGGAGAACGGCTCTGCAATCCATAATCGGCGTGCAGATCGGAAATGCAGGCAACGGTCAACAGCGGATCCTCCGTGGGCAGAGGACGGTCGGCGTCGTTGGAGGTGGCCAAGGTCTCTTTTTGGTACAAATAAAAGGCCGTGCTGGAATCGTCGGCCCCACAGTGGAACCGGGGCTCGTTGTTGGTGCGATTGGTAAAGCGGATGTAATAGGTCACTCCGCCCTCTACCACGTAAAATTTAAATTTTCCTTCGCTAAAACTGTAATTCAAATTTTGCTTTGGCCCAAAGACCAGCCCCCCTTGGGCACTGAGGTTCAAATATCCGTTTTCTCCCTTAGAGGGGTCCTGCACCGTACATTGGCTGGCGGAAATTCTCGTCACCTTCCAATAGGTGAGCGAGTTGGGAAAATTGATATTGAACTCCGCAAACCGCATCCCGGGATTGACGGCCCGTTCCGCCCGCATATAATAATCGCCGTGACTCCATCCCGTAGGCTGAATCTGGGGAAGAACAAAAACGTATTCCCCCGTTTGCAGAGACGACGCAACGCTCAGCGACGTGGTCTGCCCCCGAAGAGGAACCAAAAGGCTGAGAAACAGAATCCCACTCAAGAAAAGTGTTATAGCACGCTTTTTCAATTTCATACGACATCCTCGGTTTCGTAAAATAATTTACTCTCGTGACGGCCGCCGGGGTGGTCAAAAGGTCCGGCAGGGACGGGGCTTAATCGTGTCGGTGTCCGGGCTAAGCTGCCCGGCAATGCCGGGGACGGCACGGAGGTGTTTTGTTTTGAGCCGTTATGAGGCCCGGCGGAGAATCAGGGCTGTGTCCAGGGAATTCAGGGCCCCGTCGCCATTCAGGTCGGCCCGTTGCCTTTGGGCCTCGGTCAGAGGGGAATTCCCCGTCAAATAGCGGGCCAAAAGCACCCCGTCATGTCGGGTGATCCGGCCGTTTCCGTCGACATCGCCCGGGAGGGCCGAAGCCTCAGCCAAGGCGGAGGACTGGGGTCTGGGGGTCCCGGACCCGGAGTCCATCTTCCAGACGGAGAGGAAATCGAATTCTTCATAGGAGGAGGGGTCGGAAACCTGTGTCCCCGTCAAGGGAATCCCGTAGGCATCCCGAACCCCCGTCCAGGTATAACAGGCGTTGACGCTGACGGCATTGGGATCCGGGGAAGCAATGGAATCTCCGTAAAAAGCACTGACGATTCCGGCGATGGCACCGTCGGCTAAGGGGTAATCCACCTGCAACTCGCAGGAGGAAAAGCATCGGGTCAGCTCCGCCCGTCCGGTTCCGCCGTGGAATCCGGCGATGCCCCCGTGGGCAGAGGCGATCTCCCCGTGAACGGGAGAGGAATCGGTGATCCTTCCCCCGGAAAAGCAATCTTCGATCAAGGCCGTACCGGCATCGGCCCGATTCATCCCGACAATGCCGCCCATCATCAGCGGTGCCCCGGAGCCGGTGAGAAAGACGGAGGAGGAGCATTGGGATACCTTTACCGTGCCCCCATTAGCGATGCTTGCTCCCACGATTCCGCCTACATACGCCGAATAGTCCACCTCAAGGTCCCGCTGGACCGCGACAGTTCCGCCGTTGGAGGTCCCGACCGAGCCCAGTAAGGCGGAACAGCCCGTGCAACGGTAGCCGTCGGAATAGGAGAAATCTGAATGGCTCACCCCGGTCAGGCTCCCGGAAGAGGAGCATTGGGTCACCACGATCTGCCCGGCAGATTCGGCCCGGCCCGCAATGCCGCCCAGGGATAAAACTCCCCGGCAGTCCGAATCCCTCCAATCCCCCGTAAAGGTACAGCGGGAAAGGGTGACCGTTCCATTGCCGATCCGTCCGGCAATGCCGCCCACACAGGCCGATTCGGTATAAGAAAGAGAAAGGGTTCCCTGAGAATGACTTTCAAGAACGGTAATGACCCCGTCGGCTCCGCCCTCAAGGAGTCCGGCAATGCCGCCGGCGTTAACCACCGGCCCCTGGGGAGATAACTCCCCGGAAAAGGTACAGTCGGAAAAGACCTGCCCCGTGCCGTAGACGCCGCCGCAAATCCCTCCCAAAACCAATTCTCCCGCAGAAGAACCGGTTCCCGAAAGGGTTACCCGGGAATGGCACCCCGAGAGGGTCACCGAAGAGCCGGAGATCTGCCCGGCAATGCCGCCTCCGAAAAAGGAGGAATTGACCCGGCCGCTGACCGAGCAATCCTTCACGGTGCCCCGGCTGATCTTTCCGGCCAAAATCCCGGCGATGGGGCCGGAGGATGTGCCGGAGACGGTCAAGGACTGGACGGTACCTCCGCACAGGTAAGAAAACAATCCGCACCCGTCCACCGAATCGGAGACGGTCATGCCGTAAACGGTGTGGCCGTTGCCGTTCAAGGTCCCGGTGAAGGGGGCGTCCTGGGAGCAAAGGGCCTGCCAAGGGCCGGCGGAAAGGTCAATATCGTTCATCAATATGTAATTGCCCCCCGGGGCGGCGGAAATGGACTCCAGCCCTGCCCGGTCGTAAATCCCCGTCCAGCCGGCGGGGACGCTGTCTTGGGCCTCGGTTTTGGGAGAGGGAAGAATCCCCCCCAACAAAAAAAAGGACAGAAGGAAGCACAAAAGAACGGAACACCGCTTCATTGTCATCCCTCCTGTCATCGTGTCTATGTATATATATTATATCATAGATATAAAAAAAGGTCAATGGACTTTTTCGGTCCCCTCGCACAAAAAAACCGATGGATTTTTGTGCAAGATGTATAAACGGTTCTTTTTTGTAACATCTCTTGCAAATAGGCCCGAAATATGTTAGAATAACATAGAAATGGAATAAACACGCAATTCACCGCAACAAATTCCGATTGCGGTGCGGCCCTGCCGTGGGGAGGAAATCCGGTGAAACTCCGGAGCAACCGCCATTGCTGTAATCCGGTCTGCCGTCAGGGGCCGGTCAGTCAGAATGCTCCCCGTCTTGTGTCTGCAATATTCGTCTCTTGGGCAATTGGGAGAGAAGATGGCTACAAGGGGTTTTTGTGCCGTCTTCTCCCTCGGGAGGGGACGGCATTGCGTTTGTTCTTTTTTGAATTTTAATTTCAAAGGAGAAACATCATTATGAAAAAGAATCTTCGCATCCTGTCCCTTTTGTTGGCCTTATTGATGGCCCTGTGCCTCACCGCCTGCACGGGAGTCGAATCCCCCGCAGACGGCACCGATTCCGCAATCGGAAGCAGTGAAGTTACCAACGGAGAACAAAAAAACACCGTCACCATCACCGTCGACGTCATTGGAAGCGACGGAAAGACCACCACCTTCACCATTGAGACCGCATCGGAAACTCTCCGGGGAGCCCTGGAGCAGGAATCCCTCGTTCAGGGCGAGGACGGACCCTACGGTCTCTACATAAAAACCGTCAACGGAGAGCTGGCCGACTACGACGTCAACGGGGCCTACTGGGCCGTCTACCAAGGAGACACGGCGGCCATGACCGGCGTGGACGGAATCAAGATTGCCGACGGCGGACACTATAAGCTGGTCTATACGAAGTGAAATCCAAGAAACCTTTTTTGACGATACGGGAAGTGGTACTGTTCGGGCTTTTCCCGGCCATAATTTACGCATCTCAGCTGGTAATGTCTCTTTTGCCCAACATCCATCTGACGGGGATGTCCATTATGCTGATGACCTTGCTGTTCCGGTGGAAAGCACTGATCCCCCTGTATGCTTACGTCCTTCTCGTAGGTCTGTTCCACGGGTTTAACCCTTGGTGGGTCCCCTATCTGTACCTTTGGACGGTCCTGTGGGCGATGGCCATGCTGATTCCAAAAAAAATCCCCGACCGATGGGCCCTTTGGGTCTACCCCGCCGTCTGTGCCCTCCACGGCCTTCTGTACGGGACCCTCTACGCCCCCGCCCAGCCCCTGATGTTCGGATACGATTTCAAGCAAACGGTAGCCTGGATTCTGTCAGGCCTTCCCTTTGACCTTCTCCACTTCGGAGGAAACTTGGTGGCCGGGATGCTGATTTTTCCCCTGCTGAAAGCCCTTCGATTCTTTACAAAGAATCCGGAAGCATAAAAATCGGGCCGGCCCCAAAAAAGCCGGGCTGCCCCAAAAAAAGCAGGGCCGCCCCCCAAAAAATGGGGCGTCCAAAAAAGCCGGGCCGTCCTCAAAAAAGCCGGGCCGTCCTCAAAAAAAGTGGGGGCGTCCTCAAAAAAGCCGGGCCGTCCTCAAAAAAGTGGGGGCGTCCCTAAAAAAATTCGGGCCGTTCATAAAAGAGTGGGGTCTTCCCCAAAAAAGTTCGGACCTTCCAAAGGGAAGGCCCGACTTTTTTCATTCTTTACAGTTCTTCCAGCATGGAGGGAGCCCAGTCGCCCTGCTCAAAGACCTTGACTCGGGTGCCGTCGCCCCGAATTCCGGTGACCGAGAGATCGTCGGCTCCGATCATAAAATCCACGTGAATCAGCGAATCATTGATCCCCCGGGCGGTCAGCTCGGCACGGGTCAATTTGTCAAAGCCCGGGTACAGGTTGGTAAAGCCGGAGCCCAGGGCCACGTGGCAGGAAGCGTTCTCGTCAAAAAGCGTATTATAGAACAGGATGCCGGACTGATTGATGGGCGAAGTTTTGGGAACCAAGGCCAACTCTCCCAGCATTTTTGCTCCTTCGTCCATGCCCAGCAGTTGGTCCAACATGGCCTGGCCCCGTTCTGCCGTCCAGGAAACGGCTTTGCCCTGCTCAAAGGTGATGGAGAAGTTTTCAATCAACTGTCCGTTGTAGGACAAGGGTTTGGTGGAGACCAATTTTCCCGATGCCGCACCGGCCTTGGGCGTTGTGAAAATTTCTTCCGTAGGCAGGTTTGGATTAAAGAAATGGCCGTTCAAAAATTCCTCGCCACCCCCAAGCCATTGGACCCCGGGAATCAAGCCCACAAAGAAATTGGTCCCGTTGGAGGAGGAATATTCCATGGCCGTAAAGGCGTTGTCGTTCAGCCACCGGCATTTAGCCCGGAAGGCGTCGTTGATCTTCTGCCATTCCTTCACGGGATCGGTGTCGGCGGTAACGTGGACGGATTTCAAAATGGCATCCCAAAGCTTATCTACGGCCTTCCCGGCGGTGAGATCGGGGAAGATCTTTTTGGCCCACGCCTTGGAAGGTGCAGCGGCAATGGTCCAGGCGTGACGGTTGTCCATTTGGTCCCGGTAAGGCTTGAAAACCTTGGCCCGGGCAGATTGGACCGCCCGGATCTTCTCCTGGCTGATGCCCCGCAGAAGGTCGGGGTCAGAAGACTCAATAAAAATGCGACAGGGCAACCGTTCTGCCAAATCCTTCATTTTTTCCTTTTCCCAACGGGGGATCTCAGTCATAACGTCGGTCATCCGATGGGTATAATGCATCCGGGTGATCTCCCCGTGGCTCCATTCTACCGCCACGTGGGACGCCCCGGCCCGATAGGCATCCCGGACCACCTCCGTGGCCAACTCGGACTGCTCCACGTCGGCATAGACCACCACCCGGCTGCCCCGCGGAACGTTTGCCCCCACCCGGACAATCAGACGGGCGTACTTTTTTAACATGGTTTTATTCATTTCGGCTTTCTCCTCTTCATTGGCATGATTTCAATAATTCATCGCAATACTTGACTTGACACGATTCTGATTCCACGGACTTTGCAATACTTGAACTGGCATGATTCTGATTCCACGGGCTTTGCAATGCACGAATTGGCACGATTCTGATTCCATGGACTGGTAGCAACCCCTTGACACAATTCCGTTGATTCGCGGGATTGCCTTCCTTGATTGTTTGACTTTCGGTCTTGGGTTGCTTGCATTTTTTGGGGTCCGCCTTTGGGTTAATTCCAACGAACGCCGTCGTCGGACAGGGTGAAATCTGCCTCGTAGAATGCGGTCATGGCCCGGGAAAGGTATTCCACGTCAAGGCTGCCTGCCGTCTCCCGTGCGGAGTGCATGGCCAGCTGGGCCGCCCCCACGTCCACGCCTCGGACGGGGACCTGAGCCTCGGAAAGATTCCCCAAGGTGCTTCCGCCCCGTTTGTCGGACCGATTGCAGAAGACCTGGCAGGGGACTCCGGCTTTTTTGCAGATTTCCGTAAAGACCGCCCCGGAAAAGCCGTCGGACATATACCGCTGAGAGGCGTTATATTTCACCACCACGCCTCCGTTCATTATGGGAGCGTTTTGGCCGTCGTACAGTTCGGGATGGTTGGGGTGAAGGGCGTGGGCATTGTCCGCCGAAAGGAAGAAGGACCGGGCAAGAGCCCCTCGAAGCAGGTCCGGGTCGGGAATGATCCGAGCCAAGGCATCCTTCAACAGAGTCCCGGCGGCACCGGCATAGGACAAAGAGCCTGTCTCCTCGTTATCGAACAGGGCAAAGACCGGGATCACGTTCTCGGGACACGTTGCGGACAAAAATCCGTCCAGGCAAGTAAAGACACATTCCAGATCGTCCAGCCGGGGCGAGGTCATAAACTCTCCCTTGGGACCGAAGGTAAAGCCCTTACTGCAGTCCACCAAGGACAGATCCCACCCCAGGATTCGGTCGGGATCTTCCGACAGTTCTGCGGCCAACAATTCCTTAAGATCCCCGTCCCTTCCTGCAAACAGGGGAATCAGGTCCCCCTTTGGGTCCAGGGTCAATCCGTCGTTCATGGGCCGCAAGTGGGGTGCCGTATTGGGAATCACCGCCACAGGCCGGTCAATATACAGCAATTTCGCCTGAATTCCTCCGTCGGTACGGACCATGACCCGGCCGGCCAGCCCCAGGCCCACATCCATCCAGGTAGAGTGAATCCCCCCGCCGTAACATTCCGTATTGAGACGGGTAACGGTGCCCTTCAGAGTCCCGTCGGGCTTCAGCCGGAAGCAGGGAGAATCCCCGTGAGCCGCCGTAATGCGGAAGCAGACCGTCCGAAAATCGGTTTTTTCCGGGATCCGAAAGGCCACGAGGGCCGAGCCGTTTCGCAGGGTGAACCAATTTCCCCCGCCCACGGCACCCGCCTGAGGAAGGGGAGAATATCCCCCTTGCAACAGCATCTCCTTCCCCTTCTCCGCCGCGTGCCAGGCCGTAGGAGTACGGTGGATCAAATCGAGCAATGTTTCAACGTTCATGTCATTTCCCCTCTCTCAATATTCGGGATGGTGTTTTCGTAAATTACGCAGATGGCGGAAGGTCTCTTTTTCCCCCTGTTCTGAGAGCATTACAAGCCAGCTCTCCAACAGATCCGAGGTTTCGGGATGGATGACCCGGTAGGATTTTGCCCGCATAAAATAATCCAAGGGATGGCGGTCGGTGTATGCCTTTCCCTGATAGATCTTGCTGGCGGCCACCCGGTCGCAAAACATCTCCAGAACAAAGACAAAGGGCATTTTTACCGGCATCCGCTGATGCGTGGCGGGATTGTAATCGTACCAATACTCAAAATGATGCCGATTCCGCCCCTGATGGTGAAGCCAAGCCAAGGAATATCCCGTTTCCTTCCGGGCTTTTTCGTTGGGAGAACGGTTCCCCAGCCAATGCTTCGCCCCTTCGGAAAATTCCGTGGGAGTATATTTGGACAGATCGTGCATCAGCCCCCGCCAGGGAATCCCTGCCTTAAAGCAATGGACGATCACCCGATGGCGGTGCCGGGTAATGGTATTGAAATGGTGAACGGCACCGGATAACGACATAATAAAATACTCTCTTTCCTGATTTCATTCCGTGCGAAGGCAATGCTCCGCGGGCCATAAATGTTGCAGGTTACATCCTGTCCGTCGGGAAAGATTCCCCGCGGGCTGTCATCTTGCAGTTAAATCTTGACCGTTGCGGAGTCTTGCCCGTAACAGATGCGGTCTCCGGAAACGTTGAGGGCGTCCACGTAGGCCAGGTATGCCTCTTTGGAGGAAAAGGCCGGCTTGAAGTTGGCCAGGACGTCCTTGGCACGCCGGGCATCCTCTTTCAAAAGGAGGAAAAGCATGGCCAACTGCATTTTTGCACTGTCCACACAGGCATATCCCGGGTCGTCGATATAGAAATTATTTCCGTGGGCGTCGCCGACAGCTCCGCCGAAATGGGGTTGAACCGTGGGCATGATGCAGGACAGGTCGCCCATGTCGGTACTTCCGGTTCCAATAATGTCGAGGCAACGGAAGCTACGGCCGACGGCCGTTGCGGATTGGGCGGCGATCTCGTTTAATTCGGGAGAATTCTGTTCGGGGGCATATCCGGGAGCGTCGATGATCTCCACGTTGCAGCCTACCGAAAGAGCAGCTCCGGCCAGGGCCCGGTTGATCCGGCGACTGGCGTTCTCAATAGCCTCAAAGGAGGCACCCCGCACGTAGGTCTCGATTTCTACGGATTCGGGGATAGCGTTTACAATATCCCCACCCTTGGTGATGATGGGATGGAACCGGATCAAATCCTGTTCCCGGAAGGTCTCCCGCAACGCATTGACGGCGTTGAGACCGCAGGTAGCGGCGTAAAGAGCGTTGATGCCCTGATGGGGGGAGCTTCCCGCGTGGGCGGATTTTCCTTTGTAAATGATCTTCTTGGCGATCATTCCCACAGCACCCTTTCGCAAATAAGAGACCTCGGCCGTATGGACCATGAACGCCAGGTCCACCCCGTCAAACAGTCCCCGGTACAAAAATTCCACCTTACCGCCGAAATATTTAATGATTCCCCGGTCCATCAACTGCTGACGGTAGGTGATCTCCAAGAGCTCTTCCGCCGGAACGGCACAAAGGCGGATGCTCCCGGAAAGGCCGTCCAGCATCCCCGGCTCAGTCAATGCGGCGGCGATGCCCAGAAGGGCGGCACATTGGGCGTTGTGTCCGCAGGCGTGGACCGCCCCGGTTTCCGGATCCGATTGGGGGTGGGAAGGACACACCACGGAGTCCAATTCCCCCAAAATCATGACCTCCGGCCCGGGCCGACCGGTGTCGATTCTGGTAATAAAGCCGGGGATTCCCTCTGCATAGGTGAGGGAATATCCCAATTTTTCAAACTGCTCGGCCATGTAGGCGGAGGTTTTGACTTCCTTGTAGCCGGTCTCTGGATGCTTCCAGATATAACGCTCTGCCTCCAAGATGAGGTCGCGGTATTTTTCCACCGCAGAAATAACTTGTTCCATTTATCGTACATCCTTTCTGGAATATTTCAAAGAAAAAATTTCTCCGCCGGGCTCGTGAACCTGCAGTTGCAGCTCGGGGGCGGTCTTTAAATACGTGGCCAACGACGGCCCGTCCCGGACCCCTTCGGGGAGGAAAACTCCACAGCCAGGACGGTAGGGGACGTCAGCGTGATAATCGCCGCCGCAGGTGAGGATTTTTCCATTCTCCCGGGCGATCTCCAGCATCTGAAGGGCAAAGCTTCCCCCAAACGTGGGATTCGGATGGCACGAAATCTCCACCCCGTCCAAAAGGGAAAGATCCTGCAACCGAGGGGCTCTCCGATAGGGATGGGCCTGAACCAGGATGCCGCCAGCGGCGTAGACTGCGTCGTACAGCTCCCGGGCAGAATACAGACACACCCGCGGATGCTCCGTCACGAACTGCTCGTCAACGCCGTAGACCAAAAGGTGGACGTCCCGATCCCAGCCGGCCGTGATCTCCATCCCGAACAAGACCGAAAATCCTACCCTGGTTCCGTAATCCCGGACCCGGCGGTATTCCTCCCTGTAATGGGACGCCAGCTCCTCGTAGGTCCCGTGCCGGGAGCCTCCCACGTAGTTATCCACGTAGTGATTGGTCAGCACAAAGCCGCCCAATCCCCTCTCCTTTGCAAAATCCACCCCCTTCTCCCCCGAAATCCGGCAACAAGTGCTGATCCCGGAGGAATGAACATGCAGATCCATTAAAATCATTGTCATCCCTTATTTCTGAAAGATTCTTAGCAACCAAGGAATTTTCGCATTTTTGGCAGTTATTTATGAATACTTGAAGGTAGGGCCAATCATGGAAGAGAAGAACCTCTTTCAAAAATCGTCTGTGCCGGCTGGCATAGCAGGACCCGGCGGGATCGAAAAGGCCCTCTACTTCTTGGGAGTTGTCTGTGCCGGCTGGCATAGCAGGACCTCTCGATTGGTGCCGTAAAAAACGTCGTCTTTGCCGGAGATAGTTTGCAAAAATTCTTCAAACCAGCCCCAGTTGTCCTTCACGTCAAACTCAAAGGCATGGCCCCAAATATAGAAAATCTGCGGGGTCTCCGGCTTCAGAGACAGAAATTTCTCTGCCAATGCAAGCATTTTTTCCGGATCCCGGTGATGGTGCACCGTGGGATTGAACCGATAGAGGTTTGATTGGAGATCAAAGGAATCATTGCCGGTAATGGTCCGACAGTAACGCACTCCGGTGTGCTTACGGATCAATTCCGCCACCCGTTCATCGTTGTTGACGCCGCCGCAGGGGTACGCAAAGCCCACCACCTCATAGCCGGCGATCTCTGACAAACGCAGACGGTCCTCCTCCACCTGGCGGATCACTTCCACATCGTCTTCGATCTCGGGAAGGCGGGGATGCTTCAGGGTATGCCCGGCAATTTCATGCCCCGCGTAAATATGAGGAACATCCGCCGGATTATTTTTGGTATGATCCACCACCACGCCCTCCCGAATCAGCTGGCCGGGCTTGCCCAGCAATCCGGAATTAAGATTAAAGGTGGCCTTCAATCCATATTTGTGAAACATCTCTGCCAGGCGAATATCCTGGACGGTGCCGTCGTCGTAGCTGAAGGTCACCGCTTTCATTTTTCCGTAGAACATCCGTTCATCTCGTTTCTTATCGGTATTCCTCCAACACCTGCTGCAGCAATTGAGGGTTGTCGGTCATGATGCAGTCGCATCTCAGGTCGATGAGTTTACGCATATCGTCGGCGTCGTTGATGGTCCAGTACTGCACCGCCATATTCCGCCGATGGGCACGGCTTACGATGGGTTTTAGGGTCAAGGGAAGATCAAAGCCCACATCGTAGGTCAAAGGAATCTGCAGGCAAACGAAATCACTGTCGTCAAAGAGATTCACCCCAAGCAGAAGGGTCTTGATGAAATCCCCGGCAGAGGCCTCGGAGGCCCCCCGCATCAGATGGGGATATTTCTCCTTCAATTCCTGCTCCACCTCTTGGTGGAAGGTGCCGATGACGATTTGGTTGCGGTATTGGGGATAGGGCTCCAAGGCTTCGTTGAGGATCCGGCAGGCTTCGAGTCCCTGTTCCCCGCTGTTTTTGATCTCCACGATGAACAACAAATCGGAATTCGACTGATAGAATTCTTCAAACAGCTTATCTGCCGTCGCAATCTGCAAACCGGCGGCGGCAACGTCGGTGACGTCCTTATAGATCCGCTGGCCGTCCCGTTCAAAATAATACCCGAAATTGTATTGCTCCAGCTCTGCCAGGGTCAGGTCGGAAATGTAGTGACGGTTTTCTTCCTTCTCGCACAGAGCCTTGACCTGATCCAGGGTCAGATCCCCGTTGACGTTGCAGGTCTCATCGATGTAGGCATCGTGATTGTAGACCAAATACCCGTCCTTGGTTAAGTACAGATCGCTTTCGATGATATCCACCCGGTAGGTGTTCACCGCTTCCCGGAAGGCAAGCATGGTGTTTTCCGGGTTACAGGCTCCGCCACCCCGGTGAGCCGCCACCATGGGCAGGTCTCCATCGCCGACCACGAAGGGATTCTGTTGAGTCACCTTAGTCGGGGGAATCAGGTTGATGACCAAGAAAAACACCAAAACCGTCCCTAAAATCATGGCCAAAATCTTAAGCCCTTTGAACCGTTTCATCATTGTTTTACTCCTTCATTTTTTCTCTTTTCTATTTTTTATTCTACGGGAAATAGCCGCGATTCCTTGGGCGATTCCCCAAATTCCCCAAGGGAGACCGCAAAGGACTCCAAGGACCAGGGCGAAAAGGGAGCAAAGAAAACACCCCAGGGCGTCCCATCCCTCAAGCACGCAGCCCAGTCCCCCCAACAGAAGGGCCCCGGACAGGCAAACCGTCCCCGGAATCAGCCGGACCCAAAACCTTCGCACCCAAAAACACAGGACCGTCTGCCCTCCCAACACGATCAACGCAATGGCCAGGATCACAAGATTATCGGCACTTAACACGGCCCATACTCCTTTCGCATTATTTCAAGATTTCTCTTCCCCGCCCCAAGGGAAAACGTCGGTCATGGCCGTCCCGGACCTCCCCGGAACGGGGGTGGGACGGGGCGGATGCTTCCATCCAAGCCGGGCACAACGGGAAGGGCAAGGCCAAGGGGGATGGATTTTTCTTCCGCCCACAGCTCTCTTCGACGTTGTGTTGTATTGTTATAAAATGACCTTTGTGTCGGAACGACTTTCGATGGTTCGATTTAAACTCCGAATCCGGAGAGCAATTATTTTCGGGTCAGGCAAACGACGGACTCCACGTGGCCGGTTCGGGGGAACATGTCGTAGGGGGTGACGGGGCCGGGGGTGTAGCGGACCCGGAGCAGGGCGAGGTCTCTGGCCTGGGTGGCGGGGTTGCAACTGACATAGATTATTTTTTCGGGGTCCATTTCTTTCAGGGCGGACACGGCGTCGGCAGACAGGCCCTTTCGGGGCGGGTCGTCAATGACGGCGTTGGGCCTGCGGGGGAGGGAGCGGAGGATCTCCAGGGTTTTTGCCGCGTCGGCGGCAAAGAATCGTGCGTTTTCGATGCCGTTGAGCCTTGCGTTTTCTTTGGCGTCTTCTATGGCTTCGGGGATGACCTCAATGCCGATGATTTCCTTGACCTTGTGGGCACAGGTGAGGCCGATGGTGCCGATGCCGCAGTACAGATCCAACAAAATGTCGTCGGCGGAAAGGTGGTCGGCGGCGGCGGTGTAGATGGCTTCCGCCTGGGGGGTGTTGATCTGATAAAAGGACCGGGGGGAGATGGCAAACTTGACGCCGTTCATGGTGTCAAGGATCCGTTCAGTGCCGGACAACAGGTGAAACCGGTCCCCGAAAATAACGTTGGTCTTTTTTTGATTGAAATTGAGCCAAAGGCTCTTGACCCCGGGGAATTGGCCCAGGGCTTCCGTCAGAGTTTGGATTGCGGGAACTTGGGTTACGGATCCGGCGTTGACGGTCAGGCAGACCATGATCTGTCCCGTGTGATGTCCCCGGCGGAGAAACAGGTGGCGGACCAAGCCCCGGCCCGTGGACTCGTCGTAGGGGGAGACGGAATTCTTTTGGATCCATTCCTCCACCGCCCGCACCACGAGGGCAAAGTCCCCGTGGCCGGCGAAACAGTCGGAGGTGGGGACCACCCGGTGGGAATGGAGAGAATAAAAGCCGAATTTTCCGTCGGGAGAGAGGGGCAGCTGCAGTTTATTCCGATAGGCGGTCTGTCCGGGGGAGGGGACACAGGGATTGACGGAAATGGGGTGGGGATAGTTCAACTTATAGGCCTGGCGGACGGCGTTGGTCTTGTATCCCAATTCCGCCTCGTAGGACACGTGATGGAAGGCACAGCCTCCGCACCGTTCCGCCACGGGACAAGCGGGAGGAATTCGATGGGGAGAGGGAGTGACGATCCGATGCAGAATTGCCACGGCGTAATGCTTCAAAACCTTGATGATCCGACATTCGACCAGGTCTCCGACGGCGGCGGCACGGACGAACAGAGGAAAGGGCCGGCCCGAAAGGTCCACGTGCCCGATTCCGGCACCGTCAAAGGTCATGTCGGTGATCTCCACGGTCACCAGATCGTTTTTCTTCATAAGCCCACAATCCCCCATTTTATAGTATTTATATTTTATCATAAGTGAGAGAGAATGTCAAGCCGTTTTAACAGAAAAAGGCTCGTTTCCCGGTGGACCGTGCCTTTTCTTCGCCCGTGTCGTGGCGTTTTCTGAAAACTATCCACCGTGGGCTGAAAAGTATGAAATACTTCTGCCTTGAAAATCCGAACAATTCCCGAATTTTTTTTGGCTTTTGGGAGCACGGGGTTGACAAGTGTGTCCGTATTAGAGTATAATAAAATATTATAAAAAGCATTAACGCTCCGAAAGGACTTTTTGTTATGAGTAAGACCTTCATCCCCGAAAACTACCGGGCGGAACTGGACCTGTACGACACCCAGACCGCCATTGGAAGCATCAAGGAAATTTTCATCGGCCATCTGAGCCAGGCGTTGCATCTGAGACGGGTGACAGCACCGTTGTTCGTGGACCCGAAAATGGGTCTTAACGACGATCTGAACGGCGTGGAACGACCCGTTTCCTTTGATATTCCCTCCGCAGGGACCGACGGACAGGTGGTCCATTCCTTGGCCAAATGGAAGCGAATGGCCCTCCATCAGTACGGATTTCGGGTGGGCAAGGGGCTGTACACCGACATGAACGCCATCCGCCGGGACGAGGAACTGGACAATCTTCATTCGGTCTACGTGGATCAATGGGACTGGGAAAAGGTCATCACCAAGGACTGCCGGACCGCGGATTATCTCAAATCCACCGTTCAGTCCATCGTCAACGCCATCGTGGCCACCAGCCACGACCTTCGGGTGCGGTTTCCCCAGATCAAAACAGTTCTGACTCCGGAAGTGACCTTTGTTACGGCCCAGGAATTGGAGGACCGGTATCCCGGGATGACGGCCAAGGAACGGGAACAGGCCATCACCAAGGAATACAAGACCGTATTCATCATGCAGATCGGGAACCGCTTACGCTCAGGGGAAAAGCACGACGGAAGAGCTCCCGACTACGACGACTGGACCCTCAACGGCGATATTCTTTTCTGGCACGAACCCCTGAACTGTGCCATTGAGATCTCGTCCATGGGCATCCGCGTAGACGCCAAGGCCATGGACGAACAGTTGAAAAAAGCAAACTGCGACCACCGCAGAACCCTTCCCTTCCACAAAATGGTCCTGGAGGACCGCCTCCCCCTGACCATCGGAGGGGGCATCGGCCAATCCCGCCTTTGCATGCTTCTTTTGGGCAAGGTCCACGTAGGGGAGGTCCAGGTCTCCCTGTGGGACGACGAAACCCGGAGAATCTGCGGAGAGCACGGGGTTGAATTGCTGTAATCACCAAGGATACAACACGACGTATTGGAGGACGTGACATGGAACATATTCCCGGACGCTTTGGTTCCAAGGTGTTTAACGACACCGCCATGGAGAAATACCTGCCCGGCGACGTTTACGAGGAACTAAAAAAAACCATCAAGGAAGGCTTGCCTTTGGATAAAAAAATTGCCGATTCCGTGGCAGACGGAATGAAGCAATGGGCCCTGGAGCAGGGTGCCACCCATTATTGCCATTGGTTCCAGCCCATGACCGGGACCACGGCAGAAAAGCACGACTCCTTTATCAATCCCATCGGCGAAGGGAAAATTGCTCTGGAATTCCGGGGCAAGGAATTGATCAAAGGAGAGTCGGACGCCTCCTCCTTCCCCAACGGAGGGCTGCGATCCACCTTTGAGGCCCGGGGCTACACGGCCTGGGACCCCACATCCTACGCCTTTATCAAAAACCGCACCCTCTGTATCCCCACCGCCTTTTGCTCCTACGGTGGGCAGGTTCTGGATAAAAAGACCCCCTTACTCCGTTCCGTAGAAGCCCTGAATACGCAGGTATTGAGAATTTTGCGGCTCTTCGGCAACACCACCGCCGCCCGGGTCGAGACCACCGTCGGGGCGGAACAAGAATACTTTTTGATCGACGAATCCATGTACGAAAAACGCAAGGATCTGATCCTTTGCGGCCGCACCCTGTTCGGAGCAAAGCCCCCCAAGGGTCAGGAATTGAACGACCACTATTTCGGGACCATCAAGCCCCGGGTCTCTCAATTCATGGAAGCCCTGAACAAAGAATTGTGGGATTTGGGCATCCCCGCAAAGACCGAGCACAACGAAGCCGCCCCCTCTCAGCACGAGCTGGCCCCGGTCTTTGAATCCGCAAACCTTGCCACCGACCACAATCAGATCACCATGGCCGTGATGAAAAAATTGGCCCCCCAGTTCGGCTACGCCTGCCTGCTTCACGAAAAGCCCTTTGAGGGAGTCAACGGAAGCGGAAAGCACAACAACTGGGCCATCTCCACCAACGAAGGGGAAAATCTGCTGAAGCCCGGAAAGAAACCGGCGGAAAACAAGCAATTCCTCCTCTTCCTGACTGCGGTCATCGCCGCGGTGGACAAGCATCAGGATCTGTTGCGGATCTCCGCCGCTTCGGCCAACAACGACAACCGTCTGGGCGGTCACGAGGCTCCCCCGGCCATCATTTCCATGTACCTGGGACAGGAGCTGTGCGAGATTCTGGACACCATCGAGCACGGCGACCGATACGATCCCCACGGAAAAGTGGTCATGGAATCGGGGGTTGATGTCCTTCCCCGGTTCTCCCAGGACACCACCGACCGCAACCGCACCTCCCCCATGGCCTTTACGGGGAATAAATTTGAATTCCGTATGCTGGGCTCCTCCGCTTCGGTAGCAGAGACCAACGTGATCATGAATACCATCGTGGCCGATACCCTGTGGGATTTTGCCGACGAGCTGGAAGGGGCCGAGGACTTTGATTCCGCCCTGGAGAACCTGCTCCGCCGCACCATTCGCACCCATCGCCGGATCCTGTTCAACGGGGATAACTACTCGGAGGAATGGGTGAAGGAAGCGGAAAAACGGGGTCTTCTCAATATCCCGTCCACCAATGAGGCTCTGCCCCACCTGACCGACGAAAAGAACGTAAAGCTCTTTGAACGGCACCGGGTATTCACCGAACAGGAGCTGATCTCCCGCCGGGAAATCCTGTTGGAGGAATATTCCAAGATCATCAACATTGAGGGACAGACCCTGGCCGAAATGGTCCGCCGGGAAATCCTCCCCGCTGTCATTCGCTACACCTCTACCCTCTCTCAGGCCGTCCTCCAGAAAAAGCAACTGAGTATCCAATGGGAACCGGAACTGGGTCTTCTGACCCGCCTTTCCGACCTGGCAAAGGAACTGTCCGAGCAGACCGCTCTGCTGGAAAAGGAACTGGAATTGGCCCGGGGCACCGACACCTCGGCCCAGGCAAAGGCCGACGCCTACCGAAACGTAGTCTTTGCCCGGATGGGCTCCATCCGCACCATCATCGACAAGATCGAGCCCGACGTAGACGCCACCGTCTGGCCCTACCCCACCTACACCGACATTCTCTTCTATTGCGATTAAAACAAAAAACCGTAGCGGCTCTGAGTCAGAGCCGCTACGGTTTTTTATCCCCCGCAACGTGAGGCCGGGGCTGACTCTGGAACCCCGCAAGGTCAACAGAGGAAATTTCCCGTCCCACGTACGGATGCACCTTTGCCACGGAATTTTGTCGGAAAGACGCGGAGGATGCGAATAAAAATTCGTTTCCCCCAAAAAAGAAACGAAAAGTTCCAAAAAGATGACATAATTCCGTCTTGCATTTTTCCGTAATTTGTGATAGAATAAAAAGGAAGCAATTTCTTTTTTACAATAAGTGGATGAAAAATAGAATTCCGGGGAGGTGTAACCGTTGAAAAAGCTGCTGTTTGTGTACAATCCCAAGGCCGGGAAAGCAAAGATCCGGGCCCATCTGGCGGATATTGTTGAGATTTTTGACAAGGCAGGCTACGATATTACCGTTCGGCCCACCCGCCGAAAGGGGGATATTTCCCGGCTTCTGAGTCGGTACACCGAGGACTTTGACCGAATCGTGGTCAGCGGCGGCGACGGGACCCTGAACGAAGCCCTGACCGGCATCCGCATGGGGGCAGATCTTGGGAAGAGGGTTCCCGAATTGGGGTATATTCCCACCGGGTCCACCAACGATTTTGCCGCCAGTCTCGGAATTCCCACCGATCCCCTTCGGGCCGCCCAGGTCGCGGCGTCGGAGGAGGCCCATTTCTGCGATTGCGGAACCTTTAACGGCCGGCCCTTTGCGTACATTGCCGCCTTTGGGGCCTTCACGGAGGTCTCCTACGCCACCCCCCAGCAAACGAAAAACACTCTGGGGCACTTCGCCTATATTCTGGAGGGGATCAAATCCCTGACCCAGATCAAAGGGATTCCCTTTACGGTGAAAACCGACAGCGAGACCTTTTCCGACCGCTACCTCTACGGAATGGTGACCAATTCCAACTCCATCGGCGGATTCAGCGGCATCTACGGAAGAGAAAGCGTTGCCCTCAACGACGGCTATCTGGAGGTGCTTCTGATCAAAGAGCCCCGGACCTTGGCCGATCAAAGCGAATTGATGACCGACCTGCTGCGGGTAAATTTGAATTCCCGGCACATCGTTTCCCTGAAAACGAAGGAGATCTCCTTCCTTTCCGATACGAACACCCCCTGGACCCTGGACGGAGAATTCGGGGGAGCCCCCAACGGAGCCGAAATTTTGGCGGTGAAGGACGCCTTCCGGGTCGTAATTCCTCCGAAGGATTTGGTATTACGGCCGGAGCTTGCGGCCAAAAACTGACGCCCCATTCCGCCCCCCCGCCCCCAAAAAATCAAAGCCCTTTCCTGCTCAAAAGGCCCCGCCTGACGGTCGGGACTTTTTTCTCTTTTTTTCAAAAAGCTTTCTTGTGCTTTGAAAAAAAATCGCATACAAAAGGCGGCTGGTCCGATACCATTTCATCGGATCAGCCGCCGTTTTTTCGTTATTT
>JAZTWH010000010.1:0-5785 GCA_045635765.1 Eubacteriales bacterium | reverse complement strand
TGCTGGTAAGTATTCCTCCCAAAATGAGCGTTTCGGGATTTATGGGATATTTGAAAGAGAAAAGTAGTTTAATGATATTCCAAAAATATGGAAATATGAAATTCGCATACCGAAATCGCGAATTTTGGTGTAAGGGATATTGTGTTGATACAACAGGCAAAAATACAAGAGCCATAAAGGAGTACATAGAGAACCAATTAAAACAAGATAAAGAAACGGATCAGTTAAGCCTGTTTGACCCCAGAGACCCGTTTGCGGGTAGCAGGTAACCCCATGCATGACTGGTAGGTCAACCCAAAGGTGCACTTGTGCGCAGCCTGTATTATTGGGGCTATGCCCGAAAATGAAATACCCCCCGCTATGCGGGGGGATCATTATTACTTTTAAAATCAATAGTTCAATTTGCGTTCTAACTCCTCCATCACCCGGGAAGAGGGGACATCAAAAGATTCAAACCGGAAGGGAATCCCTAAATTTTCATACTTCACCGTGCAAATCTTTTTGAATGGTAACAACTCTATTTTATCAATGCAAGAATATTTTCTCTCCAAATCCTTCAAGTACGAGACGGAATCTTTGTTGTCGTTTAAGGTCGGAATGATGACCTGCCGAAGCGTGGTCGGAATCTGTTGTCCGTTCAGGTATTCCAGAAATCGTAACGGTGCCTCCAAACTGCATCCCACGTATTCCCGATACAGCTCCTCCGTGGGATACTTTATATCCAACAGAACCCGATCCGTTACCGTTAACAAGGCTTCTACCGTGTCGTCCAAAATGCTTCCCGAGGTGTCCAGGCAGGTATGAATCCCTCTTTTTTTACATTCACAAAAGATTTCATAGGAAAACCGGGACTGTAGCAGAGGTTCTCCCCCCGAGAGGGTAATCCCTCCGTCCTTCCCAAAATAGGATTTGTATCGCTCCGCCTTTTTCGCAAGCTCGGAGGCAACGTATTCGGTGCCCCCCTCCACCTCCCAGGTGTCGGGATTATGACAGCAACCGCAACGGAGATTGCACCCCTGCAAAAACACCACAAACCGAATCCCCGGCCCATCCAAAGTTCCCAAGGTCTGAATGGAGTGAACCTTGCCCATGGCTTCGGAGTTCCGGCCGGAGGGATCCTTGTCCATAGTTTCTGAGCCCCGGCCGGAGGGATCCTTGCCCATAGTTCCTGAACCCCGGCCGGAGGAATCCTTTCCCATGGCTTCGGAGCCTCGGCTGGAGGAATCCTTATCCATTGTTTCTGCGCCCCGGCAGGAGTAAATCGTTCCCATGGTTACAGTGCCTCGTGGAAGGTGCGGCTGATAACTTCCCGCTGCTGTTCCTTGGAAAGCTTGTGGAAGTTTACCGCATAGCCCGAGACCCGGATAGTCAGGTTTGGAAATGCGTCGGGATTTTCATAGGCTTTCATCAGCGTTTCCCGATTTAAGACGTTTACGTTGATATGATGAGCCCCTTTTCCGAAGTATCCGTCCAAGATGGAGACCAGATTTGCAGCCCGTTCTTTTTCATTTCTGCCCAAGGCCTCCGGGGTAATGGAAAAGGTGTTGGAAATCCCGTCACGGCAATCGTCATAGCTGATTTTTGCCACCGAGTTCAGGGAAGCCAGAGCACCGTTTTCCTCTCGATTGTGCATGGGGTTTGCACCGGGGGCGAAGGCGGCTCCCGCAGCCCGTCCGTCGGGGGTTGCTCCCGTATTTTTCCCATACATTACATTGGAGGTGATGGTCAGGACCGAAAGGGTGTGAATGGCATTGCGGTAGGTGGGAGTCTTCCGAAGCTCCGTAATAACCTTGTGGGTCATTTCTTTGGCAATCAGGTCCACCCGATCATCGTCGTTTCCGTATTTGGGGAAGGTTCCGATGGTTTCAAAGGATACGATATGGCCGCTTTCGTCCTTGATGGGAGTGACGTTGGCGTATTTGATGGCACTCAGAGAGTCCGCAACCACCGAAAGACCGGCAATGCCGAAGGCCATCAGCCGTTCTACCTTCGTATCGTGGAGGGCCATCTGAATTTTTTCATAGGCGTACTTATCGTGCATATAGTGAATCACGTTCATGGTGTTCACGTAAAGCCGGGACAGCCATTGAATATAGATGTCAAATCGCTTCATCACCTGTTCGTAATCCAGTTTTTCCCCCTCCAAAACCGACATTTGGGGGCCAATTGCCATTTTGCTGTCGGTATCGTAGCCGCCGTTCAATGCAATCAGCAATAGCTTTGCAAGGTTGCAGCGGGCACCGAAAAATTGCATTTGTTTCCCCACCTTCATGGCGGAAACGCAGCAGGCAATGGCGTAGTCATCGCCGTAACGGGGACGCATCAAATCGTCGCTTTCATATTGGATGGAGTCCGTATCCGAAGAGACCTTTGCACAGAATTTTTTAAATCCTTCGGGAAGATCCTGAGACCAGAGAACCGTCAAATTGGGTTCCGGAGAAGGGCCCAAGGTGTAGAGGGTGTTCAGAATTCGGAAGCTATTTTTGGAAACCAAGGTGCGTCCGTCCTCTCCCATTCCTCCAACCGCCTCGGTGATCCACATGGGGTCACCCCCGAAGAGTTCATTGTATTCGGGGGTTCGCAAATGCCGGGCAATGCGAAGCTTCATAACAAAATCATCTATCAACTCCTGTGCCGTTTCTTCGGTCAGAGTCCCGGCTTTCAGGTCCCGTTCGATGTAAATATCGAAAAAGGTGCTGACCCGGCCCAAAGACATTGCCGCACCGTTTTGTTCTTTGATTGCTGCAAGATAGGCAAAATACGTCCACTGAATGGCTTCCTTTGCATTGGATGCAGGGCCGCTGAGATCAAAGCCGTACATGGCGGCCATTTCTTTCAGATGACCAAGGAAAGCAATTTGCTGATATAATTCTTCATTCAGGCGGACCTGTTCGGTGCTGAAGTCAATGGAGCCGAAATCCGATTTATCCTTCTGTTTTTCTTCGATCAGCCGGTCCACTCCGTACAACGCAACCCTGCGGTAATCTCCGATGATTCGCCCCCGTCCGTAGGCGTCGGGAAGGCCGGTAATCACGTGGCATTTGCGGGCCTTACGCATTTCTTCGGAATAGGCCCGGAACACTCCGTCGTTATGGGTCGTTCGAAATTTAAATTGATTTTGTACGTTTTCACCCAGGGTATAGCCGTAGGCCTCACAGGCATTTTTACACATCCGCATGCCGCCAAAGGGGTTGACCCCCCGCTTCAGAGGCTGGTCGGTCTGCATCCCCACAATTAGTTCCTTTTCCCGATCAACGTATCCAGGGGCATAGGCCGTAAGAGAGGAAACCGTTTCTGTATCAATATCCAAAACACCGCCCTGTTTGCGTTCCATTGCAAAGAGGGCCTCAATCTTGTCCATCAGCTCCCGGGTCCGTTGCGTAGGGCCGGACAGGAAGTTGGAGTCGCCGAAATATTCCGTATAGTTGGTTTGTATAAAGTCCCGGACGTTGATTTCCTTTTGCCAAACGCCTTGTTTGAATCCATTCCAATTTTCGTGATTCATTTTTTGTTCTCCTTCATCGATGGATTATGCCCGGGATAAAAAAGAGGCAATCCTTTTTCCCCGAAAAGAATTGCCCAGACGGTCGGCTTACGATTCTTCTACACTCCCTTGCGGTACTCCGCACTCCGTCAGTCATGTAAAAGAGCAATTTTATTATACAATACATTTTCTTTTTTGTCAAGGGTTTAGTTGTTATATTTTTGTGACAAAACACAATATATGGTATCAATTATGGGTTTATCACTCCGTATTTAGTATTTTCTGGCAAACTGAATGGAGACGAAAAATGAAAGCGAGGCACCTGTAATTAAGGTGCCTCGCCGTCCTCGGTTTTTGCTTCCTGTCTCCATGTGCCGCAGATTTCAATCGTGTTGATGATAACGTAATCGCAGTATTTCAAAAACGGGGCACACCTTTAAAAAGTGTACCCCGTAAAACTTTTTTGTGATTGCTTTACTCCGAAACGGCAACCGCTTCGACTTCCACCAACGCTCCCTTGGGAAGTGCCTTCACGGCAACGCAGCTGCGAGCCGGTGCAGAGGTGATGTATTTTCCGTAAATCTCGTTAAATGCGGCAAAATCATTCATGTCAGACAAGAAACAGGTGGTTTTCACTACGTTTTCAAAATCCAAGCCTGCTTCCGCCAAAATTGCTCCCAGGTTCTTCATAACCTGTTCCGTCTGCTCTGAGATCGTCGTTCCGCTGAGGGTTCCGCTTCCGGGATCCAGAGGGATCTGTCCTGAAGTGAACACAAAATTTCCAACCTTAATCGCTTGGGAATAAGGCCCAATGGCAGCAGGTGCATCCGGGGTAAAAATTTTTTCGCTCATAGTTTCCTCCACGTACCAATAAATTTCTAAGTTAAAAGGTATAATGTTCAAAAAAAACAATACCCAATGGTGCAAAAAAACCGTTGTGTAATTTTATAAATAATAATGGTTGTTTTATTTCTCCCGAAAAGCACGAAAGTCCTTGTAAAACAAGGACTTTCGTGTCGTGGTGCATAATGTTGCACCGCTGTGGCTCCCCCTGTCGGACTCGAACCAACGACAACGCGGTTAACAGCCGCGGGCTCTACCAACTGAGCTAAGGAGGAATGTTTGGTTTTGTTACTTGGATATTATAGCACGATTCCTTACGGATGTCAAGGGGGTTCACGAAAATGTCACAAAGAAATTTTAATGGGGAAAGTGCCCCTCTTTTACGAATCTTTTTTTACTTATACCATATTTTGTAGAGGAGGGATTTTATGACTTTTGTTTCTTGGCTCATGACGGTTTTTTCATCCTGGCCTCTGACACTGTTGACGGTTCTCACCCTGGGAGTGATCTTCGTCAACGGCTGGACTGACGCTCCCAATGCCATCTCGTCTTGTGTTGCCACAAGGGCACTGTCTCCCGGCTCTGCCGTCGCCATGGCTGCCGTCTTTAATTTTTTAGGATTGATCGTTACGGTGTCCGTCAATCGCTCCGTGACAGATACCGTGTACTCTATGGTGGATTTTGGACGGGACCCGGAGGTTTCCCGCCTTGCTCTTTGTGCCGCCATGGTTGCCGTGGTGGTCTGGGCCGCCGGAGCGTGGTTCTTCGGAATTCCTACCAGCGAAAGCCACGCCCTGATCGCCGGAATAACGGGGGCCGCCATTGCCCTCAACGGGGGAGACGGGATTCGGTTTTCTGTTTGGAGCCGTGTGTTATGGGGACTGGGACTTTCCGTCCTTCTCGGGTTTTGTTTGGGATGGATCGTGGTTCGATCTATTTTCTTGTTTTTTAAAAAGAAGAACCGCCGGTCCTCCGAAAAATGGTTCCGAAATGCGGAAATTTTGGGTGGAGCCGTCAATGCCTTTCTTCACGGATCCCAGGACGGTCAAAAATTTATCGGCGTGCTCTTGCTCTCCGTTGCCGCCGCAGGGAATATGGCACCCCCCGAGACCATTCCCGTATGGATGGTTCTTCTCTGCTCCGGCGTTTTATCCCTGGGTACCTGCTTGGGTGGTGGCCGGATTATCCGAGCCGTAGGAATGAAGATGCTGAAAACCGAAGGCTATCAAGGAGTCGCCGCCGACGTTGCATCTGCAATAAGCCTTGGATTTTGTACGCTCTATGGGTTGCCTGTCAGCACGACCCACGTTAAAACTACGGCTCTTATGGGGGCCGGCGCGTCGGTCCGGATGCGATCCGTGAATTGGAGTGTCGCGGGACAAATGGTACTGGCTTGGGTCCTTACCTTTCCCGGCTGCGGAGTGCTCGGGTACTTATCGGTAAAATTGTTTCTTCTCT
>JAZTWH010000009.1:0-28625 GCA_045635765.1 Eubacteriales bacterium | reverse complement strand
GGGATACGGTGGTTGTTCACAAGGCGGGAGATATTATCCCGGAGATCGTGCGTTCCGTCCCGGAAAAGCGGCCGGAGCATACGGAAGCATTTCGGATGCCCACCCTCTGTCCCGCCTGCGGGAGCAGTCTTGTGACCGAAGGGCCGGTGACCCGCTGTGACAACAGTGAATGTCCGGCTCAACTGACGAAGAATATTATTCATTTCGTTTCCCGGGATGCCATGGACATCGACGGTATGGGAACCAGTATTGTGGAAGCCTTTGTGGAAAAGGGATTGATCGCGTCGGCGGCGGATCTGTATCGGTTGGACCGGGATGCCATTGCCGGTCTGGATCGGTTTGGGGAGAAATCTGCAGACAATTTACTTCGGTCGGTGGAAGAAAGCCGAACCCGGGGATTGGACCGGCTGATTTACGCATTAGGCATCCGTCAAGTGGGGCAAAAAGCGGGGAGAATTCTCGCAAAAAAATTCCGCACCCTGGACAGTCTTGCCCGGGCCACCGAAGAGGAACTTTGCATTACCGAGGACGTAGGGCCCGTAACGGCCCGATATATCCGGGAGTATTTTACAAACCCGAAAAATCTGGAATACATCGAGCATTTGCGGCAAGCGGGCTTGAATTTTGAAGCAGTGGGAGAAGAAACCGGGACGAAGCTTGCGGGATTGACCTTCGTTTTGACCGGGACCCTTCCCACGTACAAGCGGGACGAAGCGGCGGCCTTCATCGAAAAAGAAGGGGGAAAGGTTTCCGGCTCCGTATCGAAAAAAACCAGTTACGTTGTGGCAGGCGAAGAGGCCGGCTCCAAATTGACCAAGGCAAAGGCCCTGGGGATTCCCGTCATTGACGAAGAAACCCTGAAGGAAATGCTGGGCATAGACTAATATGTCAGAAAGTGTTCACAGATTTATCTATGTTTTTTCAGAATAATCGATTATAATAATATGTTGGAATACAATCATCATTACAATACACGAAAGGACGTAACCATTATGAAAAAAGTTATCGTTGAAACTTCCGCAAGACATATTCACGTTTCCGCTGCCGATCTGGCTGTTCTCTTCGGAGCAGACCACAAGCTGACCAACAAGAAGGATCTTTCTCAGCCCGGCCAGTTTGCCTGCGAAGAGAAGGTTACCGTCCGCGGCCCCAAGGGCGAACTGAAAATGTCCATCCTCGGGCCCGAACGGAAAGAGACTCAGGTAGAGGTCTCCTTTACCGATGCCCGCACTCTGGGCGTTTCGGCTCCCATCCGGGAATCCGGCGACGTTGCCGACTCTGCTTGCTGCACCGTTGTTGGTCCCTGCGGCGAGGTGGAATTGAAGGAAGGCGTGATTATCGCAAAGCGTCATATCCATCTGACCCCCGAGGTTGCGGAGCAATTCGGCGTTTCCGATAAGCAGATCGTCTCTGTCAAAGTGGAGACCAACGGCCGTTCTCTGATTTTTGGGGACGTAATTTGCCGGGTCAGCCCCTCCTATGCACCCGCAATGCACATTGACACCGACGAAGCCAACGCCGCCGCCATGAAGGGCGTTGTTGAAGGCGAAATCATTCTTTAATTTCAGAAAGGCTGAAATCATGTTCGTATATGCCGATAATGCAGCAACCACACGCATCGACCCTGACGTGGTAAAGGCCATGATGCCGGCCTTTGGTGAACTGTACGGGAATCCCAGCACCATATACTCCAAGGGACGGGAAGCCCGGGAGGCGGTAGAAAAGGCCCGTCAACAGGTTGCAGATGCCATTAACTGCCGGCCGAATGAAGTATATTTCACCTCCTGCGGAACCGAATCCGACAACTGGGCCATCCGGGGGATCGCGAAACGCTACGGGGAGAAGAAGGGCAAGCACATTATTACCACCAACGTAGAGCATCACGCAGTTTTTGAATGTCTTAAGGCATTGGAAAAAGAAGGCTTCGAGGTCTCTTACCTCCCGGTCGATGAGGAAGGCTTCGTGACTGCACAGCAGGTAGAACAAGCGATCCGTCCCGACACCGTACTGATCACGGTGATGACGGCAAACAATGAGATCGGATCCATTCAACCCATCGAAGAAATTGCAAAAATTGCAAAGGAACACGGGATCTTTATGCACACCGACGCCGTTCAGGCGGTGGGGCATATTCCCGTAGATGTACAGAAGATGGGCGTCGATCTTTTAAGCCTGTCCGGGCATAAATTCCATGCACCGAAAGGGGTGGGGGCTCTCTACGTACGCAGAGGAGTTCTTCCCGACAACCTGATGAATGGTGGCGGGCAGGAACGGAATCGCAGACCGGGGACCGAAAACATTGCCGGGATCTTAGGCTTGGGTGCCGCCATCGAAAAGGCAACCAAGAACCTGGAACGGGACATGGCCTATGTGGCTTCCCTCCGGGATCGGCTGACCGATGGGATTTTGAAGGCAATTCCCCAATGCAAGATCAATACCCCGGGCCACGATCGGCTTCCCGGAACGGTGAACGTTTCGGTGAAGCATATCGAAGGGGAATCTATGCTTCTCTTGTTGGATATGAACGGGATCTGTGCCACCTCGGGCTCTGCCTGTGCCTCGGGAGATCTGGATCCGTCCCACGTGCTTCTGGCCATTGGTCTTCCCCATGAAATTGCCCACGGCTCGGTTCGGTTCAGCCTGTGTGCGGACAACACGGTGGAAGAAATTGACTATATTCTGGACGTTTTTCCGAAGATTGCCCAGCGGTTGAGAGAAATGTCTCCCCTGTGGGAAGAATCCATGAAAAACGAAAATTGACCGGAAAGGAATCCCATATGATATACAGTGAAAAAGTTATGGACCACTTCATGAATCCCCGCAACGTGGGAGAAATCGTCGGTGCGGACGGCGTCGGCGAAGTGGGAAACCCCAAATGCGGGGATATTATGTAGGTCTACCTGAAGGTGGATCACGATATTATCACCGCCGTAAAGTTCAAAACCTTCGGCTGCGGGGCTGCGGTAGCGACCTCCTCCATGGCCACGGAATTGATCAAGGGGAAACCCATCCGGGAGGCTCTGCAAATGACCAATAAGGCCGTGATCGATGCCCTGGACGGACTTCCCCCGGTGAAGATCCATTGTTCCGTATTGGCGGAGGAAGCGGTTCAGGCCGCCATTTCCGACTATTTGGTAAAGAAGGGGGAAAACCCCGAGGATTACGGAATTAAAGCACCTCATTGCGAAGGGTCCTGCAGCTGCTGTGACCATTGCGGCGAATGAGCAAGACGGTTTTAGTCGGATTGAGCGGCGGTGTTGACAGTGCGTTGACCGCCGCTCTTTTGCAACGGGACGGATACGAAGTGACCGGTCTCTATTGTGTTATGCACGACGCGGATCAAAAGGGACTTGCGGATGCAAAACGGGTGGCAGACCATTTGAAGATTCCCCTTCACACCGCAGATTTGCGGACCGTCTTTGAAGAAACCGTTGTGAGCGACTTTTTGGACAATTACGCACGGGCGAAAACCCCGAACCCCTGTATCGTCTGCAATCCGAAGGTAAAGTTTAAGGCCCTATGCGACACGGCAGACGCCTTGGGGATCGAGAAGATCGCCACGGGCCATTACGCCCGGATCGAAAGGCAAGAAAGCAACGGACGGTGTTGCATCAAGGCGGTTCACGATAAGGACCAATCCTATATGCTTTACCGACTGGAGCAAGACCAGTTGGCCCGGATTCTGTTCCCCCTCGCAAATACGAAAAAGGAAGAGAATCGAAAAATGGCGGAAGCGTGGGATCTTCCCGTATTTCAGAAGCCTGACAGCCAGGACATTTGCTTTATCCGGGGAGAATCCTACGTGGATTACATTGAACGGCGGCTGGGAGCTTTCCCGCCGGGGGATTTTTGGCTGACCGACGAGGACCGAGCCGTAGGCACGCACAAAGGGCTGATCCGTTACACGGTGGGGCAGCGAAAAAATTTAGGCATTGCCCTGGGAACTCCCGTTTACGTCTCCCAACTGGACTTCCCCCGGAACCGAGTCCTTTTGTCCCGGACCGACGTGGTAAACTGCAATCAGATCACCGTAGGGTCCCCGGTCTTTCAGGGATTGTCCCCGGAGGCTAAGGAATTTCGGGGAGAAGGAAAAATTCGGTTTTCCTCCAAAACCGCCCCCTGTACGGTGACCGTCAGCCAAGGAACTCTCCGGGCGGTCTTTGATACACCCCAGCGGGCCGCGACCCCGGGACAGTCTGCCGTCTTTTACGATGGAGACGGAAGAATCCTGTGCGGCGGATTTATTAAATGATGTAAGGCAACCCTCATGATCTTCTTATGGGGGTTGTCTTTTTTAGAGAGAACAGCGTCTTTGGGAAACGACAACGTTGACTTTGGAAAACCATAAGAGTTCTCTTTTTGTATATAAGAACCCAGGTCACGGAATTATAGTTTTGGGCATGGCTTCCGCCGCCGAGGTGAGGGGAATTTTGATTGATACATTTTTTGCACGGGACGGTACATATATAAACCGTGGGAGGGATTGGATGAAAAAGTACCTGAAAGATGTATTTTTGGGCTTTCTGATCGGGGGAACCATGTCCGTACCCGGGGTCAGCGGAGGGATGACGGCCATTTCCCTGGGATGCTACGGAAAAATTTTGACCGCGACGGCAAATCTTGGAAAGCGGGAAAACATTTACTATCTTTTGCGGATTTTGTTGGGGGGGATCTTGGGATTTTTCGGAATTGCGGGGCTAATAAACGAAGCCTTTCGCATTTTGCCCCTGACCATGACGCTGTTGTTTTGTGCCGCCGCAGGGATGGGAATCTACCTTTTGGGCCGAGAAGCATTGGAAGAAAAAATTTCGGTGAACGGAGTTCTGTTTTTTCTACTGGGATTGGGGGCCGTTTTTGCCGTGGAACGGCTGCCGAAGGGCGGCGGGGCGGACTCTTTCCCATGGATGATCCTTTGGGGAATTCTGTTGGCGGCAGGAATAATTTTGCCCGGCATCAGCACGTCCCATTTGCTCGTAGTATTCGGACTGTACGATAATCTTTCAAATCTTTCGGAGATAAAAAATCTCGTTCCGTTAATTCCCTTAGGGGTGGGTACGGGAATCGGAATGATCCTGTGGACCAAGCCCTTGGCGGCGGCCATGGACCGATACCCGTCCCATTGCCGCTTTGCACTGCTGGGGTTTGCAGTAGGATCGATGAAAGCATTGATCGAACCTTGTTTTGAAAATCCCGGCATTTCTTATTTATTGCCTTTTCAAATAATAAATGGCGTAATTCTTGCCGCAGGTTCCATCTGGGCTCTTTGGAAAATGAATTTTGCCGAAAAGAAGTTGAAAAAAATGTAAACTGCTTCATAGGTATTGACATTGGCAATCCAAAGTGGTATAATATCAACAGAATACGACCCCAGATGCTTTAACTCGGTGCGAGACGCCGACAAGATCACGGAACACTCCGAGGGGGTCCTTCCCCAAGGAACGGAAAGCGAAATGCGGATCTTGTCGAAAGGCAAGATCTTTTTTTATGGAATAAAGAGAGGAACACATGATCGTCAAAGCAAAATTGATGGACGAGGGTGCCATGCATCGGACGTTGATCCGAATGGCCCACGAGATTGTTGAAAAGAACGATACCGCCGAAGAGCTGTGTTTATTGGGAATTCATCGGAGAGGTGCTCCGTTGGCACGGGAATTGGCGGAAAACGTAGCGAAATTCTCCGGGATTCGCAGTTACGTGGGTTCCGTTGACGTAACCCCCCACCGGGACGACCGAAACCGAGATTCGGAAGAGCCGACGGTGACCAATACGAAAATTGATTTCCCCATTGACGGGCGAACGGTAATTTTGGTCGACGACGTAATTTACACGGGCCGAACCATCCGAGCCGCCATGGAAGCCCTGATGACCCTGGGGCGTCCGGCCAAGATTCAGCTGGCGGTTTTGGTGGACCGGGGACACCGGGAATTGCCCATCCGGGGAGATTACGTGGGGAAAAACGTGCCCACTTCCAGAAAAGAACGGATTTCCGTCCGGGTTTTGGAATATGACGGGGAGACGGGCGTATACGTCTGCGGACCCTCGGGAAATTGAATATAACAAGGATCACGAAATATAAAATACGGCTCGTATTTTGTATATAAAAAAAATAGGGAGGAAACAAAAACATGAAACTTCGCTACAGCATCGAAGATAAGCCGCCTTTTGGTCAGGTAATTATCTTCGCATTCCAACAACTGCTGGCCATTTTGGCGGCCACCATTGCCGTTCCCGCCATCGTCGGAAACGGGATGTCCGCCTCCGCGGCCCTGTTAGGGGCAGGGGTAGGCACCGTTGTCTACCAACTGTTTACAAAATTTAAGAGCGCCGTATTCCTGGGTTCTTCCTTTGCCTTTATCGGCTCTATGGCTGCTGCCTTCGCCGGAGCAGTCTCCGCACAGTTAGGATACCTGGGGCTGATCTTGGGTGCCGCCTTGGCAGGGTTGGTCTACGTGGTCATTGCCCTTGTGGTCAAGTTTTCTGGGGTCCAATGGATCAACAAGCTGATGCCCCCGGTGGTGATCGGGCCCACCGTTGCTCTGATCGGACTTTCCTTGGCGGGAGCCGCCGTAAAGGACGTCTTCTCCTACGGTCCCCAGGACGCAAACGGAGCCTTCGTGATGTCCACCAATCTTTGGATCTCCTTCATTTGTGCCATCGTAACCCTGTTTGTGGTTGTAATCTGCTCCACCTACGGGAAGAAAATGGTCTCTCTGATTCCCTTTATTATCGGGATTCTTGCAGGCTACGCCGTGGGCCTGATCTTCACGCTCATTGGAATTGCCACCGGGAACGACGGGCTGAAAATCATTGATTTTGCCCCCTTCCAGGCCCTAGTTGCCGACGGGGTAACCCTCAAGACCTTCCTTGCGATTCCCGAATTCTCCTTTTTGGAAGCCATCAAGGGGGTAAAAGACTTTGATCTTTCTTACCTGGCGACCGTAGCTGTTGCGTACGTACCCGTAGCCTTCGTGGTCTTTGCGGAACACATTGCAGACCACAAAAACCTTTCCACCATCGTCAACCGGGATCTGTTGGAAAGCCCCGGTCTGCATCGCACCCTCTTGGGCGACGGCGTAGGCTCCATTGCCGGTGCCTTCTTCGGCGGATGCCCCAACACCACCTACGGAGAATCGGTGGGATGTGTGGCCATTACCCGGAACGCTTCCGTGATCACCATCACCACCACCGCCATCATGGCAGTGCTGATCTCCTTCGTCTCTCCCTTCGTTGCCTTCCTGGATTCCATTCCCGGATGCGGCATGGGCGGCGTTTGCATTACGCTGTACGGATTTATTGCGGTATCCGGCCTGAAAATGTTCCAGAAGGTTGACCTGAACCAGAACAAGAATTTGTTCGTAACGGCAGTCATCCTCATTACCGGCATTGGCGGCACCTCCATGGCCATCGGAAAGGTGACCATTACCTCCATTGCCTGTGCGTTGATTCTCGGGATCGTTACCAATCTTATTCTCTCCAAGAAAAAGGATGAAGAGGGAGAATAAGCCCCCCTTCGTATCCCATAATAAAAAAATAAAAGCCACCCGAAGAACCGTGATGTTTTTCGGGTGGCTTTCTGTTTCTGTAAAAATCCCCCCCAGCATCGTGTTTGTGGGGGGGGGGATTTTTTTACCCTTCCGGGTAGAAGTTGACTTTTGTGACGGTGAGGGCCGTTGCCTGGGTTCCCGAAAGGGTGGCGGTTACGGTGTCCCCCGGAATCAGGAAGGGGAGCTGGGACGAGACCTTGATGGAGGCGGAAATGACGCTTCCGTCGTCCAGCATGATATAATACATACTGTTTCCGTCCACCACCGCCGAAGATACGGAGAGAACAACGCCGGTCTTTTCTACCGTCTCATCTTCGGGAGTCGGGGTATCCAGTTGGCCGTCGGCGGCAAGTTTTTTCAGGTAATCCTCCCGGGCCGAATCCACGGAGGTCCCGGTGCCGACAATCTGGTATTGCTGGACATCCACGAAGGCGTACATCTTCACCAGGCCGGCGGAATCCTTGAGAGACATAAAGTACGAGGGCCGGTTTCCCACGTTGAGAAGGATGGGGAAGGTGGATTCATATTTCAGATGCTGTACCTGGCCTTCGGCGGAGTCCATAGCAGAATACTCTTCGGCTCCGGGGACAGCATAATAACGAGTCTCTTTGGTCCGCAAATTGACCAGGACAAATCCCACGTTCGATTCGTCGCTGACCACGGAGGTCATTCCCGTATAGAGCCACACGTCGTCGTCGAGGGCGATATAATTATACCCTTCGGTGGGGGTCAGGACCCCCTTCTGTCCGAAAATGGAATTCCAGAAGCCGGAACGGTATTTTCCGTTGTAGACCAACTGCTTCAAAACCAACTCGGAATCGTAGACCTGGTCGATCCAGGTCGGAGCGTCTTCCACGTCGTAATAGACGCTTTCTCCGGTGACGGCATTAACCAAAACCACACCACCGATGTCCCGGCCGGACCAAAATCCGATGCGGTATTTAACGGTGGAAGCAACCCAATAGGGAGCCCCGTTATCGTCAATCTCAAAAGAGACGTCGGCAAAAATCTTGGAGGGATATTGGAACCGAAGGTAGCGATGGATATTCCGCATAAAATATTCGCTCTCCGAATAGCGGATCCCCTCCTCCAGGCGGACGAGGGCAACCTCCTGGGTCGTCATATCTACCCGCAGATACCCGGGGATTCCTTCGGACTGATTATACAACCATTTGATCGCGTCCCCGTATTTAAGGGGGGTGACCCGGACGGGGGAGTCATTGTAATTGATCTGGGTATAGTCGTTGGCGATCTCAAACTGGGAAACCAGATCGCTCATCTCCCCTAATTTCCGTTTTCCCAAGGCGACGGACGTATCCCGGTCCACGACGGGAATCTGAGACATTCCCAGCTCCGCCACGTCCTCGGTGAAATTTCCGTCCTGAATGGTAATAAGGTCCTTGTATCTTTGGGCATTGAAAATCTCAAGGCCGATCACGTTAAAAATCCCGGAAAAAACGATCATTAACCCGAAAACACCCGCAACGGCAAGGACGGGGATTCCCAAGGTTTTCAATCCTTTTCGTACCGAAGGAGTAAAGCGGACGTTTTGTGCGTCCTTAAAGCTTTTCAAAAAAGAAATCAAATTTCCGGTGAAATTCACAAGGACAACGACCAACAGGGACCAAAACAGGAAGGTCCAAAAATCGGCACTGCGGAAATTCAATGGGGGGAGAGCAAACCAAAATATTAAGAAGATGATGACCGCGGACACCCCCACCCGCAACAAAATGGGCCATACTTTTTTCAAAAAAAATCAACTCCTGCACCGTATTTACGGCGTATTTTTAAGGGAAGGGGGGAAAAGAAGTCCTATCCCCAATCCATCTACAGTATAGCGGAATAAAATGGATATTTATTGATATAAATCCGACGAAAAAGAAAACTTTTTTTCTGTAATTATAAAAATCGACTTCTTTTTTCAGTATTCCTCCTCCGAGGATTCTCCATACAAAAAAGTTTTTGGCAGAAAACAAAACAAAATCTTTCAAATTTCCGACTTTAATTGACAAAAATTTCAAAATAATGTATAATAGAAAAATAGTATACGGGAAAGGCAACTGTATGAAGGATCTTGAGAATCTGTTTTCCGCCGGAGATTCGGAAGAACTGGTCAAACAGGGCACGGAGCTGTTCCGGCAGGGAGACGAGAAAAAGGCTTTCGAATATTACCGCATGGCATGCAAACTGGGCAATCCGATCGCCATGGGAAACCTGGGATATTGCTACCAGGAGGGACGGGGCATTCCCCAAGACCATCGGATGGCGGTCTACTGTTTTGAACGGGCCGGCGAGCTGGGGGACCCGGGAAGCATGCTAAAGTTGGGGGATTACTATTTCTACGGAAAAGGCGGTCTTCCCACAGACCGGCAACGGGCGGTTGCGTGCTACACCAAAGCATACGAGACCCTGCTATCGTCTTCGGAGCCGGAGGAACGGCTGATGGCTCAGCTTTGTTATCGGCTGGGAATCTGCAAAAAGGACGGGCTGGGCACGAAGCAAAGCTACGAGGACGCTTACGAGTATTTTCAAGCCGCCGCGGAAATCGTTGCCTCAGACAGCCGTTACGGAGATACTTTTGCGGAGAATCTTTTGCAAAAGGCAGAGGCCGGAATGGCGGAATGTGAAGAGCATTTTTGATAAAAGAGAACTTTGATAAAAGAGGAGGCTTTTGATTTATGGAAAAGAAAAAAACACCCGGGAGGATTTGGGTGATCCTGTGCGGGGTTTTTGTTACCGTTGCTTATCTTTTGCTCTTTGCGGCCCTTTGGTTCACCCGGAGCTTCGGGGCGGACGTAGGATTTGACGCCGTCATGTTCACTTTATTCTTCTCGGATATGAATGGCGTGGGAACTACGGCAGTGTGGGAGGCGGTGCTGCAGGTATTTTTGCCGGTGGTACTCTGTTCCGGGGCAACGTTTTTCCTGTTGATTTACCTTCCCAAGTTGATTTTCAAAAAAAACTTGACGCAAGGGAAGCGTCCGCTGCATCATCGAATCATTTCCGCGGGACTTTCCCTCATTCTGTTGATCAGTCTGACGTGGTTCTCCGTATGCAAGGCCGGGTTGGATACCTATGTTGTGGCCCGCATGCAACAAACTTCGTTGTTTGACGATCATTACGTCGATCCCAACGACGTGGAAATTACCTTCCCGGAAGAAAAACGCAATTTGATTTATATTTATCTGGAATCGATGGAGCTGGCCTATCTTTTGGAGGAAGAGGGAGGCTCTTCGCCGGTCAACTACATCCCGGAATTGACCCGGTTGGCAAAGGAAAACCTGAATTTTTCCCATTCCGACGGCATAGGAGGAGGCAGAACCACTGTAGGGTCCACCTGGACCATTGCGGCCATGATTTCCCAAACCTCCGGGGTCCCGCTGTGCCTTCCCAACGGAATTTGGAACAACGGATTGAATCACTATTCTCAGGTCATGCCGGGAATTACCTCTCTGAACGATCTTCTCCACGAGCATGGCTATGACCAGACGCTGATGGTTGGGTCCGATGCCAGTTTCGGAGGACGGAGGGAATACTTTACCCAGCATGGAATAGATCATGTGTACGATCTGTTTACCGCCCGGGAAGAAGGATTGATTCCCTCGGATTATTGGAATGATTTTTGGGGATTTGAGGACTTTTACCTCTTCCAGTACGCAAAAGAAAAGTTGACGGAAATTGCGGACCGGGGAGAGCCCTTCTCCTTCACCATGCTTACGGTGGACACTCACCATCCCGACGGGTACAAGTGTGTCTATTGCGATACCCAATACGAAGATCACTTCCAAGAAGGAGAAACGGGCAATCAACAATTTGCAAACGTGATTTCCTGCTCCAGCAGACAGGTGGGGGAATTCGTAGAATGGATCAAGGAACAGGATTTCTACGAAAACACCACGGTGATCCTGACGGGAGATCATCTGAGTATGAACAACACCTATCACAACCAATACACCCACGAGGACCATATCCGTCGGGTTTATAACTGCTTTATCAACGTTCCCACGGAGGCGAAGCAGTCAAAAAACCGAAACTTTACCACCCTGGATATGTTCCCCACCACCCTGGCGGCCATGGGGTGCCAAATTGAAGGAGAACGGTTAGGATTGGGGACAAATCTCTTCTCGGACAAGCCAACGCTGTACGACGAATTGGGATACAGTTATCTCTGCGATGAAATTAACAAGATTTCCGACTTCTATCAAAATAAGTTCTTATACGGAAAAAAGTAACGGCGTGACAATATATTTTACCCCGGCTTCTTGACAAGAAGCCGGGGGTTTTTACGGCCCGAAGGGTGGAATTATTTTTTTTGTGCAAGGGAGCCCTGAACAATATCCCGGGCCTCCAGTTCTCTGTGAATCTCGCCCAGGACCCGTTTTTTGTCTAAGGTCCACGAGGGTTCCGCAAGGAGGGAGGCGGGGGGATCCCCGGTGACCCGATGAACCGTTATGTGGGGAGGGAGTAAGGCGATGGAATCGCAGATTAGGGAAACGTACTCCTCCCGGCTCAAAAGAGCAAAGGGAGATCGTTGATATTCTTCCCACAGGGGAGTCCCCTTTAAGACCTGTAACATTTGAAGCTTGATGCCGTCGGTATAGTATCCCACGTAGGAAACCGACCGAAGCATATCCTCCCGCGTCTCCCCCGGCAATCCGAAAATCAGATGGGTGACGACGGAAATATTTCGGCGATGCAATGCCTCCACCGCCTCTTCGTAACAGGTGCGGTCATACCCCCGATGGAACCGGGCCGCGGTGGCATCGTGGGAGGTCTGCAGGCCGAACTCCACCCAAACAGGCTTGATTTGATTCAATTCCGACAGAAGGTCTAAAACCTCCCGGGGCAGGCAATCGGGACGGGTAGCCACCGAGAGAAGGGCCACGTCGGGATGGGAAAGGGCTTGGGTAAAGAGCGTGCGGAGGGTGTCTACGGAGGCGTAGGTATTGGTATAAGACTGAAAATAGGCAATATAGCGGCAATTTTTCCATTTTTGTGAGAGTTTTTTTCCCCGTTCTAACTGTTCCGCAACGGACGCCGGAACGGGAGTCCCCGATTCTCCCAGGCCGCCAGCAGAGCAAAAGGAGCATCCCCGTTGCCCGTTCTCCCGGTTGGGACAGGAAAATCCGCCGTTGATCGGAAGTTTCACCAATTTTTCCCCGTAGGTTTGGCGGAGATGAAATTCCAAGGTACGGTAACGCTCTGCAGAAGGAAGCTCCCGGACCCAACGGGCCATATCGGGGGCAAGGGGGGCCTTGACGGTGACGGTTTTCCCGGAGACGGGATGCAAAAAGGACAAAAGAGCACAGTGTAGCCCGTGGCGTTGAAGAATTCCGTCCCCTTCGTTCCCGTATAGAAAGTCCGAAACGATGGGGGTTCCCAAATGGGACAAATGAAGACGAATCTGATGGGTCCGTCCCGTTCGGGGGAAGACCCGGAGCAGAGAAAGGGTTCCGTTGCTTTTTTCGGTAATATATTCGGTTACGGAGGGCTTTCCCCGAGGGTCCACGATTCGTTTGACGGTGGCCTGCTCGGGACGGTAAACGGGAGCGTTTATCACGCCCCGGAAGGGCGGGCGGCCGTGAACCAAGGCCCGGTATTCCTTTTTGACCAGTCCCTCCGCCAGCTGGTGGCGGATTCTGTCATGGGCGTAGGCATTTTTTGCAAACAAAACGGCACCGGAAGTATTTGCATCCAGGCGAAGAACGCAACGGGATACAAAGGTCTCCCCTTTTTCGTGGTAATAATGGGTCAGGCCGTTGGCAAGGGTATCGTTGCAATGTCCCTTGGAGGGATGGACCGGCAAAAAGGGAGGCTTATTCAAAACGATGACGTCAGAGTCCTCGTAAAGGATCTGCAGATCCATGGGGGTAGGCTCAAATCCTGAATCGGCCCCGTCGTCTCCCACCGAAAGGGACACCCGATCCCCGGCCCGGAGGCAGGTATTGACGGGGGTCTGCAGGCCGTTGACGGCAATGCCGTCCCTGCGGTTTTTCAGGGTAATGAGAAGGGAGGCGGACAAATACCATCTTGCCCGCAAAAAATCCTTTAATTTTCGCCCTTCCCATTGGGATGGGACGACGGCGTATAAGATACGATCCACGGCTCTCCCCTCCTTTTTTTCCATTATAAACGACGGTCGTTTCTTTTTACCGAAGAATCTGTAATATTTTTTCTACAATATGAAATCCGCCCCGGAAAAGAGGCGGATCTTCTTATTTTTCGGAAAGAGCATGCAAAAAGGAGCGAAGCCGGTCGGTCTTGGGATTGCCGAAAATCTCTTCGGGGATCCCGTATTCGCAAACCAACCCATCGGCCATAAACAGGACCTTATCCGAAACGTTCCGGGCAAATTCCATTTCGTGGGTCACGATGATCATGGTCCGATTCTCGGATTTCAATTCCTTGATGACCTTCAGCACCTCGCCGGTAAGCTCGGGGTCGAGGGCGGAGGTAGGCTCGTCAAAGCAGAGAATCTCCGGATCCATAACCAAGGCCCGGGAAATGGCCGCCCGCTGCTGCTGACCGCCGGACAGCTGATAGGGATAGGAATCCTTTTTATCCAACAACCCCACCTGCTGAAGGATCGAGAGACACTTGGTTTCCAAGCCCTCCATGAAGGCTTGATATTGGGTTCTGGAAATTTTCTTCTTCCGCAATTTTTCCTTTTCCGCAAGGGTGGGGGCCAAGGTCATGTTCTGCAGAACACTATACTGAGGAAACAGATTAAAGGACTGGAATACCAGACCGAAGGACAGACGGCGGCGTCGAATCTCCTCGTCGGAGAATTTTTCCCGGATTTCTCCGTCAAAAACGGAGGTTCCGTTGACGGAAATACATCCTTTATCTGCCGTTTCCAAGAAGTTCAGGCACCGCAAAAGGGTGGTTTTGCCACTGCCGGAGGAGCCGATAATGGATAAGACCTCGCCCTTATTCAAAGAGAAATCAATACCCTTTAACACTTCCACGTCGCCGAAGGATTTGCAAAGATTGGTCACTTCAAGTATTGCCATGCCGTCACCCCCTGAAATAATCTAATTTTTTCTCAAACCGGCTGAGCAAAATGGTCAGAATTCCGTTGACGATCAAATAGAACACGCCCGTATAGAATAGGGGCCACAAAATCCCCAGCTTGATATAGGACTCTCCCGCCCAAATAATTTCGTACACAGAAATGATGCGGACCAGGGCCGTGTCCTTCACCAAGGTAATGAACTCATTCCCCATAGGCGGAACGATACGTTTGATCAACTGCAACAGAGTCACCCGGAAAAAGATCTGACTTTTGGACATTCCCAAGACCTGGCCGGCCTCGTACTGTCCCTTGGGGATGGACTGGATCCCGCCCCGGTAAATCTCGGAAAAATAGCAGGCGTAATTCAAAGAAAAGGTGACCAGAGCCGCCGTAAAACGGGGCAACAGAGGAAGATTAAAGAGCAATCCGGGCCCGTAATAAACGATCAAAATCTGCAACATCAAGGGAGACCCTCGGACGATCCAGACCAGGGTCTTGGTCAGCCAACGCAGAGGGGCAAATTTGCTCATGTTGGAAAAAGAGATCAAAAGCCCCAAGGGCAATGCAAACAAAAGGGTGAGGAAGAATAATTTCCCCGAGACCCAAAGTCCCTCCAGCAGGCTTAACGTTACACTCCAAAAGGAGGTGTCGATGGAAAAAGCTAACAACATACGTACTCCGTAAAAGACGCAAGGCAGAAAGATCAACTTCCTGCCTTGCGGACATTGGTGAAGTTTTTTTATTTTGCAATAATGTTTTTGGAAATGCCGTATTTTTCAGCCATCTGCATGACCGTGCCGTTGTCATAGGCTTCTTTCCAGAACTTATTGAATTCGCCAACCAGGTCGCTTTCCTTGCGGAAGCCAACGCCGTAATCTTCTTCGGTCAGATTGAGGGCGGTGGTAAGATTGGGCAAAGAAGTGCCTTCCCCGATCATGGCCCCGGCCATCAGCAGGTCGATAACACAAGCCTGAGAGGCACCGGAGGCGACCTCCAGAAGAGCCTTATCCTGGGTATCTACTTCAGCGTAGGGAATGTTAAAGGACTTCAGAGCTTTTGCTCCGGCAGAGCCCTTTTCCACGGAAAAGGACAGGGATTTAATATCGTCCACAGACTGAATGGAAGCAGCCAGGTCGGACTTTACAACGACCACCTGAGCGTTTTTGCAATAGGGTTCGGAGACGCCCATCAGAGCCTTTACTTCATCCGTAAGGGTCATGCCGTTCCAGACGACGTCAACGCCCTTGGTCTCCAGCTCCATGGCTTTTTTGTCCCAGTCGGCAATGATCAGGAATTCCGCGTCAACTCCAAGGTATTCTGCAAATTTCTGAGCCATTTCCGCATCAAAACCGACCCATTTGCCGCCTTCTTCCCAGTCCATGGGCTTGAAGATGGTCACGCCGACGATCAGTTTGCCTCTTTCCTTTACGTATGCAAGGTCACTCCCCTGAGAGCCGCAAGCACAGAACAGAGCAACGCAGAGAAGCATTGCCAGCATCAAAGCTAAAAACTTTTTCATAATACATTCTCCTTTGTGGGTGGATTTTCATCCGCCGCTTTAGTATGCTAACATGATAACACAAACAAAAGCATTTGTCAAGGGTTCTTGTAATAATTTCACACTTTCTTAACATCTTTTTTTGCTTCCGGCGTAGGCAATAGCAATTTGCTTTTTTCGTTCCCTGTTGGGGTCCCGGAAAAAGCAACCGCCGGCGGAAACAGGCGGTTGCTTAAGCATTATAGATTTTCAGGGGATCGCGGTTCTTTTTCACATAAAGGAAGGACCGATCTAAGCTATTCCGAGGCAACGCAAAGGATTTTCACGCGAAAATCAGTCTTCAATCCCGGCAAAGGCATAGAAATCCGAGCGGAGATTCTCTGCCTTCTCTTCGGCTTTGGGCCGAGTCTCCCCTCGAACCAAGACATAAATCTTCACCTTGGGCTCGGTGCCGGAGGGACGGACGATAATTACCGATCCGTCGGTCAGGCGGTAATAGATGACGTTGGACTTGGGAAGGCCCATGGCACCTTGATTCAAATCGTAGACCTCTTCCAGGGCAATTCCGGCAAAGCCCTCGGGGCGGACGGTAGAAAGGCGATCCATCAGGGCCTTGGTTTTTTCGGCTCCGTCAAAGCCGTGCATGGTGACGGAGAGGGTCCGTTCAAAATAGACACCCAGTTCTTTATACAAGGCGTTGAGGCCGTCGGACAGAGTCATGCCCCGTTCTCTGTAGTAGGCCGCCATTTCCGCAATCAGAAGGGATGCGGCAACAGCGTCCTTATCCCGGGCATAGGTCCCGGTGAGGTAACCGTAGGATTCTTCAAATCCAAAGACGTAGGTATATTCGCCGGTGGCCTCAAATTCTTTAATTTTCTCCCCGATAAATTTAAATCCCGTAAGAACGTTGAACAGTTGAACACCGTACTTTTGACAAATGGCGGCGGCCATTTCGGTGGACACCAAGGACTTGACGGCGGCGGCGTTGGAGGGGAGGTTGCCGGTAGCTTTCCGGGCAGACAAAACGTAATTGAGAAGCAACGCACCGGTCTGGTTCCCGGTCAGGGCTACGAACTGGCCGTCTTTTTCCCGAATAACTACACCCACGCGGTCGGCGTCGGGGTCGGTGCCGATAATGAAATCCGCCCCGGTCTGACGAGCAAGGTCCATGGCAATGGTAAAGCCTTTCTTATATTCGGGGTTGGGGGATTCCACCGTGGGGAATTCTCCTGAAATGACCATCTGTTCGTCGACACAGATGACGTTTTCAAAGCCGGCCCGCTTCAGCACCTCGGGGACCATTCGGTAACCCGTGCCATGGAAGGGGGTATAGACGATGGCCATATCCTTCTGACGGAGGATGACGTCGGGGTCGACAACGCAATCGAGGACGCAGGCAAGGAATTTTTCATCGAAATCCCGTCCTAAGAGGATGGTCTTTGCCTCCATTTCCTCCATGGAAGAAACCTTGACGTCGTCAAAAATATCGTTGGAACAGATGGAATCGTAAACCACGTCCGCCTGTTCTGGGGCCAGTTGTGCCCCGTCCTCCCAATACGCCTTATAGCCGTTATATTCCTTGGGATTATGGGAAGCGGTGATGTTGATCCCCGCAATGCAGTTCAATTCCCGGATAGCGAAAGAGATTTCCGGCGTGGGACGCAATTCATCGAAGAGATAGGCCTTGATTCCGTTGGCGATCAAAACCCGGCAGGCCTCCACGGAAAATTCCCGGGACATGATCCGGCAATCGTGTCCGATGACCACCCCGCGGGCACAGGCCTCGGGGCCGGTCTTACGAATCAGCTCGGCCAAGCCTTGGGTGGCGTGGCGGACGACGTAAATATTCATTCGGTTGGTTCCGGCTCCGAGAATTCCCCGAAGCCCGGCGGTTCCGAAGGAAAGGGTCGAGCCGAAACGGCTGGCAATCTCCTGCTCATTTTCTCCAATGGCGGTCAGTTCCCCTTTCGTCTGATCGTCCACAACGGGGGAAGTGAGCCAACGGTGCATCATATCGTTCATAGAGAAACGCTCCTTACGTCATAACAATGGTTTTTCAGGGTTACAGGGTCTTTTTAAATTCTTCCAGAGCATGGGCCAGCTGATCGGGGCAAGAGGTCCCCTTCATGCCGCATTTAATTCCCTTCAGCGTGGAGATCACCTCGTCGATGCTCCGGCCCTCGGCAAGACGGGAAACGCCCTGGGTATTTCCGGCACAGCCGCCCATAAATTTCACGGAAGTCAGGACGTTGTTATCGTCAACTTCCACGTGGATTCCCCGGGAACAAACGCCCTTTGGGGTGAAATCGAAGGTTTTCATTCTATAAAACTCCTTTACAGCAGAAAATATTCTTACAGGGATCTTTTTCCGTCCCCCTGACTCATTTTGCCTATTTGTGATACGTCATATTCCGCTGGATGGTAAAGGCCCGATAAATTTGCTCCAAAAGGACGACGCGCATCATCTGGTGGGGGAAGGTAAAGGAAGAAAACGACAAGCAAAGATCGGCCCGTTGCTTCACGGCTGGATCCAGTCCGCAGGAGGAACCGATGACGAAGGTAATTTTAGAGGAGGTCTGGGAGATTGCGTTGATTTTCTCCGCCAATGCCTCCGATGTCATGGCCTTGCCTTCTACGCACAAAGCTACCACAAAGCCTTCCATTTCCTTTAAAATTGCATCCTTTTCCTTGGGAAGAGTCGATTCGGGAAGGACGGTTGATTTGTATTTGCAAAAAGCAGAAAGGCGTTTTTCGTATTCTGCACAGGCGTCCCTCCAATAGGATTCCTTGAGGGTGCCAACGCAAACCACTTTGACGGTCAGCATAATTCGTACACCTCGGAAGGGTCGCTGCGGGGAGCAACCCGGATACGGACGTCCTTCTCCCCTTCGATTCCGGACCGTCTTAAAATGTTCTCCACCGTACAACGGCAAAGGGATTCGGTGTTGTTATCTTTACTGAGATGGGCCAGGTAGACCTGCTCGGCACCGGCATTTACAAGCTCGATCAGCCCTTCTCCGCACTGTTGATTGGACAAATGGCCGTTGGGGCCTAAGATCCGTTGCTTCAGAGAATAGGGGTAAGAGCCGTTGCGAAGCATATCAATATCGTGATTTGCCTCGAATACAAGGACCTTGCATCCCTTCAGAGCATTGCTCACAGTGTCGGTGATCTGTCCCAGGTCGGTAGAGATCCCGACGTTCCCGGCGGCCGTTTCGATAACGTATCCGGCACACTCTGCAGAATCGTGCATACAGGGGAAGGAGGTCACGGCAAAGGATCCGCTTTTGGCACTTCCTCCCGTCGGGAGAACGCAAAAGAGATGCGAATCCACCTCGGGAAGATAGTAGGAGATCTCGTTCAAGGTATTCTGATTGGCCAAAATGGGGATCCGATATTTTTTAGTAATGGTTTTCAGACCGGAGATATGGTCAGAATGCTCGTGGGTAATGAAAATTCCTTTTATTTTAGACAAAGAAGAGCCCACGGAATTCAGTAACGCCTCGGTACGGCGGATCCCGGCCCCGGCATCAATCAAAATTCCGTATCCGTCCGCTTCCACGTAAGTACAATTGGCACTGCTGCCGCTGGCAAGGGTGCAGACCTTCAGGCGGCTCACGGCAGAATCTCCCCGGAATAGGACTCAGGGGAAACACCGTCGTCGACCTTGTGGATCTCAGCTCCCAGGGAGCGAAGCTTTTCCACCAAGCCTTCGTAACCCCGTTCAATGTGGCGGATCTCCGAGACCTCGGTGACACCTTCGGCGGAAAGTCCGGCAAGGACCATAGAAACGCCGGCCCGAAGATCGCAGGCACGGACGGAGGCACCGTGTAATTTTTCCACGCCGTCGATGACGCAGACGTTGCCGTCCACTTCAATTTTCGCACCCATCTTCCGCAGTTCGGAAGCGTAGCGGAACCGCTGATCGTAGACCCCTTCGGTTATGACCGAAACGCCGACGGCCGTAGCAAGCATGGTAGCGAACTGAGGCTGCATATCGGTGGGGAATCCGGGATAGGGCTGCGTTTTTATATTGATCCGTTCGGGACGGTCCAGGCGGGTAACGATGATGGAGTCGTCCAGTTCCTCGATTCCGACGCCCGCCTCCTCCAGCTTTGCGGAAATGGATTCCATATGCTTGGGAATGACGTTTTTGACCTCTACCCGGCCCCCGGCAATGGCTGCCGCGACCATGTAGGTGCCCGCTTCGATCTGATCGGGAACGATTTCGTAACGGCCGCCAGTCAACTCCCGGCCGCCGTTGATGCGAATGACGTTGGTGCCGGCTCCCTTGATGTCGGCCCCCATGGCGTTCAGGAAGTTGGCAATATCCACCACGTGGGGCTCCTTGGCGGCGTTTTCAATGGTGACCCGGCCGGGGACTCCCACCGCCGCCAGCATGACGTTGACGGTAGCACCGACGCTGACGATGTCAAAATAGATAGAAGCGGGATTTAACCCGTCGGATTCGGCAATGACGTTGCGGTCCTCCAGATCCACCGTGACCTTTGCACCCAAGGATTCAAAGCCCTTGATGTGCTGATCAATGGGGCGGGACCCGAAATCGCAACCGCCGGGAAGGCCGACCTTTGCCTGCCCGAACCGGCCCAAAAGGGCTCCGATCAGGTAATAAGACGCACGCATTTTTCGGACGGCGTCCTGATCGGCAACCACCGGCTGACGGATGGAGGAGCAGTCGATCCGATAAGTGGATTTATCCAACCGGGTAACCTCAGCACCGAAGGAACGGAGGATGTCAAACAGGAGGAACACGTCGCTGATCTCAGGCACGTTGTCCAAAATGCAAGGGCCCTTGACAAGGACGGTGGCCGGGATGATCCCGACGGCGGAATTTTTGCTTCCGCTGACCGTTACGACTCCCTCCAGAGGGCGGCCTCCGTGAATAATAAATTTTTCCAAAACGAACACCTCAAAAAATTTATGATAAGTTACAGATATTTCTGGGGATCAAGATAACCGCCGGTGGCTTTCTGATACAGAGCAAAGTGCAAGTGGTTGCCGGTACTATTGCCGGTACTTCCCACGTAGGAAATAACTTCCCCTTGATAGACTTTCTTTCCGGCGTACACGGTATCGGCAAGGGACGACGCGTGACCGTAGATAGAAATAATTCCGTTGCCGTGATCGATCTTCACGCACCAGCCCAGGGAACGATCGTACCCGGCGAAGGTTACGGTTCCGGCGTCTGCGGCGTAAATGGGAGTTCCGTAGGCAGCGGCAATATCCAGACCCTGATGGAAATTTCGGGATCCTCGAAGCCAACGCCAACCGTAGGGGGAAGAGATGTACTGATAGGATCTCAGGGGGAAAATAAATTTCCCCGAAGGAGCGATGGTTTTGGTGCCGATCAAGACCTTCTGCACTACGGGGTCCTTTACCTTTGTACGGGATACGACGGTAGTAGAAGAGGCTTGTCCGTTCACGTACACGTTGTTGGACACCACTTCGTAGATCCCTTCGGAGCCCTTTGACAAAACCTTCTTGGTCCCTTCGTAGTAATCGGCGGAGTAGGAATACTCCGTTTCAAAGGGAATGGTTTCCGCAGAGGTGACCGTCATGGTATTCTTCACGGTGAGTTGCAGATAGGGTTTGCCGTACAAGATGGTCTGCCCGGCTTGAACGTCTCTGCCGACGGGAATTTCATTGAGCAACCGAAGGACGGGAACGCTGATGGCAGAACGCTGGGAAAGGGACGCCAGGGTATCCCCCTTTGCCACCTTGTAGGTTTTTAATTCGGGGCCTGTTTTGAACAGATCCAAAATCCGGGAATATCCCAAATCGTAGGACGCGGAATATTCCCCTTTGACGATCTCCATGTAATTGATGATCTCCAGGTTATCCTCCTCGGGATCCATGACATAATAGGAGAGAATCTCTTGAATTACTGCTTCAAGTACGGAACGGTCCTTGCTCGTGGCAACCAATTCTCCGTCCAAGAACAGTCCGTAGGAACGGCGGGTATATTCCGACGCCATCGTATAAAGGGCAGAGAATAAATCCTGTTCCCGGGTGAAATTATCCTTGGCCACGATGGCGTAGCTTAAGGTGGGAAAGGCCTCTACGAGATACAACTCTTCCCCTGTGGCGGCAACGCTTTCCTGCTTGACCCGGGTTTCCACCTGATCGCTGATGCGGCTGTATTGGGCGGAATTTTCCACGTAGCCGATGACGTCCTCCCCGACCCCTACCGCCAGGCCCACGGAATAGTGGGAGAAAAACCACAGACAACCGGCGATCAACCCGATCCCCAGGAGAGGGAAGGCTACCGGTGCAAGGAAGCTCAATACGGCGGAGACCGACGAACGAACGTAGTGGGAGGTCCGCTGGAAGAGCAACAGAAGGCGGTACCAGGGAGAGGTACTGCGGACGGTCATATGCCGGAATTTCTCATGATGAGCCAGCATTTTACGCCGGCGAAGGGCATAGTACCGTTTGCGAAGGCGGCGAAGAAAAACAAAAAGAAAAAATCTTCGCCGAGCCCGGGGGGACTTGCCCTTATCCTGAATTTGGTTCGGCATAAATCCTCCTTGGAACGTACTGTAATAAGGGATAGGCCGCCGTAACTACGGCCTGCTTGTTGTTTAAACTTATCTAATATATAATTATATATTAAAACATGCGGAAAAGCAAGAGGAATTTTCATCTTTCCCTGAGAAGAAATGAAAATTCCTCAAAACGTACGATTAATTTTACAGATTTGTCAATAAGAAATGGTTTGCGAAGTCCAATTTCGGATTCGGTCAAAGTAGCAAGTAGCAATCTCCTTTGCGGCGGCCAGATCGTGCTCCAGGTAGTTTCCACATTCCTTCTCGGCGGTGCCGGGAATCTTCCCTTCATAGGAAGCGATATGGGAAAAGGTCTCTTTGATCAGCTCTACGGCTTCCTCATCGGTGTTATTGATCATCAAAAGATAAAACCCGGTACGGCATCCCATGGGGCCGAAATAAATGATTTTATCCTTCTTCGCTCCGTTTCGGGCATACACGGCAAAAAGATGCTCGATGGTATGCATGGCGGCGTTGGACAAGAATTCCCGATTAGGGACGGTGACACGGATGTCGTAGGTCCGAACGCCGTGGTCCACCCGGGAAAGGTAGATCCCCGGCTTCAACCTCCGATGGTCCACTTCAAAGCTGGCAATGGTACCCATAAATCATAACTCCTTAATTAAATCGTATATTTCCTGCTTGGACAGAGAAAATTCCTTCGCAATGGACTTCGCGGCGGCACTCTTACTCATGCCCTCGGCCTCCCGTTCCCGCCACAGGGCCAGGATTTGGTTTTCGTCAAGGGCAGGCTGATCTTCCCCTTGATACCCCTCCAGCACCAGAACGAATTCTCCCCGGGGAGATTCCGTCTCAAAGCGGACCAAAGCCTCGTGCACCGTAGATCGGATACATTCTTCGTAAATTTTGGTAATTTCCCGCACACAGGCAATGGAGCGGTCGGGACCGAAAACCCGTTCAAACTCCTCCAAGGTCTGCTTGACACGGTGGGGGGCTTCGTAAAAGATCATGGTTCTCGGTTCGGTCTTAAGGGCTTCGTACCATGCGTTTTTCTCTTTTTTAACCGTGGGAGGAAACCCCTCAAAGGTAAAGCGTCGGGAAGGAAGCCCGGACATAGCCAAGGCGGTGACGAAGGCACAGGGACCGGGGACGGCACTGACCCGAAGGCCTGCGGCAATACAATCGGACACCAGCTCCTCCCCCGGATCGGAGACGGCGGGCATTCCGGCATCGGTGATCAGGGCACAACGCTCCCCCTCCTTCAGGCGGGCGAGGATTTTCTCCCCGTGAGCCTTTCGGTTGTGGTCAAAATAACTGATCATGGGCTTTCGGATGCCGAAAGCGGAAAGAAGAGTCCCGGAATTGCGGGTATCCTCAGCGGCAATAAAATCCACCTCGTTCAACACTTCCAACGCCCGGGGGGACAGATCTCCCCGGTTTCCGATGGGAGTGGCAACCAACCACAAAGATACCTCTTTCATGACAGTTCCTCCTTTCAGAACCGATGAACGGACCGGAAGGCTTCCGTTTCATTTCCCGCTTCATCGTATAATATAAAGGGCGGATCGCACTTCAAACCCGGTGCGGCACCCTTTTTACATTCCATCAAAAACAGTTCCGGAGACTTGTCCTTCTTGGGATACACCAATCGAAGGACCTTGGGCTCCATCTGAAGGCGAGAGCAGACGGTCATGGTCTCCGCCAGCCGTTCCGGCTTAAACACAAAGCAAAATCGGCCGCCAAATCGGAGCAAGCGTGCGGCGGCACAAGCCACGTCGAAAAAGGTGCAGGCCCCTTCCCTGCGGGAAGACTCCACCCCATCCCGTGCGGGCTTCCCGGTTCCGGGCAAAAAGTAAGGCGGATTGGCCGTGACCAAATCAAATTTCCCGGTGGGAAGGGAGGTTTGCTTCAAGTCTTCCTGAAGGATGATCACCCGATCCTGCAATCCATTCCATTCAACGGATTTGTTTGCAAGGTCGGTACAGGATTTAGAGATCTCTACCCCGTAAATCTTCCGGGCATGGGGGTTTGATGCCAAAAGAATGGGCAAAATGCCCGTGCCGCAACAAAGGTCTACGGCCGTGTAAAATTGCTTTTGTGCGGCGAAGGAAGAAAGAAGAATACTATCGGTACCGAAGCAAAAGCCTTCCGTATCCTGATAGATTTTCCAGCCGTGAACGAAAAGATCATCCAAACGAATCATGACGACGCTTCCTTAAAAAAGATAAAAAAATGCATAATGAGATCCAAAAAAGGTCCCATTATGCATTCGTGCGCAACTTATTCTGCGGGGTTGGGAGCACCAACGGGGCACACGCCGGCACAAGCACCGCAATCGATGCAATCATCGGTGGAAATAACGAATTTGCCGTCCTTTTCAGAAATAGCGCTGACAGGGCATTCTCCGGCACAAGCACCGCAGGCAATGCATTCATCGGAAATCTGATAAGCCATGATATGTACCTCCTTAAAAGTTGAGTATCGTTTGATACACATGTTAAACATATTATAGCACGATTTTTCCCATTCGTCAAGAGCCTAATTCTAACTTTTTTCGTCAAAATTAGAAAAAATGCCTCAAAGGATACGGTTTCGCTCCTCATTGGCAAAAAAGGCCTTCATATTTTCAGCCATTTCCCAGACACAACGGTTTCTGGCCTCGGCACTTCCCCACGCCATATGAGGAGTAAGGCAGACGTTTTTTCTTCCCAAAATGCGGGCAAAGGGATGGTCCTTACCAAAGGGCTCCACGGAATAAACGTCGACCCCGAGGCCCCCCAGTCTCCCCTGCTCCACCGCCTCGGCCAGGGCCTCTTCATCGGTGACGGCACCCCGGGCAACGTTGATCACCACGGCTCCGGGCTTCATTAAGGCAATTCGCTCCCGGGAGATCATCCCACGGGTAGCGTCGCTGAGGGGAACGTGAAGGGAAATAATATCGGAACGTTTGCACAGTTCCTCCAGGTCCGTTTGCTCGTACCGTTGGTCGGGCTTACGGCGACACATCAAAACCTTGCAGCCCATGGCCTGAGCCACCTGAGCTACCTTTCCGCCGATTCCGCCGCCGCCCACGACACCCCAGGTCAAGGAGGATATTTCGTGATAGACGGGGGTCAGCCTATTGGCAATCCCCGAGACGGAATACTCCCCGGACGAAACAAACCCGCTGTATTCAGGCAGATGGGTAATCAAAGAAAGAGCCATCGCCAAGGTCAACTGTGCCACACTGTCGGTGGAGTACCCGGGAACGTTGCAAAGGGCAATGCCGTGGGATTTACAGTATTGCGTATCAACGTTATCGTATCCCGTGGCGGCAACGCAAATAAGTTTTACTGCAGTTCCTTCAAGGTTGGTCCCGTTGAGTTTGATTTTGTTGACCACGGCCACGTCCGCCCGGGAAAGCCGTTGTCTGACCTGCTCTGGGGTGGTGGTAAGATATTCGGAGGTATGCCCGACCCTTCGGATGGGGTCCAGGTCAACATCCTCCCCCAAAGTGGCGGCATCGAGAATGGCAATATTCATAAAACACCTCTGTTATCATCGTTATCGGTATTATATCACATTTCAGGACAAAATGCAAGGGCAAATTTATCCGAACCGCCGGGCGTGAATTGCAATTCCGGGTAGTCAAACATAGGATGCCGTGCAAAGGACGGATCGGAAGGGATGAAAGGATGGGAGGGATGAGGATCGTGAGGCTTCTATTTCGGATTGAGATGCTACATAATTTGCAAGTTTTAAAGTTCCATAAATTTCCTAAAAACAGACAGATTCGGTCAATTTTACATGGAATAGACCGGGATAGAAATCTCAAACTAAGATTGAAACCACAGAAAGGAGAAAAAAAGATGTTTCATCATGAAAAAATCTTGTTTCACCCCGTGGCGGTGGAACGGCCGAATCCTCAGTATGCGGTCCTGATGCAAGAACAGTTGGGTGGCGGAAACGGAGAATTGAAAGCGGCAATGCAATATTTGTCCCAAAGCTTTCGGATCAAAGATCCGAAAATCAAGGATCTGTTTTTGGATATTGCGGCGGAGGAGTTGGGGCACATGGAAATGGTGGCCCAAACCATCAATCTGCTGAACGGCCATGAGGTTGCGGCGGTGTCGGTGCCGGCAGGAGAAATTCAGACCCACGTGCAATTGGGATTAAATCCGGGGCTGATCAATGCTTCCGGCTATTCCTGGACGGCCGACTACGTGACGGTGACGGGGGATCTTTGTGCGGATCTTCTGAGCAACATCGCCTCGGAACAGCGAGCGAAGGTGGTCTACGAATATCTGTACCGCCAAATCAACGACAAAAAGGTCCGGGAAACCATTGACTTTTTGTTGAACCGGGAAGAGGCACACAATCAGATGTTCCGGGATGCGTTCAACGAGGTTCAGAAATGCGGATCCAACTGCGATTTCGGGACGACCAAGGCGGCGAGGATGTACTTTTCCTTGTCCGAGCCGGGCCCCAACGCCTTTGCAGGCAAGGACGTAAAGCCGGTAGAATTCGCGAAATAAAGGCGGCCCGCGTTTGGGGGAAGAGCAAATTTTAAAAACGACGGAAGCACGCCTGCCCTCGGAACCAAAAGGGATCTTCTCCGCAACAAATCCGTTGCAGAGAAGACCCCTCGAATCACAGCAAAAATGCCCCGACGGCTCTGACAAAGACGTTTTTCCGGACATTCTCGGCCGGGGAAGCCCCTTTGTCGTTTCATTTCATAAGGAGTTTTCGGAGCTCCTCTTTTTCTTTTTTCTTTTTTTTATGGCTTTGCAAGGGAAAAGGGGGCCTCTTGCTTTTTCTCAAAGATTATGATATACTGTGGAAGAGAAATTTTTGGGAGGGGTTCTATGAAAAGAAACGACCGAGTAAAATTTTTTGCAGCCCTGACGGTTTTCAGTCTGACGGGACAGATCGCCTGGGTCGTGGAAAATATGTACTTTAACGTATTTATTTACAAGATGTTCCATGCCTCGGCGGAGCAGATTTCCATGATGGTTTCCGCGTCTGCCGTTGCGGCCACAGTGACCACCCTTTTGATCGGTGCTCTTTCGGACAAATTAGGGAAGCGGAAGGTCTTTATTTGCGGCGGATATATTCTGTGGGGAATCTCCATTCTTGCCTTCTGTTTGGTTCGGCAGGATGTGATCGGAGTATGCTTCCCCATGGCAGCTTCCGCTTCTGCGGTGGGGATCACGCTGACGGTGATTCTGGACTGTGTGATGACCTTTTTCGGCTCCTCCGCAAACGACGCCTGCTTTAACGCCTGGCTCACGGACGTGACCGACGACGGCAACCGGGGAGCTGCGGAAGGGATCAACGCCATGATGCCCTTGGTGGCGATTCTTGCGGTTTTCGGGGGATTTATGGGCTTTGATTTGGACAAAGAGGAAAGCTGGACGGCCATCTTTGGGATCATTGGCGGTGCGGTTATTCTGATTGGGATTTTGGGAATTTTCCTGATTCGGGATTCGTCCATCAAAACCGCGGAAAATCAACACTACTTTAAAAATATTTTTTACGGATTCCGCCCCTCGGTAATTCGGGAAAACAAAATCTTATATCTCTGTCTGGGAGCCTTTGCCATCTTTGGGATTTCCATTCAGATCTTTATGCCTTATTTGATCCTGTACTATACCGTTTCGCTGAATATGGAAAATTACGTATTGATCATGGCTCCTGCCATTCTTCTGGCGGCCCTGTTTACGGCCCTGTGGGGACGGGTCTACGACAAGGTGGGATTTCGGAAATCCATTCTCCCCTCCCTGGGGCTTTTGGGAGCCGGTTACGTCATGCTGATCTGTTTCCGATCCACGTTGCCGGTGTTCTTGGGGTCCCTTTTGATGATGTGCGGTTATTTGTCGGGGATGGCGGTATTCGGGGCCATTCTGCGGGACCGCACCCCCGAAAACCGATCGGGAATGTTCCAGGGGCTTCGAATCGTGGGACAGGTCCTGATTCCCGGAATCATCGGACCCGCCGTTGGCTCTTTGGTATTAAGCAATGCGGAAACGGTCTTAAACGAGGACGGAACCACATCCTTCATC
>JAZTWH010000008.1:0-7597 GCA_045635765.1 Eubacteriales bacterium | reverse complement strand
TGATTGCTGCGTTAAGGCATAGGGATTGTTGGATCCCAAGAGTGGCGGAAAGAAAATTTTCGCAATTTGAGTGGTACCGCGAGTGTATGATATTACACCCGTCTCAAAGGTTTCTTTGGGACGGGTGCGTTTTTTTTGGTGAGCCATCCGATCCCCTCCAACAAAATTGCTCACCGTAAAAATTGTTCAGGAGGAAAAAACAATGGCAACGATCGTTGAAACTGTAAAACTTCTTGAGGTGGCCGCCCGGATTCGGGAAATGCGTGAAATCACCGGGCTGAGTGCTGAAGAAATGGCGGAAAAGACCGAGGTCTCCGTGGAGGAATACCTTCGGTATGAACGGGGCGAAAACGACTTCCCCTTCTCCTTCATCCACAAGTGCTCCCTGGCCTTCGGCATCGGAATGTCCGATCTTCTGGAGGGATCTTCCGCAAAGCTTTCTTCCTATACCGTTACCCGGAAGGGGCAGGGACAGGAAACGGCCAAGGAGGACGGGATCACCATCCAGAATCTGGCACCCAAATTCCGTAAAAAAATTGCCGAGCCTTACTGGGTTCGGTATGAATACGATGCCTCTCAGCAAAACAAGCCCATTCACCTTGCCACCCATTCGGGACAGGAATTCGACCTGGTCATTCAGGGGAAATTGAAGGTACAGATCGGGAGCCATACGGAGATTTTGGAGGAAGGAGACAGCATTTACTATAATTCCTCCACTCCCCACGGGATGATCGCCGTAGACGGGGAGGACTGCGTATTCTGTGCCGTGGTTTTGCCGGGAGAAGAGACGGAAGAGGAGCAGGTCCGAGCCAGCATCGTTTCGGCCAAAGCCTCCGAACCTTTGGTTTGCGAAAAGTTCGTTCAGACCCAAGAGGATGACGCCGGGGCCCTTCAGAGCATTCGATTCAAAAATACCGATACCTTTAACTTCGGCTTTGACGTGGTGGATGAGATTGCCGATCGGTATCCCGATAAATTGGCCATGCTCCACCTGGACGTGGCCCGTACCGAACGCCGGTTTACCTTCAAGGATGTTAAGCAGTATTCCAACCAATGTGCAAACTACTTTACCTCTTTGGGAATCAAACGGGGAGATAAGGTCATGCTGGTGCTGAAGCGGCATTACCAATTCTGGTTTGCCATGGTGGCCCTTCACAAGCTGGGGGCCGTGGCCATTCCTGCGACCCATCAGTTGAAGGAGCATGATTTTGAATACCGTTTCAATGCCGCCGGAGTCACTGCCATTGTCTGTACCTCCGACGGAGACGTGGCCGACATTGCCGCCGCGGCCGCCGCAAAGTGCCCTCAGGACATCACCAAGATTTTGGTGGGAGGCGTCAAAGAGGGATGGCATGATTTCGATGAAGAATTCAAGCTCTTTTCCCGGAAATTCCTCCGTCCCCAGGATGCTTCCTGCGGGGAGGAGATGGCACTGATGTTCTTTACCTCCGGGACCACCGGAAATCCCAAAATGGCGGCCCATAAGCATACTTACGCCTTGGGACATTACGTTACCGCAAAGTATTGGCATTGCTGCGAGCGGGACGGATTGCATCTGACTATTTCCGACACCGGCTGGGGAAAAAGCCTTTGGGGAAAGTTGTACGGTCAGTGGCTCTGTGAGGGGGCCGTATTCGTTTACGATTTCGACCGTTTCGATGAAAATGACATTTTGCCCATGTTTGCAAAATACAACATTACCACCTTTTGTGCTCCCCCCACCATGCTTCGGATGCTGATCCGGGGAGATCTGTCCAAGTACGACCTTTCCTCCATCCATCACATGACCACCGCCGGGGAAGCTCTGAATCCCGAGGTTCATAAGAAATTTAAAGAAGCCACGGGGCTGGAGATCATGGAGGGCTTCGGACAGACCGAAACCACCCTGGCCATCGCCAACCTAGTGGGCACGGCACCCCGGATTGGGTCCATGGGGAAGGCTTCGCCCCAATTTGATCTGGACGTTGTGGATCCCCAAGGAAACAGCGTTCCCGCCGGGGAAGTGGGAGAAATCGTCATTCATACGGACCGGGAGGGCCCCTGCGGTCTGTTCCGGGGATACTATTTGGATGAAAAAATGACCGAAAGTGCTTGGCACGACGGGTTGTATCACACGGGGGATACGGCATGGCGGGACGAAGACGGCTACTTCTGGTACGTGGGCCGGGTGGACGACGTGATCAAATCCTCCGGATACCGGATCGGACCCTTTGAGATCGAAAGCGTCATCATGGAACTGCCCTACGTTTTGGAATGTGGCGTCTCCGCCGCCCCCGACGAGGTCCGGGGTCAGGTGGTAAAGGCTTCCGTGGTTTTGACCAAGGGAACCGAGCCTACGGAAGAGCTGAAAAAAGAGATCCAGAATTACGTAAAACAGCATACGGCACCTTACAAATATCCCCGTATCGTTGTGTTCCGGGATTCTCTGCCCAAAACCATCAGCGGAAAGATTCAGCGTAACAAACTGTAACAGATCTCCGAACGGTTCGGAAAACGGGACAATTTTGCGGAGAAAAATCGTATTTTTTGCAAAAAAATAAGAAAAAGGTATTGACAAAATGCCAAAGGTATGATAAAATAATACTATTCATTTAATAAAGGCTTTGACGAAGAGGGTGCGGACCCTGCTTTCCTCGAGAGAACTGGCGGTTGGTGCGAGCCATGGAAGGTTCTCCGTACTTGTCACTTCCGAGCCGGGAGAAGGAACGTTCCCCAGGGAACCGGTAGAATCTCCCCGTGATTGCTGCGTAAAGGCATAGAGGTTGTTTGACCTCAAGAGGGGCGGGAAGAAAATTTCCGCAATTTGAGTGGTACCGCGGGTGTGTGAATCAGGCACTCGTCTCAAAGTTTTATCAGCTTTGGGACGAGTGTGTTTTTATTTCCGTCCCGGAACAGGAGATTTTTATGGAACAAATGACCGGACTGGATTCTAAAATCCGGGAAATCGCCGGACGAATTCGAGAGTTGCGTCAGCTGGAAGGCCTCACCATCGAGGAAATGTCCCGAAAAACGGGAGTTTCTCCGGAAGAATATCTTCGGTGCGAAGAGGGGGAAAGCGATCTAAACTTCGCGTTTATTTATCGCTGTGCCATGGCCCTGAACGTCAACGTTACCGAAATCATCGAGGGCCAAAGCCCGAAACTGAAATCCTACACCGTGACCCGTCGGGGGGCCGGGCAGGAGGTTTCCAAGGCCCACGGCATGACCTACTACAACCTTGCCTATGCCTTCCGGGACCGGATTGCGGAGCCCTTGTACGTTCGCAGCGTCTACGACCCCGAGGCGGAGCAGAAGGAGATTGAGCTGATCACCCACGCCGGACAGGAATGTGACCTGGTAATTCAAGGGAACCTGATGGTTCAGGTAGGGGAGCATAAAGAGGTCCTGGGCCCTGGGGACAGCATTTATTTTGACTCCGATACGCCCCACGGCATGATCGCCGTCAACGGACAGGACTGCGAATTCTACGCCATTGTCCTCAATCCCACCGGGGAGCCCATTCCCGAGCTGACCGAAGTAACGTCGGTTTCGGAAAAACGGGTAAAGGCCGTGGATACCAAGGATCGGATTTACCGGAAGTTTATCGACACGGTAGAGGACGAGAACGGGACTCCCACGTCCATTCAGTTTAAAAATACCGAAAAATTCAACTTTGCCTTTGACCTTGTGGACGCCTTGGCGGACCAGGAGCCGGAAAAATTGGCAATGCTCCACATTTCCCGGGATAAGACCGTTCGTCGGCTGACCTTCAAGGATATAAAAAAAGCGTCCAATCAGTGTGCCAACTACTTTAAATCCCTGGGAATCAAAAAAGGCGACCGGGTCATGTTGGTTCTGAAGCGGCATTACCAGTTCTGGTTTGCCATGATGGGACTGAACAAGCTGGGGGCTGTGGCAATTCCCGCCACCAATCAGCTTCAGGAGCACGATTTTGAATATCGGTTCCAAAGTGCCGGCGTTTCCGCCATCATCTGTACCTCCGACGGAGATACGGCCCGTCAGGTGGAGATCGCCGCGGCCAATTGCCCCGATCTGAAGCACAAGCTTTTGGTCAACGGATCCCGGGAGGGCTGGCGGAGCTTCGATGAAGAATACCCTCTGTACAGCACCCATTTCAACCGCACCGAGCAGTCTCCCTGCGGCGACGATTTGATGCTGATGTTCTTTACCTCCGGGACCTCCGGCTACCCCAAGCTGGCGGCCCACAATTACAAGTACCCCCTGGGCCATTTCCATACGGCCAAGTATTGGCACGACGTGGACCCCGACGGACTGCATTTTACCATCTCCGATACGGGCTGGGCGAAATCCATGTGGGGAAAGCTCTACGGACAGTGGCTCTGTGAAGCGGCGATCTTTGTTTACGACTTCGATCGGTTTGACGCCGCCGACATTTTGCCCATGTTTGCGGAGCATCAGATTACCACCTTCTGTGCTCCTCCCACGATGCTGCGGATGATGATCAAGCAGGATATTTCCAAATACGATTTCTCTTCGGTCAAGCACATGACCACCGCGGGAGAGGCGTTGAACCCCGAGGTGTACCGTCAGTTCGAGAAGGCTACGGGGCTGCAGATCATCGAGGGCTTCGGTCAGACCGAAAGCACCATGATCATCGGCAACCTGGTGGGGGCACCCCATAAGATCGGTTCCATGGGACGAAAGGTCCCGGTTTATGACGTGGAGCTGCACGATGCCGAGGGCAACGAGGTCCCCGTGGGAGAAACGGGCGAAATCGTGGTCAATATCAAAAACGGCTTACCCTGCGGTCTCTCCGTAGGATACTACGGGGATGAAGAAAAGACCGCCGAGAATTGGCACGACGGCTATTATCATACCGGCGACGTGGCCTGGAAGGACGAGGACGGCTTCTTCTGGTACGTGGGCCGTGCCGACGACGTGATCAAATCCTCCGGGTACCGGATCGGACCCTTTGAGATCGAAAGCGTCATTATGGAACTGCCCTACGTTTTGGAATGTGGCGTTTCCGCCGAACCCGACGAGGTCCGGGGCCAGGTGGTCAAGGCGTCCATCGTTCTTGTGAACGGGACCGAGCCTACCGAGGAGCTGAAAAAAGAGATTCAGGCCTACGTGAAGCAGAAAACCGCACCTTACAAATACCCCCGCATCGTGGTCTTCCGGGACTCCCTTCCCAAATCGGTCAGCGGAAAGATTCAGCGGAATAAATTGTGATACTTATGAGAGAATTGAAACGAATCACCTTGCTTTGCGGACATTACGGAAGCGGGAAAACCAACGTTGCGGTGAATTTGGCCATCGCCCTCCGAAAGGACTATGACCGCATTGCCGTGGCGGATCTGGACATTGTCAATCCCTATTTTCGATCCAAAGACAGCCTGGACGAATTCCAGGACCTTGGAATTCGTCTGATCTGTTCCGAATACGCAAATACCAACGTGGATATTCCTGCTCTTCCTCAGGATATGTACGCCGTGACCGACGACCGGGAGCTGCGTGTGATCCTTGACGTCGGGGGCGACGATCGGGGGGCCTTGGCCCTGGGTCGGATCTCCCAGCAGATTTTAGAAGAGAACGATTACGAAATGATTGCCGTCATCAACAGGGCTCGTCCTTTGACCCGAACTCCTCAGGACACGGTCGCCGTGTTGCGGGAGATCGAGGCTGCCGGCCGGATTCCCTTCACCGGGATCATCAACAATACTAACCTGGGTCGGGAGACCGACGAGGAGGTTGTGTTGGATTCGGTTTCTTATGCCGAATCGGTTTCAAAAGAGATGGGAATTCCGGTGGTAATGACGACGGTTCCCAAGGAATTATTCCCCAAACTCCAAGGAAAAATAGAAAACCTGTTCCCTCTGGAACTTCAAAAAAAATTATAATCCCGAACCAATCGGGGGATTCAACTGAACGGAGATGTACTTATGGCAAAATTAACCTTTAAGACCGACTCCTGCAAAGGCTGCGGACTGTGCGTAGACGCTTGCCCCAAGCACCTGTTGCAGTTAGCTCCGGACCAAATCAACAAAAAGGGACATCACCCTGCCGTCCTCACCGACGAGGCCGCCTGTATCGGTTGTGCTTTCTGTGCTACCATGTGTCCCGACTGCGTTATCAAAGTGGAAAGGTGAGTGAAGTGTGTGTCTGATAAAGTTTTGATGAAAGGCAACGAGGCCATTGCGGAAGCCGCAATTATTGCAGGATGCCGTCACTATTTCGGCTATCCCATTACCCCGCAAACGGAAGTTGCCGCTTACATGGCAAAGCGTATGCCAAAAATCGGAGGATGCTTCCTCCAGGCGGAGAGCGAAATCGCCGCCAACAATATGGTCTACGGCGTTGCTTCCACGGGCAAACGGGTAATGACCTCTTCTTCCAGCCCGGGAATTGCCCTGAAGGGAGAAGGACTTTCCTATCTTGCCGGGGCAGATCTTCCTGCCTTGGTGGTCAACGTCCAGCGGGGCGGCCCCGGTCTAGGCGGAATTCAGCCCAGCCAGTCGGATTATTTTCAGGCTACCCGGGCCGGCGGTCACGGAGATTTCAAAATGATCGTTTTGGCTCCCGCTTCCATTCAGGAAATGGCCGAGCTGACCGTGAAGGGCTTTGACCTTGCGGATAAATATCGCATGACTACCATGATTTTGGCCGACGGAACCATGGGACAGATGATGGAGCCCGTGGCGTTGGACGAATTGAAGGTCAACGCTTGCGTGGAAAAGCCCTGGGCTACCACCGGCACCAAAATGGAACGGGAACACAACATCGTAAACTCCCTGTTCCTGGATCCTGCTTCCCTGGAGCAGACCAACTTTGAACGTTTTGAACGGTACAAGGCCATCGAAGACAACGAGACTATGTACGAAGAATACCGGATGGAGGATGCAGAGATCGCCATTGCCGCCTTCGGCATCGCCGCCCGGGTTTCCAAGAACGCCATTGACGAGGCGCGGAAGGAAGGCATTAAGGTGGGCATGATCCGTCCCATCACCCTGTGGCCCTTCCCCGTGGTTCCCTTTAAGAAGGCCGCAGATCAGGTCAAGGCGATGATCTCCGTGGAGCTGTCCATGGGACAGATGATCGAGGACGTCCGTCTTGCCACCGAATGTAAGGTTCCCGTAACCCTGTGCAACCGGGTCGGAGGCATGATCCCCTCTCCCGAACAGGTTTTGGAATCCATCCGTACGACTGCAGCAAAGATCGGAGGTGCCAACAAATGATCGTATTTGATAAACCCCATGCCTTAACTGATGCTCCCATGCATTATTGCCCCGGCTGTACCCACGGAATCGTCCACCGTCTCGTGGCGGAGGTCATCGACGAACTGGGAATCGAAGGAAAGACCATCGGCGTTGCTCCCGTAGGATGCTCCGTTATGGCTTATAATTATTTTTCCTGCGACATGATTGAAGCGGCCCACGGCCGTGCCCCTGCCGTTGCCACCGGGGTCAAGCGTGCCGACCCGGAAAATCACATTGTCTTTACTTACCAAGGAGACGGAGACCTGGCCTCCATCGGAATGGCGGAAACGGTTCACGCCGCCGCCCGGAACGAAAACATTACCATCATCTTCATCAACAACGCTATTTACGGGATGACCGGCGGTCAGATGGCACCCACC
>JAZTWH010000007.1:0-18922 GCA_045635765.1 Eubacteriales bacterium | reverse complement strand
GACGGAAGCGTTCTTACCGTCGTTTACGACAACGGTTGGAAAATTTCCTCCCTCTCCCATTACGAAGAGTCCCTGCAGACCCCCCTGGAGCAGGCCCTTTCCGGGCGTTTCACTCCGGCGGAGCTGGGCGAAGAGGTCGCCTGACCGTGGACCGGGTCATTCTTCACTGCGATTGCAATAATTTTTTTGCTTCGGTGGAATCCATCGACCACCCCGAATACCGATCGGTGCCCATGGCCGTGGCAGGGGATCCTACCCGCCGGCACGGAATTATCCTTGCCAAAAACGAAAAGGCCAAGGCCTTCGGCGTCCAAACGGCGGAGACCATCTGGCAGGCCCAACGGAAATGCCCCGATTTGTTGCTTATCCCTCCCCACCATGAGAAATACGAAGAAGTAAGTGCCCGTATCAACGCCATTTACCGAAACTATACCGACCTTGTGGAGCCCTTCAGCATCGACGAATCCTGGCTCGACGTCACGGGAAGCCAACGGCTTTTCGGCGACGGCAAGACCATCGCCGACCGCTTGAGACGGGAGATCCGCCGGCAGATCGGTGTCACCATCTCCGTAGGTGTTTCCTATAATAAAATATTTGCAAAACTGGGCAGCGATTATAAGAAGCCCGACGCCACCACCGTGATCCTCCCCCAAGACGTTCCTCAAATCGTTTGGAACCTCCCTGTGGGCGATCTGTTCGGAGTCGGCCGAAAAATGCGCGTCCAATTGGAACAACTGGGAATCCGCACCATCGGGAACCTGGCCGCCGCCGACCCGGAATTTTTAGCCCGCCGGTTCGGAAAAGCAGGGCAAACCTTGTCTCTTTATGCAAGGGGCCTGGACGATTCCCCCGTCCTTGCCCAACGGGAGCCGGTGAAATCCGTCGGAAACGGCGTCACCTATCCCAAGGATCTCACGGACCGAAGCGAAATCTATTCCCACCTGTTGTCCCTCTCCGATTCCGTGGCCGGACGCCTCCGGAAGGAGGGGAAAAAGGGCCGCACCGTGCAGATCTCCGTAAAAGACCCCCTTTTGACCACCTTGCAACGGCAAAAAAAATTAGATCGCCCTACCTTTTTGGCAAAGGAAATTGCCGCGGCCGCCATGTCCCTCTTGGAGGCAAATTGGAAGATCGGCTCGGCATCCATCCGGGCCCTGACCGTCACCGTGACCGACCTTTCCGACGAGGACGACTATCCCCTCCAGTATTCGCTGTTGCCCTCGGACGGGGAGACGGAGAGTCAAAAGCAGGAAAAGGTCGAGCTTGCCATGGACCGCCTGCGGGGCCGCTACGGAAAAAATATTATTTCCTTCGGATCCTCCCGATTGGATGCCCCGGAGGATTGCAATCAAAAGGAATGACAGAAAGGTCGTTGCTTCTGAAAGAACCTTTTGAAGAAATGCAGGCGACTGTGAGAAAATATACAAAATAAAAATTGGTACAAAAAACACTTTCACTCGGTTGTGAAGGTGTTTTTTTGTCGAAATCATTGGCGTTTGTGATATTTGCACAAAAAGGCCAATGTAATTTTGTGTAAATAAACTAAAAAGCGGAAATGGAGAAAAAAATCCCGTTAAATCAAGGAAAATTTCTTCTTTTAATTTTCAATTTTGTAAAAAAAACATCTTGACAACTCCGAAAAAATAGTGTATAATGAAACCATCAAAATTTATGGAAAAGGAGATTTCCAAATGAAAAAGACACTTGCACTTCTCATGACCCTTGCAATGGTGCTGTCCTGCGTCGTTGCTTTTGCGGTCAACTCCTCTGCTGCAGAAGACGTCTACAAGTATGAAGATGCTCTCTCTGACTGGGGTAAAGTCGACGGCCTGACTCAGGGCACAAGAAAGGGCTACGAATCTTCCACTGGCTTTGCTCTTGCCGGTGGTCTGTGGACCTTCGAATACCTGGATCGCGCTGACGCTACCGCTGTGGTTAAGCCCATGGCTGCTTACTATGAAGCAAACCCCAACATCGCTGGTCAATCCTGGAGAAATAGTGGCTATGTAAAGACTTACGTTCCTAACGAAGCTTCTCCTTGGCAAGCTTCTGGCGCAGATCATGCATATCGCTTCTGCTTTGTTAGTTATTCTGCCGATGGTATTATCGTTGCCCCCGGCGCTAAAGTCGATTCCATTGTCACCTTCGTTGCCCCCAAAGCCGGAGATATTTCTCTTGACTTCTCTCTCTATGCAATGAATGAGGCAAATAAGATTGGCGGAAATGATGTGCTCACTGCAGACGACTGGGGTACTGACGTAACCGTTTGGGTTAACGATGATCAGGTTTATCCCGCAGCCAATGCAGCCGTTGACGTTAACCGTGTTGGTGCTGAAAACTCCTCTGAATCCGAGCCCCTCGAGGTCGCTCTTTCTGACCTGACCGTGGCCGCCGGAGATCGTGTCAGAATTCGGATTACTGCCCATGGTGATCAAATGGGCGCTAAGCCCTTGATGTTTGCAGATACTCCCGTCGTCACTTATGCCGCTGCTGCTCCCGATTCTTCCTCTGACGCTTCTTCTGACGCTTCTTCTGACGCTTCTTCCAACGCTGGTTCCAGCAACTCCGGTTCTTCTTCTACCAATAAGAACCCCGCCACCTCCGATCTCTCTATCGTTCCCTTTGTGATCGTTGCTATGGCTGCTGTTGCTGTTTCTGCAACGGTTCTTCTCCGCAAGAAGCACAACGACTAATTCTTAGTCATAAATAAGTGATCCCCCCAACATGGGGGGATCACTTTTTATGCAATGTCAAACTCCCAATTTTTTATATTATATGAATAGGAAGATTTTTTCAAGTACAATTTCTCAAAAAAGAAATTTTGCATTTTTATAAGAAAGATCTTGCAAAAGTCCAAAAGCAGGGCAAAAAGGCAAATTCTGCTTCTTTTTTGTCCCTTTGCATGGTTTGTACAAAAGTATTATGAAATTTCGTAATAATAGCCAAAAAATGCTTAAAACAACGAAATATCCTATAATATCAACAAAATTTCAATGTTTTCCCGTGGTTTCCCCATGAAATGCCTTGACAAATTTTTTAAAATTGTTTATGATTAGTATATCAAAATTAAAAAAAAGGAGTTTTTCTATGAAAAAAATACTTTCGCTCGTCGTAACGCTGGCATTGGTGCTTTCCTGCATCGTCGGCTTTGCGATGAATTCCGTCGCATCGGAAGACGTCTACAATTATGCCGATGCCCTCGTGGACTACGGCAAGGTTGACGGCATCACCCAAAGTTCTCTGGGTGCCTACAACTCCGCCGAAGGCTTCTTCTTGGCAGATGTGTGGACCTATGAGTTCTACGACCGTGTTGCTGGAGCCAACACCTTCAGACCCATGTCTTCCTACTACACAGGCAATCCCGGTAATAATGCCGGTGGTGGCTGGAATAATAGCGGCTGGGTTAGAACCTACGTTCCCGATGAAGGTTCTCCCTGGTCCCTTACCGGCGGTTATTCTCCCTATCGGTACTGTATGATTTTCTCCAATAATTCTACCGCTTCCGGGACCAACCCCAATGGTATGCGTATGCATCCTGCCGCATCCGGGGATCCCGTCCTTACCTTCGTGGCTCCCAAGGCCGGAACCATTTCCTACGATGCCTCCTTGTACGCATACGGTGGTACCGACTCTACGGCAACCGATGGAGGTACCCTCATCACCGTTTGGGTCAACGATGAACAAGTTTTCCCCGCAGCGGGCTCCGGCGTTGACAACCACATCGGTGGCGACGATACCTCTGCGGCAGATCCCTTTGAAATCGTCCTGTCCGGCTTGACTGTTGCCGCAGGCGACCGCGTTCGTCTCTGCGTTACCGCTCCCAACGGAGCTTACGGCGGCAAGGGCGTGGAACTGGTTGACGCTCCCGTTGTAACTTATACGGAAGTATCCGATTCCTCGGACTCCAATTCTTCCGATGTTTCCTCTGATTCTTCTTCGGACACCTCCGATTCCTCTTCGGACACTTCTGATTCTTCTTCGGACACCTCCGATTCCTCTTCGGACACTTCTGATTCTTCTTCGGACACCTCCGATTCCTCTTCGGACACCTCTGATTCTTCTTCGGACACCTCTGATTCCTCTTCGGACACCTCTGATTCTTCTTCGGACACCTCTGATTCTTCTTTGGACACCTCTGATTCCTCTTCGGACACCTCCGATTCCTCTTCGGATACCTCCGACTCTTCTTCCAATGCTTCCGGCTCTGCCGGTTCCTCCTCTTCGAACAAGAATCCTGCAACTTCCGATTTGTCCATGGTTCCCGTTGTAATCGTTGGTCTGGTTGCATTTGCAGTTGCAACTATCGTTCTTCTTCGCAAGAAGCAAAATGACTAATTCTCCTAAACCCAAAAGGCGGTGCGTAAATCGTGCCGCCTTTTTATGTGCGTTGTCGACAATTTCTTTCATAGAACCGAAACGCCGAAAATAGTAAGAATTTTGTTTCAATTTTGGGTGCTTTTTGTTAATATGCACAAAATCATGACCTAAAATTTGTTTTAATTGACCATAAATAGTTTAAAAGCAAAAAAAAGCTGATAAAATCAAGGAAAATTCAAAAATTTTTCAGCCTTTTTCTTAAAAAACACTCTTGACAAATTTCTTGAAATCGTATATAATTAGTGTATCAATATTTATGGAAAAGGAGATTTTCTATGAAAAAAACACTTGCGCTTCTCATGACGCTTGCCATGATGCTTTCCTGCATCGCCGGTCTTGCGGTCAATTCCTCTGCGGCTCAGTTGGAATACGTGGAAGAAACCTATTCCTATGAATCCGTTCTGGAAGAAGTCGGGTCCCATGATGAGGGCCGGGAAAAAGACGCCGACCTTGGCTGCTATAAGTCCGAAGAAGGATTCTTCCTTGGCAACGGAATGTGGACCTATGAGTACTGGGATGTTGCTTCTTCGTCCTTCAAGCCCATGTCCGCTTATTTTTCTGATGCAGCAGAAGGCGGAGCTATGGGTGTCTACACCAAATACTACATTGCCGTTGCGGAAGGTGCTTGGGATAATGCAAGCCCCTATCGCTACTGTGCCATCCTCAAATCTGGTACGGCCTTGCATCCCGGTGACGGAGCTGATTCAGCCCTGACCTACGTCGTTCCCGCTACTGGCACCATTTCCTACGACGTGAGCGTTTCTTGTAACAATGAGTCGAACACTTCCGATCCTACGAATGGCTTGGGGGACAATTGGGGTAGCGTTGTTACCGTTTACCTGAACGATAAGCAAATCTGGCCCGCGGAAGGCGATACCTCCAACCGTATCGGCTACGAAACCAACCCCGCGGATAATCCTCTGGCTGTTTCCGTTCCTTCCTTCAAGGTTAACGAAGGGGACAAAGTCCGCCTTGTCGTTTCTGCTTACAACAGAGTTAAATCCTGTAAGATGGTAGACCTTACATCGCTGCCTGTGATTACTTATCACGATGCCGGAGAACTGTCTGTCGGCGATCCCAAGGGCGTTGCTCCTACCGGCGTAATGCATGAACGCGTCAGCAAAGAAACCACTGATACCATCATTTCTTGGGGTGAAACCATTAAAGCTGTCGGCTACAACGTTTATTACAAGGTTGTTGGCTCCGCTGATGAAGCCGTTAAGGCAAATGCCGAACCCATCACAGATCTGACCTATACCCTGACCGGACTGGAATCCGATACCATGTATGAACTGACTGTTACTTCCGTAACTGCTACAGGTAGCGAATCGGATCCCTCTGATCCTTACACCTTCAAAACTCCGAAGGTTGAAGCTGCAAGCGGAAGCGATAAGACCTCTGACGGCTCTTCCGACGCTTCTACTCCTGTCGCTTCCGATGAGAACGACGGTTCCGTTAGCAACAGCAACAACAGCAATGCCAATCCCCAGCCCTCCGATGGATTCCCCTGGTGGATCATCATCGTTGCCGCTGTCGTGGTAATCGCCATCGTCGTTGTTCTCGTTCTGGTTCTCGGCAAGAAGAAAGCTCCCGAAGCTACTTCCGAAGCTGCTCCCGCAGTCGAAGATGCTCCTGAAGCTGAAGCTGCTCCCGCAGAAGAAGAAAAGAACGATCAAGAATAATTTGATCCGATGATATGAAGTGCCCGCCATTTGGCGGGTGCTTCTTTTTGTAAAAAATTCTTCCAGTTCTGAGAAGGGGTGAGCTTTTTACCCCTCAAAAATTTGCCCTACCCTTGACATTTTCCGCTTTTTATTGTATACTGTTATACAGAACCTTGGAAAGGAGACCTTCATGGCCAATCTCTATCTCGTAGGCCTGCCCGGAGCAGGGAAGACCACCGTGGGGCGGATCGTTGCCCGACGGCTGAACTTGCGTTTTGTGGATCTAGACCGGCTGATCACCCAGCGGGAAGGAGCAACCATTCACGAGTTGTACGGTCAGGGGGAAGACTCCTTCCGGGAAAAGGAAATTGCCGCGTTAAAGTGGGTCAACGAGAACTTGGACCGCTGTGTGGTCGCCACCGGGGGTGGAATTGTGGAGCGTTCGGAGAACGTAGACCTTCTTCGGGAAGAAACGGTTTTATACGTTGTCCGGCATCCCCGATCTATCTTGACCACCCTGAATACCGATAAACGCCCCGTGTTCCACGACGATCCCACCCGAATTTACCCCATTGCACGCCGCCGAATTCCCATTTACGAATCCATTGCCGATGCCCGTGTTACCAACAACCGATCCCTTCGTTCCTGTATCGGTCGCGTTTTGGCACAGCTGGCGGCTCAAGGATTTCCCGACCCCCAGCCCCCTGAAAAATAATCTTTGCAAAAAAATAATTCCGCACCTTTGCGGTGCGGAATCTTCTTGAAATCAAAGAAGGTTTTATTCGTCGTCTTCCTCCGACCCGGTCATTCGGATTCGGCCGCCGGTAGCCTTCGTCGAGGTTTTCTTTTTCTTTGGATTGTTGATTCGATAGGTCAGGAAAATGTATCCGCAGACTACGAACAACAGGCCCCCCAAAAGGATCCAAAGCCAGGGATTGGAGAAAAACCTCATCATATTGGAGGAATACAGTTCAAAGTAATCCAATTCTACCCCCGATTGGGCGATCAATTCCACGCTCCCGTATTCCTTGTTTCCGCAAGACACCGTTACCGTGCCTAAAACGGCTCCTTTTTCTATCGGGGCTTCGATTGATTCGGGAATATCAAAGGTGAGGGTCGGCTCCTGATTTGCGTAGATTTTGGGGATGAGAGCAGTGACTCCTTCTTTGGACGTTAAAATAACGTAATCCACGCCCTTTCCGTTGGTTACCGTAACCTCCTCTAAGGTAGCCCCCTTGGTCAGCAAGGTTCTGGAAACGTAACGGTTTTGGGAATATTTTAAAAGCACGCCCGCATCCTTGTAAAGCTCTCCCAATCCTTTCGTTGTCACGGCCATGGAGATAATATTTCGCTCTGAATCCTTTCTGCAGGTGGCAATGGATGCGTTGTTTTTCTCCTGAGAGTAAATAAACAATCCCTTTGCCGCCGGGTTGTAATTGCTCCCCGCCGGCTCGATGAGCATATTACGGGTATATAGATTTTTTTCTTTGCCGTTCACGGTGATTTTTGCGGTCCGAAGGGCCGCCGCTTCCGCGATTACCTGGTGCTGAAGGGCCGCACTGATGATTTTCGCACAGTCCGCTAAGGTGGAGATTTGCTTGGTGTTGGATACGAAGTTCCCCGTAACGTTCGTGAATACCGTGTCGGACGCCCCCAGGGCTTTTGCCTTTTCATTCATCATCGCAACGAAGGTTTTCAGATCCCCTCCAAGGGAAGTGGCCGCCGCAACCGCCGCTTCCTGGGAATTGACTACGCAGATACAGGTGATTAGATCCCCATAGGTAATTTCATCCCCTGCCTTCAGCTGGGCCGTGGATATCTGGGGCGTATTGACCAACATCCCCTTCGTTACGGTTACCGTTTCCTCCAGTTTTCCGCTTTCCGCGATCAAAAGACAGGTCATTACCCGGGGCAAAAATCCGCAATAGACCGAGGACGTTTCATTCTTCCCGTACAGAATCTCGCCTTCGTCGTCGGCATTGAAAATAACGGCATATTCCGCCCCGATCTCCGGTTCTTCTTCCGTAACTTCCTCCCCGGAAAGGGCCAACCCGCCCAAAAGAAAGACCAGGGCGAATAAAAGAGCTCCGAAACGGAGTTTTAAAGATGTTTTCATGTCCCACTCCCAATGTTGTATATAGTACTATTATAGCATATCCGATTCCAAATGAAAAGGGAATTTTCTAAAAAAACTGTAACATTTTATTTTATGGAGGCTCTATGGATTACGACGCCATTGCCCGGGATTACGACCGGTTCAACTCCGGGTTCGACTACGGGGACTATCTAACCCGCACTTTGCCTCATCTGGATCTCCCCGAGAATCCCCTGGCCTTGGATTGCGGCTGCGGAACGGGGACGCTGATGCTGGAATTGTCTCGCCGGGGCTTTGATTGCAGCGGCGTGGATGCGTCCGCCGAAATGCTGGACCTGGCCTTTGAAAAGCTGACCAGCGAGGGAATTCACCCTCATCTGATGTGTCAGTCCCTCCCGGAAATCGACCTTTACGGTGCCTACCATGCGGTGTTTTCTTCTATGGATACGGTGAACCACCTGTTAAGCAAGCAGGAAGTGAAACGGTTCTTTCGCCGTCTTTATCATTTCACTGAGCCCGGCGGATATTTTATTTTTGACCTGAAGGATAAAAAATTATTTTCCGATACAACGCCCCAGATCGAGGAAAAGGACGGCTCCGTTCTGATCCTTCAAAAATCCTTCGACGGCACCTATACCTGCCAAACTTTGACCCTGTTCCGCAAGGCGGGTCCCACCGATCTGACGACAGGCCAAGCCTATACCCGGGTGGAGGAGGAGATCTGGGAGCGATGGTATGACGCCGATGAAATGCGAAATTACCTTCGCACCGTGGGGTTCCTGCCCCAAAAAACCATTCCCTATCAGGGACGGAAAATAATCATCGTAAGGAGACCGCTATGACCCAACAAGTATCGAAGTATCTTGCCCAAAACGCCCGGATTTTTTGCATTTCCCTCTCCGATGCCGTGGCCAAGTCTTCCCAGTTGAATCATCTTGAGGGTCAAGACGTGATCCTTTTGGGAAAGCTGGAGGCCTTTGCTTGCTGTATTTCTGCCCTCCAGAAGGATGATCGGGCCTCCGTCACGGCTCGCCTTTCTTTGCCCGGAAGAGGCCTTTTCTCTGCCACGGCCGACAAGGACGGCATGGTCCGAGGCCGGAAAGAGGAGTCCTGCGACGGGGCGGAGGACACCTTGGAGGTTACGTTGCAGCTTCATTTAAGAGGAAATTACACGGGAATGGTCTGCGGAAAGGGATTGGAAGACCTGGTTTCCACCTATTTTGCTCAGTCTCTGCAGATTGCGGCCGTTTGTAAGGTTTTTGAGAGAAACGGCACCTTTTTCTGCATCGTTGTCGAACAGCTTCCCGGGGAATCCTGTGACCTGTCGGGCCTGTGTGCCCAAGCGTCCGAGGCCCTCCCCGAGGAACGGATTCCCGAGGGGTTTGAGCCTTTGGAAAGCACCCCCCTCCGCTTCGGCTGCACGTGCTCCCGGGGGGCACTGATGCGTTTCGTTTCCGCTATGCCTCCCGAGGAACGGAAGGATTTGGCGGAAAACGGAAAAATCGTCACCTATTGCAATGCCTGCGGAAAGAAATATACCTTTGAGCTTGAATAAAGGGCAAAAGGTCGGCCTATTTTATTCGTATTGATTTAAGGCATCGGTCAGATGTTGCTTGAATCGGGCCACGGTGTCCGAAGGGGAGAGGATCTTGATTTCGTCCCCGAAGGACGCCACCCAACCGAAAAATTGGGGCGAAACGTTAATGTCTGCGTGGAATCGGAATCCGTCGGACTCGGGAATCAGCATCACGTCCTTCCCAAACCGGTCAAGGACCACGTCCGCCATGGACGGTCTGCACCGAAAGGTCACGTGGGTGGTCTGTCCCCCAAACATTCCGAATACTCCCGAGGAATATTCTGCGATGTCTATTTTCGTGAATTCTTCCCGGCCTTCCCGTTTTTCCTCCGTTTCGGTTACCGTCCGCATCCGGTCCACCCGGTAATGGCGGATCTGTGCATTTTCACGGTCGTAGGCCACCAGATAATAATATTCGTCGTCCCACAACAGCATCCAGGGGGATACCCGGTATCTTTTACCGTTGTGCCGGGCCACTTGCTCCTTGTTGACTGTCCAGCCCCAGTATTGGAAGGTAATTTGCCGGTCGTTCAAAATGGCGTTATGGATGGTGTCAATGGAGTAAATGGTGGTGTTGTTCATGGACTTGATGCGGTTTTTTACCGTCACCTGCCGTTGCAATTTCCGTGCCTTGTGTTCACTGGTCAATCCCTTCAGCTTCCGAATCAGTTCATCGCTTTTGGTCACGGAAATGAACCGGCTGGACTGTACGGCGTCCACCAGCATTTTCAGCTCGGGCAGGTCAAACTCCTGCTCTGCCAACCGATACCCGTGGGCCTTGTCATGCTCAATGACCATTCCGAAGGAATCCTGCAGCAGACGCATATCGTCGTAAATGCTTTTCCGTTCTGCCGAAATACCATAGCGGGCCAGTTCCCGGATCAGTTCGTCCGCCTTCAATCCGTGGTCCTCGTCGGTTTTTTCTTTCAATATCCTTATCAAACAGGGTAATTTTAATTTTTGATTTGCAGATTTCGGCATTTTAATGCTCCTTTGCCAAACTCCCCCGATCGCATGACCGGGGGAGTTGTTGTTTTAAATCACTTTTACGCCGAGGGTAACCTTTTCTCCGTTGATGTTCCAGGTCTTGGGATGTTCAGCCTGCGTGGGGGCAGTGTACGCTACGGTTTCTGCCAAAACCTCACTCTTAATTACAGGCTCGTTCTTTTGGAAGATCTCCGTGATCTTGTCATTCCCATAGGTGTAAACGGCAATGTGATCGGTCACCTCAAAGCCCGATTCCTTCCGCATGGTCTGGATCTTACTGATGATCTCCCGAACGAAGCCCTCCTCGATCAGCTCCGGCGTCAGGGTGGTGTCGAGGACCACAGTCACGCCGTTGTCGGTGCAGGATTCGTATCCTTGGGTCTGTGCGGATTCAATGAGAAGATCCTCTCTGGTCAAACGGATTTCTTCCCCGTCCAAATTCAACTTCAGACAACCGGTTTCTTCCAGCTCATCCATGGCTTCCGAGCCGTTCAGCTCAGTCAACGCGGTGCGGATGGCGTTGAGATATTTCCCGTATTTCGGTCCTACGGTCTTTAACTGAGGTTTGAAGGAATAGGAAAGGAATTGCTTCACGTTTTCGGCAATCCTTACTTCCCGGACGTTCAATTCATCAGCCACGATAGCCTTGTACTCTTCTCCCAATTCCCGGTCGCCCTTGACGTACATGGCGGCAATGGGTTGACGGTTCTTGATATTTGCGGCATTGCGACAGTTCCGTCCCAGAGTGACCACCTGCAAAACTTCGTCCATTCCGGCTTCCATGTCTGCGTTAATCCAGGCCTCCGTTGCCACGGGATAATCGCACAGATGGATGCTTTCGGGGGCAGTCTTGTCGATGCTCCGGACCAGGTTTTGATAAATATCCTCGGTGACGAAGGGAACCAGGGGTGCGGCCAGCTTGCAGAAAGTGGTAAGGACCGTATACAGGGTCATGTAAGCATTGATCTTATCCTGCTCCATGCCCTTCGCCCAGAATCGTTCCCGGCTGCGGCGGACGTACCAGTTACTCATGTCCTCCACAAAGGACTGCATCACACGGGAAACCTCGGTGATCTTATAGTTGCTCATATAATCGTCGGTGGTCTTGATCAGGGTGTTCAGCTTGGAGATCATCCACTTGTCCATCACGCTCAGCTTGTCGTAATCCAAGGTGAACTTGGTTGCGTCAAAGCCGTCAATGTTGGCGTAAAGGACAAAGAAGGCGTAGGTGTTCCACAGAGTCCCCATAAATTTCCGCTGGCCCTCCGTGACCGCCGCATGGTGGAACCGATTGGGCAGCCAGGGGGCAGAGTTGGAATAAAAATACCAACGGATGGCGTCTGCACCGTGCTTTTCCAACGCGTCAAAGGGATCCACGGCGTTGCCCTTGGATTTGGACATCTTTTGTCCGTCAGCGTCCTGAACGTGACCGAGGACAATGACGTTCTTGTAAGGAGCCTTGTTGAACAGCAACGTGGAAATGGCCAGCAGGGAATAGAACCATCCCCGGGTCTGGTCCACCCCTTCGCTGATAAAGTCGGCAGGGAAGGTCTTATGGAAAATTTCTTTGTTTTCAAAGGGATAGTGCCACTGAGCAAAGGGCATGGCCCCCGAGTCAAACCAGCAGTCGATTACTTCCGGCACTCGGTGCATCTCTTTGCCGCAATGGGGACACTTAATGGTTACTGCGTCAATGTAAGGACGGTGCAGCTCCACCTCGTCGGGGCAGTTGTCGGACAGGGATTTTAATTCTTCAATGGAACCCACCGCGTGCTGATGTCCGCAATCGCACTGCCAGATATTCAGGGGAGTTCCCCAATAACGGTTCCGGCTGATGCCCCAGTCCTGAACGTTTTTCAGCCAATCTCCAAACCGGCCCGTTCCAATGTTTTCGGGCATCCAGTTGATGGTTGCGTTATTCCTCAAAAGATCGTCCTTGACGGCGGACATCTTGATAAACCAGGATTCCCGGGCGTAATAGATCAGCGGCGTATCGCACCGCCAGCAGAAGGGATATTCATGCTCGAATTTGGGAGCGTCGAAGAGCTTTCCTTCCTTGTCCAGATCAACGAGGACCAACGGATCCGCATCTTTGACAAATTTCCCGGCGTAGGGCGTTTCCTCGGTCATGTTGCCCGCACCGTCTACGAACTGAACGAAGGGCAGATCGTATTTGCGGCCCACCTTGGCGTCATCTTCCCCGAAGGCGGGAGCAATGTGGACGATTCCCGTACCGTCTGCCATGGTGACGTAACCGTCGCAGGTAATATAGTGCCCTTTCTTATGCTGCTTCTCCGCAACGGCGGCGGCACAGGCAAAGAGAGGTTCGTATTCCTTGTATTCCAGGTCTTTCCCGGAGTAAGTTTCCAAAATTTCGTAGGCGGGACCGTCTTCGGCCAGTTTTCCCAAAACCGAATCCAGCAAGGCCTGTGCCAGGTAATAGGTGTATCCGTCCGCCGCCTTGACCTTGCAGTAGGTATCGTCGGGATTGACGCACAGTGCCACGTTGGAGGGCAACGTCCAGGGAGTCGTCGTCCAGGCCAGGAAGTAGGCGTCTTCTCCTACGGCCTTGAAGCGGACTACGGCGGACCGTTCCTTGACGGTTTTATATCCTTGGGCAACCTCATGGCTGGACAGGGGAGTCCCGCAACGGGGGCAGTAGGGAACGATCTTGAAGCCTTTGTACAGCAGGCCCTTTTCCCAGATCTGCTTCAGAGCCCACCATTCGGATTCGATAAAGCTGTTATCGTAGGTAACGTAGGGATCCTTCATGTCCGCCCAATAGCCGACGGTGTCGGAGAAGTCCTCCCACATTTCCTTGTATTTCCAGACGCTCTCCTTACATTCTTTGATGAAAGGCTCCAGTCCGTATTTCTCGATCTGTTCCTTCCCGTCCAAACCCAGCTTTTTTTCCACTTCCAGCTCGACGGGAAGTCCGTGAGTGTCCCAGCCGGCTTTCCGGACGGTAAAATTCCCCTTCATGGCCTTGTAGCGGGGAATGGTATCTTTGATTACCCGGGTCAGAACGTGGCCGATATGGGGCTTCCCGTTGGCGGTGGGAGGGCCGTCGTAGAAGGTAAAATATGCTCCGTCCTTCCGTTGGTCCACGCTCTTTTCAAAGATTTGGTTCTTCGCCCAAAACTCTTCGATCTTCTTTTCTCTGTCGACGAAATTCAGATCGGCCGAGACTTTTTCGTACATAGCTTTTCCTCCGTAGCTTTCAAACTTCCCGAAAAACAAAAATCCTCCGCCCCGCAGCAACGGGACGAAGGGAAACTTCGCTTAACCACCCATATTACATACGTACATATGCTCCCCGTTGACGTCGGGGGACCGGCGGAACTTACTGGGGCATAGCCCGTTCGGCACGCAGCTCGGAAGGGATCTTCGTTTCACGGTACTCTGCACCGGGCTCACACCGTCCCCGGCTCGCTTTGCATTTCTTTGTGAAACTACTGTCTTCGTCACAGCTTTTCGGTTCAGTTTTTAATTTTAATAATATATTACATATTATAGCACAGTTTTATTGCCTTGTCAAGCCCGTATTTGCCAAAAAATAAAACCGACCAAGGATTTTTTCCCGGTTCCCATGCTCCTCCCGGTACGATCCCAAATCTGCCCCAAGCCATGGCAGTTGTAATGGAACCGCGATTGCAATTTTTATTTTTGAGTCAGATCACAGACCGTCGCTACCACGCAGGCGACAATATCCGTACTGTTTAAGAGCAGTTGACATCCCTTGATTCCGGCACTGACGGTGATCTTTTCAAACTCCAGGCAGGACTCGTCCATATAGGTGGGAAATTTTTTCTTCATTCCCAGGGGAGAACAAGCCCCCCGGACGTACCCGGTCAAGGTCGGAAGATCCTTTACATGCAAAGGCTCCACCCTCTTATTTCCCGTAATTTTTGCCGCTTTTTTTAGGTCGATCTCTCGGTTTGCGGGAATACAGAAAACCACGGGGCCGGTTTTATCTCCCTTGGTGACGATGGTTTTAAAGCATTGCTCCGCCGGAAGCCCGATCTGCTGGGCAATATGTACGCCGCTTAAATCTTTTTCGTCGGGAACGTATTCCTTGGGCTCGTATTTGATTTTTGCCTTGTCCAGCATCCGCATGGCGTTGGTTTTAATCATTTTTTCACTTCCTTACGGCTATATTATAGCATAGTTCTCCTTGAAAATCAAGTATCCTCCTTTCTTTGATTTCGAAGCACCAGCACCGTTGCCATGGTGTCTTCCGCCTGGGTCAGAGCCACCGCCGCCAATTCCAACTCCTCGTCGGTCAAGGATTCGGCCACCAGCGTGGCCAGTGAGGTCACCGCTACGGTAAAAGGCAGGTTTTTCATAACGCACCCCTCAAAATGTGAAAAAAATGTTATAATCCCCCGAATGGGCTTGACATTCTATGGGAATCAATGGTATACTGTTAAAAACAGAATATGCCGAAGATAGAGGTGCGGTTACTACCGGCTGCGGACAAAGGCCCGAGGCGGGCCCGGAGCAGAGAGTAATTGCCGAGGTTGCGGTGAGAGCCTTTCAGCCGCTTCCGGGACGGTACAGAACATGTGCCGTACTGTCACAGCTTTTGTGGAGTGCTATCATGATTGTGCAACGATCCCGTGTCATGAAGCATCTTCGTGGCACGTTTTGTTTTCATATCTATTCGTAGGAGGGAACACTATGAAAAAACTGACCCGCATCTTCGGGATCCTGCTTCTGTGTCTCGCTCTCGTCGGCTCCTTCGCCCTGACCTTTTCCGCCGATGAAGTGACCGACTCCGGGGCGGCAGTGGCCGAAGAAACCGCAGAATACCAAAGTATGTTCAATGAAACCGCAATTGCCCTTCTTCCCCCGGTCATTGCCATTGCTTTGGCCCTGATTACCAAAGAGGCCTACTCCTCTCTGTTTATCGGGATCGTGTCCGGCGGAATTCTGTACGGCATTTCCAATGTAGGCTTTGACGGAGAAAAGGCCTTTAATGCCATCCTCAACGATGGGCTGATCGCCAATCTTTCAGATTCGTATAACGTGGGAATTCTAATCTTCCTCGTAGTGCTGGGAATTATCGTCGTTATGATGAACCGGGCCGGAGGAAGCCGGGCCTACGGGGAGTGGGCCTCGAAGCGGATCAAATCCCGCAGAGGAGCCCAGGTTTCCACCTTCGGGCTGGGTGCTCTGATCTTTGTCGACGACTATTTTAATTGCCTGACCGTCGGCAGCGTTATGCGTCCCTTGACTGATAAACAGAACGTTTCTCGGGCGAAGCTGGCGTATCTGATCGACGCTACCGCCGCCCCCATCTGCATCATTGCTCCCATCTCTTCCTGGGCCGCTGCCGTCAGCGGTACGGTGCAGGATGCCAACGGAGCAGACATTAACGGAATTGCTCTGTTTATCCGTACCATTCCCTATAACCTGTACGCTCTTTTGACCATCGCGATGGTTCTTTTCCTGGCCATTTCCGGAAAAGATTACGGCCCCATGCGTAAGCATGAGCTGAATGCCAGAAAGGGAGATTTGTTCTCCGGAAATCAGCAGGACGTTTCAGAGAATCCCAACGAGAAGGCCAACGCAAAGGGAAAGGTCATCGACCTGATCCTCCCCGTGGCGGTCCTGATCATCTTCAGCGTTGCGGGAATGCTTTATTCCGGCGGACTGTTTGACGGCGGTGTTTCCATCGTTGACGCCTTCGCCAACTGCGACGCCTCCTACGGCCTTGCCCTCGGCTCCGTGGGTGCTCTGATCGTCAACGTTATTTACTTCCTGTGCCGGAAGGTTCTGTCTTTCAAGGATTGTATGTCCTCCGTCCCCGAAGGGTTCAAGCAGATGGTTCCCGCCATCCTGATTCTGACCTTTGCCTGGGGTCTGAAGAGCATGACCGGTCTCTTGGGAGCCTCCTCCTTCGTTGCCGGTGTGGTGGAACAAGTTACCGCCATTCGGATTCTCTTGCCTGCCATCCTCTTCCTGGTGGCCGTACTTCTGTCCTTCGCTACCGGAACTTCCTGGGGCACCTTCGGGATTCTCATCCCCATCGTTACCGGGGTATTTGAGGCAGATTTGGCCTCCGTCTCCGATGCGGGCGGAATTCCTTCCATGGTCATCATCTGCATCTCCGCGTGCCTTGCCGGTGCCGTCTGCGGGGACCACTGCTCCCCCATTTCCGACACGACCATCATGTCGTCTACCGGCGGTCAGTGCGACCACGTGACGCACGTGTCTACCCAGTTGCCTTACGTCATGACCGTAGCTGGCGTATCCCTGATCGGTTATCTGTTGGCCGGATTCGTTCAGAACGTCTGGGTCGTCCTCGGGGTCAGCCTGGTGCTGATGCTGGCGGTCCTGTGGCTCTTGACCTTCCTTGCCAATCGGAAAAAAGACTAACTTTTAAAAGAATCCCGCCCGGCTCTTGTGAGCCGGGCGGTCTTTTATATTTTTAATTGCTCTGCGATGGCCTTCATGGTTTCTCCGCAGACCTTTAATACCTTCCGATCGTAGGAAAGAAGACCGTTGGCTTCGTCTTCCACGTCGGAGACTTGGGTGTATACCGCGGCACAAAGGCCCTTGTCTATTGCCGGGATGATCTCCCTTCGGTATAACTCAATGAGAGCATCCTCAAACTCCTTCCGATTCTTGAAAAACCGATACCCGTAGGGTTTTTCCGGATGGAATACGTGGCCCTTCGGTTGATAGGAGTATCCGCCGAATTCCGACAGAACCACCGGCCGTTGGGACCCCTTGATCTTTACCGGCTTAAAGTATACGTGCAGGCTTTCCACGTCACTCTTCGATCCCTGAAACCACCCGGAGGTGGCGTCAATAAACCGGGAAGAATCCAGGGCCTTGAGCTTGTCGTACATGGCAGCACTGTCAAATTGCCCCCATCCCACGTTGAAAATGGTCCAGTAGCAGATGCAAGGGTGATTGTACAACTGCCGTACCGTGGCAACCATGCTGTCCTCGAAGGCCTTCCGCGTTTCCTTTCGTCGGTGCAACCTGCGGTCCGGCAGCCGCTTGACCCCAAGTGTGGGCAATGCCGTATCCCGCAAAAATGAATATGCCCCGTTGTTGACCATATCCTGAAACACGACCATTCCCAGCCGGTCACATTCGTAATAAAAATGCTCCGGCTCCACTTTGATGTGTTTTCGCAGCATATTGAACCCCAGGGCCTTCATTTCGGAAATATCTCTCGTGTAATTTTCCGGGCAGGCCGGGGTGTAGATGCCGTCGCTGTAGTATCCCTGATCCAGAAGCCCGTGGAAAAAGTACGGTTTTCCGTTCAGACAAAGACGGGGCAGACCGTCCACCTTTTTGATTTCCAAGGTCCGCAGGGCAAAATAAGAGAAAACCTCATCTTCCCCCGCTTTTACGGAAAAATGATACAAATAGGGATCCTCCGGAGACCACATCCGAGGCCCGGGAAGGTCGATGCGGGCGGTTCCTCCGGCCAATTTGGCGGTAATTTTCCCAGAGGGCGTCTCTACCGTTACGGTCCCTTCGGCAACGCCTTCTGCCGAAACGGTGGCAAAATCCGCCCCCGTTTCAATCTTCAGAGCCCGGATATATTCTTGCGGAACGCTCTCCATCCAAACCGTCTGCCAAATGCCCGTTACCGGGGTGTACCACATTCCGCCCCTCGCTTCCCGTTGCTTCCCGTAAGGAAGTACGTGGGATTCCAAAAAGTCGGTGCAAAGAACGGTCAAAGTATTTACTTCTTGGAGAAACTCCGTAACGTCAAAGGTGAAGGCATCGTATCCTCCTCGGTGGGTTCCCACCTGGCGGCCGTTTAACAGAACCGTCGCCACCTGGTCCACGGCTCCAAAATGCAAAAGGACCCGGCCCCTGACGAATTCCTCCGGCAGAGAAAAGGTGCGGCAGTATTTTACGGTAGGGGATTTCCCCATCCTCCGGCCAAGGCCCGACAAGGCCGATTCCGGCGGAAAGGGAACCAGAATCGTCTCCCGCTCCCCGTCCTCTTTGTAAAAATCCCACGGACCGTTCAGGCAGAAAAAGGAATTCCGCTTCATTTGGGGCCGGGGATAAATATTCCATGGCTGTCCCGAAAGCCTTTCGCCCTCGGAGGTATACAGGGTAACGAAGGTATCTTTCATATTATTTCTTCTTTCTCATGGCACGGAATAGGAACACCAAATAGACCGACAGAACCGCGGCGGCCCCCAACGCCGCCAAAAAGATGGTTTCATTGGGGATGAAGGATGTGGT
>JAZTWH010000006.1:0-2174 GCA_045635765.1 Eubacteriales bacterium | reverse complement strand
CGCTCCCGTCAAGGCTTTTGTTCGGGAAAGACACAAAAATTTCAGTTCTTCCCCACCTCCCCGTCCCCAACCCGTCTCTCCGCCGGAAATTTCCGGGCCAGAGAGGTCGTTTCAGCCCTTGCCCGGAGGGCGAAGCAGGGAGTCTTTTTAGCCCTTGCCCGGAGGGCGGAGGCAGGGAGGACTATTCGATAATTGTGACCGTTCCGTGCCGGACAATTTCGATGCGAATCTCCGGGGTAAAACATTCCTCGAAGTGCTTAAATCTCTCGAGGATGGATAGCATTTGCCGGGCAGACCCTTCAAATTTTTCCTCCACCACCTCAAACCCGACTATTTTGATATGAATCGGTCCTCCGTACAGGTCTGTCAAGCAATCCCAAAAAGCAGACCAATTACAACCGTAATGGTCCGGGAACTCCAGGGACTTGCGAATGATTTGATGAAGCTCTCTCCCGTCTTGGACTTTTCGGAAATCCAAGATATACGTTTTCTCTGTCATAGTAATCTCCTGAAAAATTTAACCCCCGGAACAGGCCCTGTCTTTATTATATCATATCATAGAAAAAAGGCAAGACCATCTTTAGATTTTAGAACCCTTTTCGCGACGGTTTTGGCCTCATGCCCTTGAAAATATTTTTAATCTGTGCTATAATGATTTGGTACCGTTCCGTTGGGCGGCGGGGGGCTCTGTTTTTTGTTCCGTTCCGTGGGGCGGAGGAGGCCTCTGTCTTTGGGACCGTTCCGTGGGGCGGAGGAGGCCCGTCCTGACGGGGCGTCGCCTTCCCCGTTGAGATATTTGACGAAAGGACCTGCCTATGATACTTTTGATTTCCGGCCCCTCCCACGTGGGGAAGACGGCGTTGGCACAGAAGCTGCTTGAAAAATATCAAATCCCTTATCTTTCCGTGGACCATTTGAAGATGGGACTGATTCGCAGCGGGAATACCGCCCTGACGCCCACCGACGATGACGCCCGGCTGACGGCTTATTTGTGGCCCATCGTGCGGGAAATCATCAAGACTGCCATCGAAAATAACCAAAGCTTGATTGTGGAGGGGTGCTATATCCCCTTCGGTTGGCAGGCGGATTTTGAGGAAAAATATCTTGCAAATATCCGCTACTATTGCCTTGTAATGAGCGAAAAATACATCCGCAACCACTTTGCCGACATCAAAAACTACGCCAACGTTATCGAATCCCGCCAAACCGACGAAGGGACCCTTGAAGAGATGCTTCGGGACCATGCCGAGGCCCTTCGCCTGGCCCGGGAGCATCAAGTGAACTGCATTTACATTGACGATACCTACGAAATTGACATTGACTTAGGATGAAAAAAACCATGAAAAAGATTTTGGTCATCGGGTGTCCCGGAAGCGGGAAAAGCACCTTTTCCCGGGCGTTGCATGAGCTTACGGGCATCGACCTATATCATCTGGACAGGATGTATTGGAACCCCGACCGAACCACGGTGGACCGGGGGACATTCCTGGACCGTCTGTCGGAGGTTCTTTCCAAGGACCAATGGATTGTGGACGGGAATTACGCCAACACCCTGGACCTTCGGCTCCGGGCCTGCGATACGGTGATTTTCCTGGACTATCCCCCTGCTCTGTGCCTGGAGGGCATCCGCCAACGGCGGGGAACGGCCCGCAGCGACCTGCCCTGGGTGGAACAGGATGAGGATGCAGAATTTATGGAGTTTGTAAAGAACTTCGCAAAAGACAGCCGCCCCCGCATCCTTGCACTTTTGGAACGGCACCGGGAGAAACGGGTCCTCGTTTTTACCGACAGAGGGCAGGCGGACGAGTTTTTAAGGAGGGAAAAATTATGACCGTTCTCGTACCGTTGTTTTTGTCCATGCTGAAAATCGGCTGCTTCGCCTTTGGGGGGGGCGGATACGCCATTCTTTCCCTGATTGGGGATTCGGTGCTGAAATACGGCTGGATGACCGAAGGGGAGTTGCTGAATTTCGTGGGCGTAGAAACGGTCATCCCCGGCCCCATCGCCGTCAATATGGCACCCCCAACGGCAGATTCTCCGCCCCCGGACGGGGAAGGGAAATGACCGGAAGCGTTATATCACCGGGCCTGCCCTCTCCCTCCCGGAGATTTTGACCGGGCCTGCCCTCTCTCTCCCGGAGATTTTGACCGGGCCTGCCCTCTCTCTCCCGGAGA
>JAZTWH010000005.1:0-5420 GCA_045635765.1 Eubacteriales bacterium | reverse complement strand
GACGATGGATTTCTGAATCTTATAAACCGCTTCTCCGATCGCTGCGGAGGAGTCGGGATATTTTTCTGCAAATTCCGCTTCGATTTCGGCGGTGACGGCGGAGATCCGGGCATCCCGGACGTCCTTATCGTCAGTCTTCATGGCCTCTTTGATCTTATTGCCGGCAAAGACGGTGACGTCCTCCAACATTCCTTCGGGCAGGGTGTGGGCCGCATATTCAAACTTCGGCTTGCCGATCTCAGCCTTAATGCCTTCGATGAATTCGACGATCTTCTTAATTTCCTTGTGGGCTTCCAGAATTCCGTTGTACATTACGTCGTCGGGGATTTCATTGGCACCGGCTTCGATCATCACGATCTTGTCGGCAGACGCGGCAACGGTAACCGCCATTTCGGAAACGGCACGCTGCTCCTCGGTGGGGTTAATGACGTACTGACCGTCCACGTATCCCAAAAGAACACCGCCGATGGGGCCCTTCCAGGGAATGTCGGAGATGGAAATGGCAACGGAGGCACCGATCATGGCCGTGATTTCCGGTGAGCAATCCTGGTCCACTGCCATCAGGGTCAGGCTGACGACTACGTCGTTTCTCATGTCCTTGGGGAACAGGGGACGGATGGGCCGGTCAATGACACGGGCCGTCAGAATGGCCTTTTCGCTGGGTTTTCCTTCCCGCTTCATAAAGGAACCGGGAATCCGTCCGACGGAGTAAAGCTTTTCTTCGTAATCTACGGCAAGGGGGAAAAAGTCAATGCCGTCCCGGGGTTTTTCCGATGCTGTGGCACAGGCCAGCACGCAGGTTTCGCCGTAGCGAATCATGGCAGAGCCGTTGGCAAGGCCGGCAAATTTCCCGGTCTCTACAACCAGGGGACGGCCGGCGATGGTAGTTTCGAATTTGCGATAGTTTTCGTAAATGTTCATGGCTTGTCCTTTCTGTTTTCGGGACTCCCCTCTGTTCCGGCAGTTATAAAAATGCCCGATGTTCGGAAACTTTCATAACTGCTGAATCCAGAATCAAGGGAGACCTGTTGTTACGGTTTGAAATGGTGGAATGGCAAAAAACAAAGCCATCCTCGGGGATGACTTTGCTCTGCCCGACAGAAGGGAAGACGGACCTCCCTTCTGTCAGAAACGGACCGAATTACTTTCTCAAGCCGAGCTTTTCAATGATTGCACGGTAGCGGTTGATGTCCTTCTTCTTCAGATAGTTCAACATGTTTCTCCGCTGACCGACCATTTTCTGAAGGCCCCGGCGGGAATGGAAATCCTTGGGATTGGCTTTCAGATGCTCGGTGAGGTCTTTGATGCGAGTGGTCAGAATGGCAACCTGAACTTCGGGAGAACCTGTGTCAACGTCGCTTCTGCGGTTCGCTTCAATGATTTGGGTCTTGGTTTCTTTCAGCATAGTGCTTCCTCCTACGCCGCTGAACTGCGGCAATTTAAAATATTCACCAAAAAATCAGTCGCGGTCGGAGTTCTCCGGCAACCGATTTCCGGTATCTTGTATATTATATCATATTAGTACCCTGTTGTAAAGAGATAATTCTGAATTTTTTTCGAATTTTCACAAAAATGTGGCTCCCAAAGGCGAGAGCCACGAATTTTTGTCAGCAACTGACGATAATCAGCATTTTGTCCTCATCCAATCGGTCGCAATCCAACTTGTTGTTCCGAATGAATTCCCCGTAGGGGCAAGCGTGCTGCTTGGCAATGTCCCAGGCGGATTCTCCCTTGGCACCGTAGTACAAGGTCACCCCGTCGGTATTCCGGGGCCGGTCGGCTTTTTCGGCAACGCAGGTGACCGCTTCCGTGGTTTCTCTTCCGAAAATCAGTCCCTTCCAACGGTAGGTCCCCCGAAGCTCAACGTGGGTGGAGTCGCTCAGGACCCAGGAGACGTCCGTCAGGGTCAGAACGGTATCGTTGCGGACGGGATTTTTGCACCCTTCTCCGGGTAATTCCAAGGTGAAGGGAATCTCCCGTGCCGCACAGCAGGGGGTTCCGTCGGCATCGTTGATGATAAACCGGCAGTCCCATACGCCCTCGCAGACCAGCTTGCGTTCTTCGGTGCGGTAATAGGTCCCCCGGAATTCCGGCCTTGCCTCCGCCCACAAAATTCCCGTGCAGGTCCCCACGTCCGCCGTTTCCCGGATGGATCCCGTCTCTTCCACCCGCAGAAAACACTCCGTAGACAGCGGTTCCCGGGTACATTCCACGGATTTTTTTACCGAATACGCATCTTCGGTCCATTCTGCGGAACAGAGCTCGTAGGCATTCCCCCAAACGTTAATCTCCGTATCGTAGGTCAAAATCTGAGACCCGTCGGCGGTTTCTTCCTTTGGGGTAAAATGGGAGGAGATCAGTTCAAATCCCGTGTGGCAAACCGCTTCGGGATGAATTCCGGGCAGATCCAAAATCTGTGAAATGGGAAAAGTCTTTCGGATGGGAAATACCGTATTGTCGTCCGCCCCACAGAGAATGTCCAAAATCATATCGGCCTTTACGATCAGTTTATCGGTCAGAGGCTTTTGCTCCGTCTCTTTAAAGGTGATCTTCGTTTGCAAAATCTCTATGGCGATCTTGCCCGGATCCATTTCAAATTCATCGGAGATCCGCAAGGGCTTTTGGGCAGAGCAGAGGAGACTTGAGACGTTCTTTTTGCAGGATTTCGTCTCGCACCCCTCGGGAAGCACCGGCATGGGGACCGTCGTCCCTTGGTCGGCCTTTACGTGAATCAAAACGGAGCACCGTGCGTGTATTTTCTTGGAATTTAACGCCCGTGCCACGCAGTTTTTCGTGGTCAAAGCGACGCGGAAATCCGCATCTGCATCACAGTTCATATCCATGGTGCAGGAGAAATGAGCCTGCTGGGCAATGGATTTGATCCCGCATCCGTCCTCCGGCAAATACAGAATTTTATATTCTACGCTTCCTTCCACCGTCAGCCGGTCGCCCGTCCGCAGGGCGGAATTCAACGTGGGATGGGCGGTGGTTTGCAAAATGCGCAGAATGTTGGGGCAGTAATCGGGCAGGATGATTTCACATTCCGCCCCGGTTTCGCCGTTTCGGTCGGGGGCAATGGACAGAATTTGAAGACGGTTCATTTCAGGGTTCATGACGGCACCTCGTTTGTCATTGAATTTTCAGTTGATATTCCAATCTATGCCGCCGTTGTCCCCGTTATTCCCAATCTTAAAAAAAGTCCGCCCTTGCGAGCGGACTTTCGTCTTTTTATTCTTTTCCGTCCGGTTCTTCCGGGACTTCCAATTTTCGAATCCGGACCGTCTCAATGCGGCGGTCGGAAATTTTTTCCACCTTAAAGGCACAGCCGCCGTATTCCAAATAAAGATCCTCGTCTTCCTCGGGAATGTACCCCAGAAGCTTAATGATCAGTCCACCGACGGTATCGTAATCCTCATTGTCCTCGTCCAGCTCCACGCCCAGATGTTCGTTGATCTCTCCGATGGTCGCCGAGCCCTCTGCCAGGAAGGTCCCGTCGTCTTCGGGCCGGATTTCTTCCTCTTCTTCGTCGTATTCATCGTCAATTTCGCCCATGACCTCTTCGATCAGGTCTTCAATGGTTACGACCCCGGAAAATCCGCCGTATTCGTCAATAAGAACGGCCATGTGATTCTTGGATTTTTGCAATTCATTGTAAAGATCGTCCAGACGCTTGCGTTCCGGGACGAAATAAGCATCGTGCATGCAACGGGTAATATCAACGTTTTCAAACCCAACTCGGTAGGCTTCGCAGAGGAAATCCTTTAAATAAAGAATCCCCACGATGTTGTCGATTTTATCCCGGTAGACGGGGATACGGGAGTACTTTTCGTTGAGCATTTCCTCCAGATATTCCGACAGCGGTGCGTTTTCGTCAACGAGAAAAACTTCCGTCCGGGGCGTCATCACCTGATCTGCGGTCTTTTCCGTAAAATCAAAGATGCCCTCCAGCATATCCCGTTCGTGTTCTTCCAAAAGACCGCTGTCACTGCTTTCTTCGACCAGCGTCTGAATTTCTTCCTTGGAAAGGGCTTCGTCCGCCTCTTGTTTCAGGCCGAACAGCTTGATCAGCCAGGTCGCGATCAAATTGATGGGAAAGGCAAGGGGGTAGTACAAAAATGCAAAGAATCGCAGGATTCCCCAAATCTTGTACAAAATCTTATCGGCTCTCTGCTCCGCAATCCGAATGGGGAACAGCTCTCCCAACAGGACGAAAATCACTCCGACAATCAGAATCAGAAGAACCGTTGCCAGAATTCCTCCAAAGGGAATGTTTCCCAAACTGGCGGTCAATGGTTCCTGAAAGGCCGAAAGGACCAGGACCATGGCTCCTAATTTGCACAGAGTCCGTCCGGTCCTCAGGGCGGCACGGAATAAGTATCCCGGCTTTTCCAGGGCGGCGGAAATGCTCCGGGCCACAGGGTCGCCTTCTTCCGTCTTTCGGTTCAAAAGGGCCTTGTTTAAGGCTTTTGCGGCTTCTCCTCCCAGGGCAAACAGGGCGTTGAGCAGGAGAAGAAGAATGGCTATTATCACGTGAGGGTACGGGTCAGACATATGGGATTAAACTCCTATTTTTGTTTCATTTTTTCTGAAAAAGCAAAAAAACACATAAGACGCTTTTGTTTAAAACCGCCCTATGTGATACGTATGATATTCTGTTTTCGGGTCTAACGGACTACTTCGAGGGTGGTCGCCCACAGAACGTTTCACTTCACTTTTTCTAAGAATTGAATCAAGTATAGCATACTTTCCCGGGGAAGTCAACGGTTGTTTCAGAAATGTCATAATCCCTTCAAATCTTTTTCCCGATTCGGGCTTTTTTATAAAAAATCCCAAAACCTCTTGCAACCGACCTAAAAAGATGGTATACTAATACCGCACGGACCCTTTCCGAGTCCTTTCTCCACAAGGCGGGATGCGTTGACTCTTTGAAAATCCCGTTGGCCGTGCTATTATATTATAGGGAGAGTTCTTATGAAAAAATCCTTAAAGCCCATCCTGATCTGCGTCGGGGGCCTCTTGGTCCTCGGACTGTTCATTACCGCCGTCGTGTTTTTGATTCCCCGGGATAATACGTCCTTTTCCCTGGAGTGCTTCCAGGTCCGTTCTGCCGTCGTAGACTTTTTGAAGGACGTGGAAGGGGAGAGGTATGACGAGGCCTTCGGGCGGGTGTTCTGCCTTTCCGCCTCCGACGGTTCCCCCGTCCGTTCCACAGACGCTTGCCGGAAAGCCTGGGTGAATCGGGTTTCGGCTCTCCGTGCCCGGGACAATACTTATTTAAACGGCTATTCCGATCTGAAGGTCCGCAAGCAGAACGGCACCTTTCTCGTTACCGTTACCCTCTCCGTGACCCGGCAGGGCTATAACGATCCCTTCTATTCCGACGGATGCGTTCTTACCGTCGTTTACGACAACGGTTGGAA
>JAZTWH010000004.1:0-33203 GCA_045635765.1 Eubacteriales bacterium | reverse complement strand
CCCGCAACTGCTTCATTGACGTCCTTTTGAGTAGCAAATTCGTTTTCGTTGACCAAGGAATAGGCGGTCACCAACGTAGCCTGGTCCAAGGTTTTGGGGATGATTTCGAAATCCTCCAACAACGAGACCAGGGCGGTCTTGTCCACGGGAGAGTCGGATAGAACGGGAGTATTGGCACAGGCAGAAAACACCGATACAGACAAAACAAGCACCAAAATCAGTAAACACTTTTTCAAAGAAGCCACCCCCAGTCGCAGGAAATTTTTCTTATTTCAATAAATTATAGCATATTTTTCGAATTTTGTCAACGGAAGGCCCCTTTTCCCAAAAACTATGCTCTGATTGATTTTCTTAAAGGCAAGAAAAGTGACACACTCCGAAAGGAGATGTGCCACAGGACAGATTCTTTATTTACCGATAAACTCTGCGTTTCTTTCGGGTGGAAGTGTGCTCTTCGATGATCCTTTGTGCTTCCTCTGCCATTTCGGAATCGGAACAGCACGCCTCCGGGCGAAGAATAAAAATTGCCTGGCTGAAAATCTTCCCTCCCCGGGGATTTTTGATAATGACAGCGTTCTGAAACAAGCCTCGTACCATATAAGACAGTTCCCCTTTTCCGTGTTTCTTTTTCACAGTTTTACCAAAAAAGGGAAGTTTTATACATCAAACGGGCTCAGCCCAGCCAATCGATCAGTTCAGCCAATCGGAAAGTTCAGCCCAGCCAATCGATCAGTTCAGCCGTTTCACGGAAGCAGGGATTTTTCAAAAAGTCGTCCTCCCAGTTGGCGGAACAGAGCATGGGATGGCGAGAGCAATAGGAATGGCGAACAAAATGATACTTTTGGGCTTCCTTTCCCCACAGAAACCAAATGGGGTGGGTCGTATCTTCGACGTAAGAAATCAGATCATCCATCAAGGGACCCCACAATTCCCCATGGGAACCGGGATAACCGGGTTTACACGTGAGGGCCGTATTCAAGAGCAGGACTCCGCTTTCCGCCCAATAGGAAAAGAGACGGTCGGGGGGCAAAATGGAGAACTCACCCCGGTCCATGGACGAGAGAACGTCGGAGAACTTTGTCGCGTAAGGATCCGCACCGGTATAAGAGGAATACAAGAGACGGACGATGTTTTTCAGCGACACCTGACGGAAGGGCTGCTTCCAACCGGTCAACCCATTGACTTCAAAGGCTAAGCCGGTGGCGACACCGGGGGCCGGATAGGGGTCCTGACCCAGGATAACTACTTTGATTTGATCCACGGGTTGGGCGGCCCGGAAAATTTTTTCCGCAGGCGGAGTACAATCGTTCCCTACTTGTTGCAGAATTGCACTCAGATCTTGGCGATTTCTCAGAAAATTCAGCAAAAAACCTCAGTTCCCTTCTTGACAGTTTGATGTTTATCCTATATAATAGAAGAAGATGCACTTTCTATTTCTATTTTAACATATTTTTTATAAAAAAGCAAGTAGCAAAAATGGGAGAATGGGAAAAATGTTTTCATTAGACACGCGATTGGTGGCGGAGCAGGCAGAAAATCAAGTACGGGATCAATTCCGCATCATTGAAAGAATTGCTGAAAAAAATACGGAAAAGGTCATGCAGGCCTTTTGGGACCATCGAGTTTCCCAGGCAACGCTGTGGGGGACCACGGGATACGGCCACGACGACATGGGGAGAGACACCCTGGATGCCGTTTGGGCTCAGGTTCTGGGGGCAGAAGACGCCTTGGTTCGGCATAATTTCTCGTCGGGAACGAACACTCTTGCAACCGCACTTTTTGCCGTTCTCAGACCGGGAGACACCATGCTGACCGTTACCGGGAAGCCCTACGATACCTTATTGCAGACCGTAGGTCTCTCCGGGACCCCGGGGGACGGATCCTTGGCGGATTTCGGAGTAAAATATCGTCAAATCGATCTTCTGGAGGACTTTACCCCCAATTACAACGCCATTGATGATGCTTTAACGGAAGATTCGTCCATTAAGATGGTCTATATCCAACGCTCTCGGGGATATACGACCCGTCCGGCACTGACCATTGACATGATCGGGCAGATCGTCAAAACCGTAAACAAACGGGCAATCGTAATGGTAGATAACTGCTACGGGGAATTTACGGAGCTGCGGGAGCCCACGGAGGTGGGTGCAGACCTGATTGCCGGATCCATGATCAAAAATGCGGGAGGCGGAATTGCCCTGACCGGTGGATATATCGCAGGCCGGTCCGACTTGGTGGAAAAAGCCGCCTATCGACTGACCGCCGTCGGCTTGGGAAAAGACTGCACGCCGTCCCTCGATCAAACCAGATTTCTTGCCATGGGGTTGTTCTTAGCACCGCACACCGTTGCGGAGGCTATGAAATGTGCAATCTTTGCGGCAAAGCTTTTTGAAAATGCGGGATTTGAAACCTCTCCCGCCTTTGACGCACCCCGCAGCGATATTGTTCAAACCGTCACCTTTCGGGATCCCCAAAAGCTGATTCGATTCTGTCAGGGAATCCAAAAGGGCTCCCCGGTAGACTCCTACGTGTATCCGGAACCATACTTGGAAGACGGATACGACGATCAGGTCATTATGGCCGCCGGGACCTTTGTTTCCGGTGCATCCATTGAAATTTCCGCCGACGGACCGATGCGTGAGCCCTTTGTCGGATATTTGCAAGGGGGATTGACCTACCCCAGCGGAAAGCTGGCCATATTGACCGCCTACGAAGAAATGATGAAAGAATGATACGATGAATACGCGATACGCCGTTTTGTACAACCGATCCCTGGAAGGAATTTTCGGAGATCAGGCCCGAGCCGTTGCAAGGGAGTTGGATTGCCCCTGCTACTATACGGACGAAATACTGTTTTGGCCCGACGAACGAATTGAATTTGAAAAATGCGTCTATTTTGACAAGGACGTTATTACGGGGCTTCGTCTGGAGTTGTTGGGAGTTCGCCTTTACAACAACATCGGATCCATTGAATTGTGTGACGACAAACGCCGAACGACGGAACTGCTGCGGCACGATCTTATCGTCCCGGACACAGTGACGTCTCCCCTGTTATTTTCCGAGGATCCCGTATTTCAAAAAAAATTTGCAGAACAGACGGGAGAACGCCTGGGATTCCCACTGGTTGCGAAATTAGCCTTCGGGTCCTTGGGGCAGCAGGTGCAGTTCATCTCCTCTCCGGAGGAGCTTCTGTCCTGTTGTGAACGGTGGAAGGGAAAGCCGTCCCTTTTTCAAAAATACGTTGGCACCTGTCCGGGGAAAGACGTGAGAATCTACGTGGTTGGGGGCCGTGCAGTTGCGGCGATGGAGCGTTATAATCCGAACGATTTCCGTTCCAACGTCGGCGTCGGAGGACACGGAAGAAAGATTGACCCTCCCGAAGGCTTTTGGCAAGCGGCGGAGGACGCCTGCCGATTGCTCGGGCTGGACTTTGGCGGAGTGGATCTGCTCTACGGACCGGATAACGAACCGGTGCTGTGTGAAGTAAATTCCAACGGATTATTTAAAGAATTAAACGCCGTATGTAATATTTCCGTCGAAACCCTGATTGCAGACCTTGTGCGTACGGATTCTCAAAGTTTTGATTTTTCATCCCTTTTATAAAAAAATGAGCCCCCGTGCGGCCCATTGAAAACCACGCGATAGTCGCGTGGTTTTTCGGTATACAGTAAGGACCGTCGGGGATTCCGACGGTCCTATTCTGCAATTAGTTCAAGGGATTCTTGGAAGTGAATTCCTTAATGAAATCATCATCCGCAACTTCGGGATATGCCGTCCAGAGGCGGTCAATTTCCTCCGCCTGTCCTTCGGACAAGACTTCATTGGGATTCAAGCACCAGGTTCCACGCATCAAGCCCTGCTTCATCAACACGTAATGCAAGCCGGGGATGCATCCGGCAAACTTATGAGCCACATCAAAGACTGCCCCGTTTGCTTCGGTCAGATGCTCGGCAACGGTCAAAAGGCTTGCATCGATGGTGCCGGTTTCGCGACATTCCTTGCAACGATTAAAAATTTCAACGGCGCGATTCGTCCATACGGACCACTGGCCCAACAAACCGCCGACAAAGTACTTTTTGTGGCCATCGTGAACGAAGGGAGTCAGCAGGTCCATGATGATATGATCATCGTTTCCGGTATAGAGAGCAACCTCGTCGGCCCGGTTCGATGCCATAACGCCTTTGACCAGATCCTGGGTACGATAACGGTCAAAGCAAGCACATTTAATGGCGACGACGTTGGGAATATCAGCAAGCTTTCTCCAATAGTCTTTGGAAAGGAGACGACCGCCGACGGCTTCCTGCAAATAGAATCCAATGACCGGCATAATTTCAGCGACAGCACGGGTACGCTCGAGAAGCATTTCTTCCGACCAGTCATTCAAACCGCCGGGGCTGAGCAAAACCGCATCATAGCCCAATTCCTTGGTGAGGCGGGCTTCTTCGCAAGCCTGTTCCGTAGCACCGCAAACCCCGGAAATACGAACCAAAACCTTGCCGGTTTCGGCTTCAAATTTTTCCATTTCGGAGATAACGGTTTCCAGGACGGGGCGGAACAAATTGTGTTCGGGGTCGCGGATTTCAAACTGGGTGCTGTGAACAGCCGCGGCAACCCCGCCGGAACCGGCCGCCATATAGTAGCGAACCATACGGCGTTGATAGGACTCATCAAATTTCCGATTTTCATTTAACGCCAAGGGGATGGCGGGGATCACAGTCCCGTTGTGAAGGATCTCAAGTGCTTTTTCGTGACGATTCATTAGTAATTCCCGTTCCTTTCTTCAAAATGGGTAGGCTTACCCAAGCTGCGGCCGCCAGCAAGGAGCCATTCTGCCTGCCAGTCGATCAGCGTATCCAGGCAAACCGTCGGATAGCCAAACATGCAGAACATTTTTCCTGCATTGTTCAAGTATGCGGTGTCGGCTTCCTGACCAACGAAGGTAACTTCTTTTCCCAGGGCCCGGGCAAGGCGTTGTGCGGTATATTTAACCCCTGCGGTTTCAGGGCCGGTAACGTTTACGATGCTCATGGGAGAATCGGTATGTAACAAAAGACGGATGGCCGCCTCATTGGCATCCTTCTGCCAAATGCAGTTAAAGCTGGGCATGGCGGAGAGATCCATGGGGTTGCCGGAAAGAATAGTCTGTGCAATATCGTGCAGCACACCGTACCGAAGATCCACGGCATAGTTGAGACGCATAATGCAGACCTTGGTTCCAAGGGCTTTGGAGGCATACTCAAAGGCACGTTCTCTGGCAAGGCAGGACATGGGGTATTCACCGACGGGCAAAGGATTCACTTCTTCCGTCACGCCGCCGCTGCAGGTGGGAACCTTGGGATACAGGTTTCCGCTGGAGAAAGCGACGATATTGGATTTGGAAAACCGTTTTGCGGTCATGCAAGGAAGCCAGGAATTCATTCCCCAGGTCAGATATTCACTGCCGTTGGTTCCAAACTTTCTCCCAGCCATGAAAATAATATTTTCGCAGTCAGGCAGATTTTCCAGGGCACCGTCATCCATCAGATCGCAGGAAATAACGGTAATTCCCTCGTCCTCCAGGCGTTTTGCCGCCATCTTATCGGAAAACCGGGAGACTGCGTAGATCTTCTTTTCCAAGCCTGCGGCTTTGACGGCTCTTGCCGCCAAAATGCATACGTCGGGACCCATTTTCCCTCCGGCACCAAGAACCATGATATCGCCTTCAATTTTGGCGACATCGTCGATCAGCGCTTGAGAAGGCGTGGTCAACATTTGGTTTAAAACTTCTTCTGTCCACTGAATGTTACTCATTAAGTGTTCCTCCTTGTTTTTTGTTACATAAATAAGCAACCATCAATTGGATGGTATGCTGTTTTCGCTGTTCAACCATGGTCTCATCAAAGAGATCCGCATGAAAAAGTTTGGATAAGGTATATTGATTGGAAAAGTTGGCAAAGCACGTGGTAATCAACGAAAGAGCCGTATGCCAGCTGTCTATATCCGAACGGAAGATACCTTCCCGCTTGCCCTCTTCGAGGGAGCTGACAAAGTATTGGATGGTGTTACGCTCGATCCGACTATTTTCAATGGCTGTTAAGTACTTGCCCTGATTCAAATTCTCCCACATCAAAATACGAACGACCGTCGGGTTATTCTGCAAAAAAGAGAAATAGGAAGAAACGATCTGGCGAATCAATTCTACGCCCTTGTATCGGTTATCAATCAGGACTTGCTCTTCCACTTCCATGCGAAGATATACTTGAGATAGGACCTGTTGGTAGAGATTTTCCTTGTCCTTAAAGTACGCATAGATCATACGCTTGTTGATCTCAGCCTTAGCCGCGATTTCATCTACTCGTGCTCCAAAGTATCCTTTTTCGGAAAATTCATACTCCGCCGCAGACAAAATGCGTTGTTTGCTGCGTTCCGCATCCCGTTCTGCCATAGGTTCTCCTTTCCTGAAACCGCAAAGTAACTGTTTGGTTACTTACATTATACCACAAAAGATTGGATTTGTCAAGTACCTTTCTAATATTTATAAAAATATATGAGATGCTCCCCGGGAATCCGAGGAGTATTCCCATTAAAGAGCAGTAAGAAACGCGGAAAGACGCTCCGCAATAATCCGATGCCCGGCATCGCTGGGATGAACACCGTCGGGCATAAAATTTTCTTTGATCACAGGGATTGCGGGCTGCAATCCGCTGACAGCCCAGAGATCCAAAACGGGAAGAGAATAATATGCCGCAACCTCTTTGACTGCAGCAACGAAATCAGACAGGGGATGACCGAGGGCCATCTTAATATCTCCATCCCGAAGAATGTTATCTTCACTCAAACGATGCAGCGGAGTAAGAATAACGATGGGTTTCCCGGGATATTTCTCGATCAATTTTACGCAAAGAATCTTCATTGCACCGTAGAAGGTTGCCTCGGTAGTATCGTTGATCGTACCGAGGGGGGCATCTCCGTGGCCAAAGTCGTTGGTTCCGCCGAACACAATAATTCCGTCGGCATTGGGATCCATTCCGTCGACCCGGGTGCCAAAGGGTTGTTCCCAGCTGGGAACAGTATAGGGAATCGAACGGGGAGCAATCCGAGTACCCGAAATACCGTAATTATTTGCGACGGCCAGATTCAGGAGTTCCTTCGTCTGATTGACGTATCCTTTTTCTTCGCAGGAAGCACCGACACCCTCGGTAATACTGTCCCCGAGGAAATTGATGACTTTTCCGTTCCAGTTCATAAAAAATCCTCCACATGCATAGATTTAAATTTTATTATCACTTGTTTCAGCCTTATTGTAGAAATCGAGCAGCTCCAGTTTTATCGAGATCAATGGCCTTTTTGATTTGATTCGCGGGGATCCCGGTCCCGCCGTAGAGAACAGGGGCATTGTTCCGGCCTTTCCCTAAATTGAAGCCGTGATGTCGAAAGGAATTCCACGACATAACAGAAACCGACAAATATAACGGAAGAGAATTCACTTCGACGCACGATACCGAAAAAGATTGGATTTGTCAAGTACTTTTTTGATATTTATAAAAATATATGAGATGCTCCCCGGGAAATCCGAGGAGCATTACCATTAAAGAGCAGTAAGGAATGCGGAAAGACGCTCCGCAATAATCCGATGTCCGGCATCGCTGGGATGGAGACCGTCGGGCATGAAATTATCTTTGATCACAGGGATTGCGGGCTGCAATCCGCTGACGGCCCAAAGATCCAAAACGGGAAGGGAATAGTATGCCGCGACCTCTTTGACTGCAGCGACAAAATCAGACAGGGGATGACCGAGTGCCATCTTTTTATCTCCGTCCCGAAGAATGTTATCTTCTTCCAGACGATGAAGCGGCGTGAGAATAACGATGGGTTTCCCGGGATATTTCTCAATCAATTTTACGCAAAGGATCTTCAGTGCACCGTAAAACGTATCCTCGGTGGTGTCATGGATGGAACCGAGAGGGGCGTCTCCGTTCCCGAAGTCGTTGGTTCCGCCGAACACAATAATTCCGTCGGCATTGGGATCCATGCTATCCACCCGTGTAACGAAGTGTTGTTCACAACGGGGAGCAAAAAAAGGAATCGTACGGGGAGCGATCCGGCTGCCGGCAATACCGTAATTATTTGCTGCGGCCAGATTCAGGAGCTCCTTCGTTTGATTGACGTATCCATTTTCTTCGCAGGAAGCACCGACAGCCTCGGTAATACTGTCCCCGAGGAAATTGATGACTTTTCCGTTCCAGTTCATAAAAAATCCTCCACTTGCATCGGTTTAAAATTTATTATCTCTCATTTAAGCCTTATTGCAGGATCCGAACAGTTCCATCTTTTCGCGGACCGTTGCCTTAATGGCCTCAACGCCGGGAGCGAGGAGCTTACGGGGATCAAAGCCCTTTCCTTCCAGGTCCTTTCCGGCTTCTACGTATTTCCGAGTTGCTTCGGCAAAGGCCAACTGACATTCGGTATTTACGTTGATCTTCGAGACGCCAAGGTCAATGGCCTTTTTGATCTGATCGGCAGGAATCCCGGTGCCGCCGTGGAGAACCAAAGGCATAGTGCCGGTCTTTTCCTGAATTGCAGCCAGGGTATCAAAAGAAAGTCCGGCCCAATTGGCGGGATATTTCCCGTGGATATTCCCGATGCCGGCGGCCAGCATGGTCACGCCAAGATCGGCAATTTCTTTACATTCATCGGGATCGGCACATTCGCCGGAGCCGATGACACCGTCTTCTTCTCCGCCGATGGCACCCACTTCGGCTTCCAAAGAAATTCCTTTTTCATTGGTCAAAGCCACAAGCTCGGTGGTTTTTGCAATATTTTCTTCAATGGGATAATGGGAACCGTCAAACATAACGGAAGAAAATCCGGCTTCGATACAAGCAAGGGCCCCTTCGTAAGAGCCGTGATCCAAGTGCAGGGCCACGGGAACGGTGATACCGAGCCCCTCGATCATCCCTTCGACCATGCCAACGATGGTCTTATAGCCGCACATATATTTACCCGCACCTTCGGAAACGCCGAGGATGACGGGAGAGTTCATTTCCTGGGCGGTGAGAAGGATGGCTTTCGTCCATTCCAGATTGTTGATGTTGAACTGACCGACCGCATAATGACCGGCCTTTGCTTTGGTAAGCATTTCTTTTGCAGAAACTAACATTTCGTTTTACCTCCGAAATTTATTCTTTTACTGTCCCTTATTATACAATAAATTTTTACCAATTGCAAGGGTTTTTTAAGAAAAAAAATGCAATTTTTTGTGTCTTGACAAATTTTGCGAATTGCAGTATAATAAAACTCAGAAAAATAAAGGAAGGGGGATCGTTTTGAAAGAATATTTCTGTAACATTGCGGAATTGTCCGAGGCGGAATTGGAGCAATGGTATCATGAAATGGATCCGCACCGGCAGGAAAAGTGCAAACGGTATCAAAACTCCCTGGCTCAGAGGCAATGCATTGCCGCAGACCATCTGGCCCGCGTCGCCCTCTCAAATTACCTTCATTGTTCCCCGAATAAAATTTCCTTCTCCTACACTTTGTCCGGAAAACCTTATCTGGAAGGAAATCCGATCTTCTTTAGTCTGTCCCATTCGGATACCATGGTGGCCTGTATTGTTTCTGCAACACCTGTGGGAATTGATATTGAGAAAATGAAGCCCGTTTCTCAGGCAATCCGGGAACGAATCTGCACGCCCACAGAATTAGAATATCTTCATTCCGCAAGCACCGAGGAAGAATGCCTGTATAGATTTTTTTATCTCTGGACCCGTAAGGAAGTACTGTTTAAAATTGACGGGCATCTCCCCCGCCGGGATAAAGAAACGGAGGTCCTCCGCCTCCGAAACGGAGTAACGATCGAAACCCGTGAAGAACGGGGATATATGATTTCTGTGGCAACGAAAAAACTTTAAAAATCCTATTACAACCGCTTGACAGATTCCGCCGCTTGTGATATAATATTGCTATAAAATTTCAAAGGAGTGTGCGTTATGGAAAACAAGATTCTTTTTGGTATTATGACAATAATTTTCAACTGCTACGGTGTTCCCGATTTCATGCAGAGAAACATAGGAAAAGGTATCGGTAAGATTGCCATTTCTTTGTTTACTTGCGGTGTCGGTGCCATTATTCTTGAAATCATGGGAATTGTTGAAGGGATTAAAATCCTGAAGATGTCCGATGAAGATTACCGCGGTAAATATCTGACCAAGGTGGAAGCAGCTCCGGCAGAAGCGGAAACCGCCGCAGAATAACCATTAAAATACATTACGCCCGGACGAAACGTCCGGGCGTTGTTTTTGTATACAAATTAACATCCGAAATTCCAGGGGGAATCAGAATTCCATTACCTTCTTTTTAAAATATTCTCCCCGAACTTCAAAGTTGGGAAAACAGTCAAAGGATGCACAGGCCGGTGAAAGGGAGACAATATCTCCCAGAAGGGCAATTTCCTTGGCCCGAGCGATGGCATAATCCCAGGAAGGACTCATTTCAATGGTCAATTCTTGGGGATCGTATGCCGGATCTGCCGTAATTGCGGCACGGATCTTCTCTGCGGTGGCTCCCGTGAGGATTAAATATTTTACCTTATCCAAAACGTACGGGACCATCGGCTCGAAGGGGATTTTTTTATCGTAACCGCCGGCCAGCATAATAATTTTTTGCTTCTGTGCCTTCAGTCCCGCAATTACCCGTGTGGGACTGGAAGCAATAGAATCGTTATACCATTTCACGCCGTCGACTTCCCGGACGAACTCCATACGATGCTCCACGCCGCCGAAGGTTTCCGCAACGGTACGGATGACTTCCGGATCAACGTATCCCAGGGTTGCCGCAATGGCGGCCATGTAATTTTCCACGTTGTGATCCCCGATAATACGGATTAAGGACCGATGCATCAACCGGGTGGATGTATTTCCGTCGGTAACACAAATGTATCCGCCTTCGTCAAGATACACACCCTTGGGAACCGGGGATTGAAAGGAAAAATAAAGGACGTCTCCCCTTGCTTCCTCTGCATATGCAAGAGTAATATCGTTGTCATAATTGACCACCAGTCGGCCGGTGGAATCCTGATGCTGAAAGACGCATCGCTTTGCGTTCACGTATTCCGCCATATCCACATGCCAATCCAAATGGTTGGGGGCAACGTTGGTGACCACGGAGACCGGGGCGGAACGGTGCATATCGTTCAGCTGAAAGGACGACAGCTCCACAACCGCCACGTCGTCGCAGGTTATTTCAAAAATCCGAGGCAACAGAGGTTTTCCGATATTTCCCCCAAGAAAACAACGTTTTCCCTGGGCCGAAAGGAATTTGGAAATCAGAGTCGTGGTCGTCGTTTTTCCGTCGCACCCGGTAACCGCAAAAATGGGGCACGGGCAGAGTTCAAAGAATACTTCCATTTCAGAGGTCACCACGGACCCGTTTTTGCGGGCCTTTTCAAAGGGAGGAAGGTCTCCTCTCATTCCGGGAGTCTTAAAAATAAGATCCCCCTTCAAATCGTCAAGATAATTCTCACCGACAACAAAGTGCACGCCCTTTTGAGAATATTCCCGGGGGAAATCCCCCAACTCTTCCAGAGATTTTTTATCATATGCGGTGACCGAAACGCCTTGCCGGACAAGAAGATCGATCAGGGGGCGATGGCTGACGCCGAGGCCTACGACCGAAACCTCTTTCCCCTTCAGGGAATCAAAATAAGCACGGATCTGATCCATACAAGACACCTCTATCAGATATATTTGATTACGGAGAGTATCATGGGCTTGCGCATGGTCTGATCAAAGATGTATTTATCCAATTCATCCCGAACCTTATTTTTTGCGTTATAAACCCAATCGTTCTGCTTACCTTTTGCACAGCGGGCGATAACGTCTGCGGTAATCTTCTTGACTGCAGCCATCAATTCTTCGTTTTCCTTAATGTAAACAAAGCCCCGTGTAACAATCTCGGGTTCGGAAATCAGTTTCCCGGAATGAGAATCCACAACGGCAACCGCAACGATTAGGCCATCCTGGGCTAAATGCTTGCGATCCCGAAGAACCACGTTGCCGACATCGCCCACTCCCAAGCCGTCAACCAAGACGCGGCCGGAGGGAACGCTCCCCACAATTTTAGCAGAGTTTTTATCCAGTTCAATAATATCACCGATTTCGGCGACCAAGACGTTTTCCTTGGCCACACCCATGCTTTCCGCCAAGGAAGCGTGGCGGCGAAGGTGACGGTATTCCCCGTGAACGGGAATGAAGAACTTGGGTTGCGTCATTCCAAGCATCAATTTCAATTCTTCTTGACAAGCGTGGCCGGTGGCATGAATCTCATTGTAAGACTCATATACCACTTCCGCACCGGAACGGAACAGCTCGTTGACCATGTTTCCTACGGGTTTTTCATTTCCGGGGATGGCAGAGGCGGAAACAATGACCAAATCCTTATCGTTGATTTCAACGACCTTATGCTCGGAATAGGCCATGCGGTACAATGCAGACATGGGCTCCCCTTGGCTTCCGGTGGTGATGACAACCAGCTGCTCGGGAGGAATTTTTTTGATCTTGTCAATGTCGATCAAGACACCCTTCGGGACTTTAGTGTATCCCAGCTGCATGGCCGCTTCCAATACGGTAATCATGCTGCGACCGCTGACCGCCACCCGACGCCCGTACTGGGCGGCAAGATTGATGATCTGTTGCACCCGATGGACGTTGGAAGCGAAGGTGGCAACGATAATACGTTTTTTATCGGCTCTGCGGAAAATATCGTTCAGAGAAGAGCCAACCTTGCTTTCGCTCATGGAATAGCCGGGCTTTTCTGCACCGGTGGAATCGGACAGAAGAGCCAGGATCCCCTCTTTTCCCAATTCTCCGATGCGGGGAAGGTCGATAATATCTCCGTCGATGGGAGTGATGTCGATCTTGAAATCGCCGGTATGAAAAATCACGCCGCAGGGAGTATGAATAGCTAAGGCGGCGGAATCGGCAATGGAGTGATTGGTATGAACGTATTCCACGGAAAGAGATCCGATTTTGACCGATTCGCCGGCAGAAACCTGCATAAGACTGACTTTCTTTTCCAGGTGAAATTCCCGCAATTTATTTACCACGATCCCCAGGGTCATCCGGGTTCCGTAGACGGGGACGTTGATCTCCCGCAGAACGTAGGGTAATGCACCAATGTGATCTTCATGGCCGTGGGTCAGGAAGATGGCGGCAACCCGGTTTTTGTTTTTGATAAGATATTGAACGTCGGGAATCACGTAGTCCACGCCGGGCATATCCTCATCGGGGAAAGCCATGCCGCAGTCCAAGACGATAATATCTTTACCGCACTCGATGAGGGTCATGTTTTTTCCGATTTCGTTCAACCCGCCGAGGGGAATAATTCTGATTTTTTCAATTTTTTTCAAAATGGTCCTCCTTAATTTAGTTCAAAACAATTCTATGTAGGCCGGCAAGAGCCGGTCGTTAATCGGGCTTCAACCCTTTTAATTTCATGGAATAAAATTCACAAAGCTCTTCTGCCGATTCTGCATTGGTGGCTTCGGAAAAAATTCGGAAGGCATTGGAATTTTGCTTGGGAACGATTCGAACCACCCCAACGCGGTCAGCAAAGCGGATCCCTTCCCGAAGCTCCCCGCCGGAAGATGCCAGAATACGCATTACGGCACTGCGGGACAGGCTTACCGAAACGTCCCTTTGCTTTACGGAAAAGGACGGCAACCGGGACACAAACCGTTGAAAGGAACATTTTTCCTCTTGTAAAAGATTCAAGATCAGCAGAGCCTGGACGTTTGGGTCGGTGAACGGAAACAATTTTCTGATATTTTCATGATCTGCTGAAGTTCTCAATGCCCGGAAGTGAAATAATTCGGAGACTTCCTCCGTAATATTCGGAAAGGAATCGGGAAAATGAACGGGAGATTCCTTTCGCCCCAGGGCAATGCATACACACAAACGGATCAAATCTTCGTCAAAGGGTTCCCCGTCGGGCCGTTCGATCCGCACCCACTCCGGGCCGATCCGCATCCGTTCCCGGGCCTCCGGCTCGGGGATTCTGGGGAGCAATGGGGACAACACGGGAGTAGGAACAACACGAACCATCAGCCGGCTCGGGATGTCAAAGGAACGAAGGTACGACTGATAGGATTTCGCCCCGCCCCGAAAAATCCGATAAATCCCGTCCCGTTCGCCGCAGGAGCTTTCCCGGGTCAATCCCTGCAAAAGCTTTCGGCCAAGGGAAGAAGAAAGGGGCATTCCGTTTCCGTCATATAGGCGAAGAATTAGGTTCGAATAATTGCGTTGGAAAAACGCACCGCAGCGGAAGGCATAATTCCGCAGAGTAAAACGAAACTGCGACAGATCATTTACGCCGGTATCATATACGTTTTTCCCACAGCCAAGAACGCCTCCGCAAAAAGTCATGGTAGCAGACGCATCCCGTTGCTCGGCACGCCCCACCAAAACCTCCCCGTCAAACAGTTCTGCCACGGCACGGCCGATCTCATACATTACGGCCCCGCCGAAGTCCTCTCCGAAGGGGAACAGTATTCTGCCGTCTTCCGGAAGCAACGATCGGAGCTTGTGGTGCACGTTGCCGGAAACAAAGGTGTTTTCCGGAATGCGATTGGACGGGTAAATTTTTACGCCGGCCGGAACCGTTGCCCCGGGACCGATCTCGCAGTCGGCACCAATGACACATTCGTCTCCCACCCGGGAGGCGGCATGCAAAACAGAATTCTTGCACAAGACTGAATTTCTTGCGGCAGAACCGGCTTTGCAGACCACTCCGCTATGGAGGACACATCCTTCCAAGCGGCAGCCGGAAAGATCACATCCGTCCCCGATTACGGTATAGGGACCCAAGTGGCAACCGTCCAATCGGACGTTTTTTCCCACGTAACAGGGGGATTCGATGACGGTTCCCTCGTCGACTGGGCTCTGTATTAACGATTTTTCGGAAGATAATAAATTCCGGTTACAGTCCAAATAAGAAGACACGGTTCCCACATCGCACCAATACCCTTCCGCGGCATAGCGATAAATGGGGATCTGCTTCTTCATCAACGCAGGGAAAATATCTTTAGAAAAATCACACACTACGTCGGGAATATGCTCCAACAAAGAACGAGAGCAAATATAGATGCCCGTATTAACGTTATCGGAGTAGGCATGAGACCAGTCGGGCTTTTCAAGAAAACGGAGAATTCTTCCCCTTTCGTCCGCAAGAAGAACGCCGTATTCTCCGGGATCTTCCACCCGGGTAGAAACCAGGGTCAACAGCCGATCCTCCCGTTGGTGCCAGGCAATGGCCGGAGCCAGATCGAAATCAAAAATACCGTCACCGCTGACGACTAAAAAATCGTCCTCACAGCTTTTGAGACAATTTTTCACAGAGCCGGCCGTTCCGAGGGGAATGGCCTCTTCATGAAAATAGATGCTGAGATCTTCGAATTCCGGACCGGACAAAACAGACCGGATTTGTTGGGGCAGATAAAAGAGGGAAACGTGGAATTCCCGGATTCCCTAATCTGCAAGATTCCGCAAAATCCGAACGATACAGGGCACCCCGACGATCGGAACGCACGGTTTCGGGATCCCTTCCGTCATAGGACGCAGACGGGTCCCGAATCCGCCTGCCATGATAACCGCTTTCATACTTTTTTCCCATACCCTTTCCCAAAAGATAAATACAAAAAAAGTATTTCCGAGCAAGGGAAAGTTATGCGGTTTTCAAGGACGGCAGGACAGAGTTCAAAGAAAATTCACGCAACGGGGAAACTGGTCAAAAGGTCACAGTACCGTAATTATTACGCAAATTGCCAACATTTTATTCCTCGGCAGAGGAAACTGCAATCATGGATTTTAGCGTTTTGCAAGCAGCTTCATAATTCCGTTTTACGCTGGGACGGGCCGAAGACCACGTATCGTCAAACACGCGGAGGGAAACGTAGAGATTCTCGGAAAAGACCTCAAAGCCGGCAGTCTGAGAAGAAAAGGCAGAACCGGTTACCTTCCAGGCATAGCCACTTCCGTCCAATTGATCAGAAAAGTCCGTAAGGGTCTGAAGGTATCCGTTGCGATACAAAAAATCGATTCCACCCTGATCTCCGAACAATAACATTACCTCTCCGGCCTGTACGGCGTTAAGGTACTTTGCCCGTTCGGAAGGGTCAGTGTTTTCCCCGACCCGAAGCCCCGTTACGGCAACGGTAACTTCTCCGTCCCCATTTACGTCCTCGCATTGGGAGGCAACGGCGGACTCAATCCATGCCAGTTGTTCATTATACATGGCGGAGGACCCGGTGACGTAAAAGACCTGAAGATCGAATTCGGGCTTGGTGGCACAACTATGGAAGGAAACGATCAGCGTACCGAGGAGAAAAAATCCGACAATAATATACGACTTATAGTGATACCAGATATTTTCAACTTTGGAACGGAAGGACATAGATAAAACGCCTTTCAAAGAGGTCAGTTGGGGAGAACGATTTCTAGGATCTTATAAGAATATTCTCCGCCGGGAGCCGTAACGATTACCGTCTCCCCTACTTTCTTTCCGATCAACGTTTTCCCCACGGGGCTCTGATCGGAAATTTTGTTTTGAGAGGGATCGGATTCGGTCATACCAACGATGGAATATTCAATTTCCTCGTTAAATTCGTAATCAAGGACCCGAACGACGGAGCCGACCTGAACAACATCGTTTTTCAGACCGCTGTGGTCCACGACCTGAGCATATTTTAACTGTTCTTCCAATGTACGGATGCGAGCTTCGACCATTGCCCGTTCTTCGCAGGCGGCATCGTATTCGCTGTTTTCGGAAAGGTCTCCGTGGCCCCGGGCTTCTTTGATGCGTTCGGCAACTTCGCCCCGCTTGGTGGCCTTAAGATAATGAAGTTCTTCTTCCAGTTTGTTTAATCCTTCTTGGGTCAGATAAATGGGCTGAGACATAATTGAAGCTCCTTTATAAAAATGGTTAATTTAATTACGTGTTTTAGGACTCAAATTGAGATGTAAGACAGTCAAGGGCCGCCTGCAATTGAGGGTCTTCGGATTCATTCAAAGCATAAAAATACTTTTCCTGGGTTTCGGTCAAGCAGACGGTTTGATCCGGCTCCAACCCCACACCGTGGTAATTGACCCGGGACTTGGTTAGATAATGAAAGGTGGTCATCTTCACTGCAGAACCGCCTGAAAGACGGAACGTGGTTTGACCGATGCCCTTTCCGAAGGACCGAGTTCCAATGAGGGTGGCGTGATTCACGTCCCTCAGGCAGGATGCCATTAATTCGCTTCCGCTGGCAGAGGAACCGTTGATCAGCACCGCCATAGGGACATCGGTTTTGGGATCCAGCTTCGAATGGATGACTTCTTCCGATTCCTTATACTGAATCACGACCAGTTCTTCCCCTTTGGGAATGAGTAATTCGAGAATATCCTCAACGGCGGTTAAACTGCCGCCCAAATTGTTCCGAAGATCAAAAACGAACCCCTTGGCCCCTTGGGAAAGAAGATCGTTAAGTGCTTTCTGAAATTCTTCCGCCGCCGGGGCAGTAAAGGAATGGATCCGAATAAAGCCCACGGAATCGATCATCCGATAAGAAACGTAAGATTGAACAAACTCCTGAAAAGTAACGGAGATTGAAAGGACCTCGTTTCCTCTGGAAACGGAAAGGTTCAGCGTCTCACCGGGGTTCAATGCCATTTCCTCATACACTTGATCATAATCCCGACCGATCACGGAGACATCATTGATCGCAACGATCAAATCCCCGGCCTTCAGACCGGCCTGTTCTGCCGGAGAGTTCCCAAGGACCCGGCGAATAAACAACCCGTCCTGAACGGTTTGCGATGCCAACAGATGAATTCCGATTCCGGTATAATGACCTTCGTTGGAGGACAACTGCTGTTCGTATTCTTCTTTGGTCCAAAATTGGGTATAGGAATCATCCAATCCCGATAGATAACCGTTAATTGCCCCTTTTTCCGCCTCTTCTTCGGAGAACTCAAAGACGGAGTGCTTTTCAATCAAGCGGCGAATTTCGGCAATGGAGTCAGACGGACCCGAATTTCCCCACGGGCAGAACAGAAGAAAAAAGAATCCGGCGGTCAGGGAAAAGGTAATCAGTGCGGTCACCAAAGTCGTAATCAAAAGGGAAAGGTGCTTTTTCAAAAAGGGGTCGCCTCCGATACAAAAAGGAATCGATCCGGCTTTTCAAAAAAGCCGAATCGAAACAACGTTCATCAAGAAGTTCCGAGTTGGGAGCGTAATAATTGCAGAGCCGACTGTAACTGATCGTCATCGGCCGTGGACAAGGTCATAAAACTGCTGATTTTTTCTTCCGACAAAGAAACACTCACGTCAGGAACAATACCGCTTTCATTGAATTGTGTCCCGTTGGGAGTCACATATTCATAGGTGGAAATATGAATGGCGGTACCGTCGGACAAAGGAATATCCCGCTGGCCAACTCCCTTGCCCCGGGAGGTATCTCCGACGATGGAGGCAGTCTGGGTGTCCTTCAGGGCGGCGGTAAAGACTTCTGCCACATCGGACGTGGCATAATTCTGCAGAACAACGATTTTTTCTGTCAGATGGGCTTCGTCGGAATAATAGGTAGTCTGCTCCTTGGAGGTCAGTTCTTTGACGGAGCACATGACTCCGGCGGCCATAACCTTATCGAGAACATCGAGGGCGGAGGAAAGATCTCCTCCAACGTTAAAACGCAGGTCGATAATGAGCCCTCGTGCTCCGGCGGCACGTAAGGTTTCCACAGCAGCGGAAAATTCCGACACAGTAGAAACGTCAAATTCATTGATAAAGAGATACCCAACGCCGGATTCGAGCAAACGGTACTGAATGGTATTGGGGTCAAAGGACTCGCGGGTAACGGTCACGGTAACGGGAGCCGCTTCGTCCGGCCGTACCAAGGTAAGGACCACGTCCGTTCCCTCCGCACCGGACAACCCGGCCACGGCGTTTCGGTATCCGAGTTCGGTAACGTCGTTGCCGTTAACGGAAACGATCACGTCTCCCCGTTGGATTCCTGCGGTCTGTGCAGGAGAACCGTATTTGACAAAATCAACGAAAACTCCCCCGGTGGCTTTATCAAATCCAGGGCGAACACCGATTCCGACGCTGGAGGATTCTGCGGCGTTGGAAGAAAGACGGTAGTTGGTCTCGTTGAGATAATAGGAATACTCGTCTCCCAGGCCTTCAATATATCCTTCCACAATTCCGTCCAAAATCCGATCGTTCCCGTACACGGGATCAATGGAAAGAATATAATTTTTATTGACCAGGTCATTTACTTTATTCAGTTTCGTATATATCTGCTGGTTACGGCCCAGGTTGTCAATTTTTTGACTAACATAAAAATATGTGGCAATGGCCGTAAGAATGACCGTAACGACCAAAATAAAGAACATGGTTCCGTAACGGATCCCTTTATGGGATTTCTTCATAAAGAACCTCCCCTCAGCGTGTCAGCCAACTGGGTTTTTTGAGATAATTCAAGGGGTTTTGAGGATTTCCGTTGACGTAGAAACGTATATCGAGATGGTACCCGGTGCTGGTCCCGCCGGTCATCCCGACATACCCGATCACCTGGCCCTTTTGTACGTGTTGGCCGACCGAAACAATGGGTTTTGAATTCAAATGCAGATAATAAGTAATGTAGCCGTTTCCGTGATCGATCTGGACCAACCAACCGTAACCGCCGTTTTTCCAGCCGGCATAAATGACCTCGCCAGACTTACTGGCATAAACATTGGTCCCCCTGGGAACAGCAATATCAATTGCATAATGGAAACTGCGTTTCCCATTCAGCGTTCTCCAACCGTAGCCGGAGGAAACGTAATGGTAACTGTTACCCCGGGCCACCGGCCACATCCATTCGCCCGTATCGTAGACCACATCGGATTCGCCTCTGCCTGAGAGTTCGTCCTTGATCCACTGGTTCAGTTTCTCCTCGTTTTCAATTTCGGTTTTGATCAGTTTTTCGTAATAAGCCTGATTGGAATTCATTTTATTTACAAGGCTTTGCAAATCGTCGTTCTTCTTTTTGACCGTAGACTTGCGTTTTTCCACCGTATCCCGGGCGGAAACCTGTTCTGCACGCTTTGACTCCACCTCAGACTTGTTGTTCTTGATGGTTTCAATGCTGTCCGTAATGGTACCCAACAGTTCCTTTTCGTAGAGGGCGACCTGTTTTACGTAATCCAAGCGTAACAGGAAATCAGAAAAGCTTTCGGCCCCAAAAAGAACGTCGAGATAGGAAATCTCGCCCCGTTCATAGGTTGCTCGGGCCTGAGCCTTAAACTTATCGATATTTTCCTGATAAGTGACTTCTGCATCGGAAATTTCTTTTTCCATAGAAGAAATCTGGGCGTCAAGATCGGAGATCAATTCGTCGTAGGCGTTGACCTCAGACTGCAATTCCCCCAACTGCTGTTCCAAAATCTCTTTTTGATCCATGTAGGATTCTTCCTGTTTTTTGGAGGCCTCCAGCTTTGCTTCCAATTCTTCTCTGCGATTTTGAGACTGCTGAATCTTATCCTTTGCATCATCCACGGAAGTGGCGGGAGCAGCAGTGAAAATCGAAGAAAGAGAGGAAAATGCAAAGACCAAGGCCATGAGGAGAACCAGAATTTTTTTCGTCATAAAACCACCTTAGAAAACAGAAGAACGGATTAGACTTTAAGATATTTCTTAACGGGATAGACGGAACCGATGATCCCAATCAAGCCCCCGCCGACCAAGAAGAACGGTATCCAGAAGGACAGGTTTCCGGCGAAGGAGAGGGGAGTAAACAACTCGGAAAGGATGGGAGACAAGACGGCCGTATATACGTAGAATTGCAGGAAGAAGGAGATGACTCCCGCAAGAAGACCGATGATCATGCCCTCGATAAAATAGGGCAATTGGATAAAGAAATCGGTAGCACCGACGTATCTCATGATGTTGATCTCCAATCGCCGGGCATAAACCGACAGCTTAACGGAGTTCATAATGATGAACATGGAGACAACAAAGAACAGGGCAATGACCCAAACCGACAAAAAGGAAATCACCTGGCGGATCTCGAGAATTTTTTCTACCACGTCACGCCGGTCCCGGATCTCCCCTACGCCGTCCAATTTCCGAATTTCATAAAGAGTTTGGTCGTACTTGGAAAGGTCGATGATTTCAAAAATCATCGAGGCTCGGAAAGTATCCGCATCCAGGATGTCCTCCATTCCCAATTCTTCTTCGTAGGATTCTAAATGATTGGCTAAGGCCTGTTCTTTCGTTTCGTAGGTAATCTCGCCCACGTTTCCGATGGCGATCAGCTTTTCTTTCAGCCGAACAGTGTCCAGATCGTCCATGTCCGATTCCAGGAAGACGGCGATGCGGCTCTCTCCGATCTCTTCCACAAAAACATTGACGTTTTGAATCACCAGCGTGGTGCAGCCGAGAAGGGTGAGGCAGATGGTAAGAACCGTAACGGAAGCAACGGTGAGAAGCAAGTTTCTGTACAGATTATTCAATGCACTTTTAATCAAAAACCACAGACTGTCAAAGCTCATCGGAAGGCACCTCCGTTTCTGAATTCAAATCGGCGGTATCGGAAACGACGCGGCCTTTCTCAATGCGGATCACCCGCTGATTCATTTGGTCCACAAGGTGCTGTTCGTGGGTGACCACGACCACCGTAATCCCCATTTGGTTGATCCGAAGAAGCATATTCATAATTTCAACGGAGAGGGAGGGGTCTACGTTCCCGGTGGGCTCGTCCGCAATAATAATGGACGGATTATTCACGATAGCACGGGCCACGGCAACCCGCTGCTGCTCTCCGCCGGAAAGCTGATCGGGATATACCTTTGCCTTATGGGTAAGTCCGACCAACTCCATGGCTCGGTCCACACGGCGGGCAATCTCCTTGCGGCGACGGCCCACAACCCGGAGAGAAAAGGCAATGTTATCGTAGACGGTAAGATTGGGAATCAGGCGGAAATCCTGAAACACGATTCCAATCCGGCGACGGTATTTGGGAATTTGACGCCGGGACAGATGCTTGGTATTAACCCCGTCGACAATCACGTCGCCTTTGCTGGGAATATCCTCGCAGGTAAGCAAGTGGACCATCGTGGATTTCCCGGCACCGGAATTACCGGTAATGAAAACGAATTCTCCGTCTTCGATGCGGAGATTTGCTTTCCGCAACGCGACGGTGCCGGATTTCGCATACCGTTTAGACACGTTGATAAACTGGATCAAAACAAACCTCCGATCAATACTTCGTCGGGTTAGAGTCCAAATACTTCCGTACCATCAGGGCCACTTTAAAGATAATGGCATGGTCAAACTGCTTCAGATCCAAACCGGTCAGGCGGCGAATCTTTTCCAGGCGGTACACCAGGGTGTTCCGATGGACGAAGAGTTTGCGGGAAGTCTCGGAAACATTCAGATTGTTTTCAAAGAACTTTTGGATGGTGAACAGGGTTTCGTGGTCCAGGGAATCGATGGAGCCCTTTTTGAACACTTCCGCAAGGAACATATTGCAGAGGGTGGTGGGCAAATAATAAATCAGACGGCCGATTCCCAAGCTGGAATAGCTCATAATAACCTTTTCGACGTCGAAAACCTTGCCGACCTCAATGGCGACCTGAGCTTCTTTGTAGGAACGGGACAATTCCCGGAGATTGTTGATCACCGTACCGATGCCGACGACGGCACGGGTATAGAACTCAGAGTTTAACGTATCCACGATAGAACGGGCCAATTTTTCCAAATCCTTTTGCTGGACCCCGGCCTTTACTTCCTTAACCAAGGCGATATCGTTTTCCCCGACGTTTACCACAAAATCCTTGGTCTTTTCCGGGAACAGATTCTGGACGATATCGTAAGCAAATACCTCGGTCCGATCCACGAGGCGGATTAAAATGACGACCCGAGGAATATCGCCGTTGAAATGCAACTCCTTGCTCTTGGCGTAAATATCCCCGGGAAGAATGTTTTCAAGCATAACGTTTTTGACAAAGTTTCCTTTGTCGTACTTCTCATCGTGGTATTCTTTTATGGTGCTGAAAGACAGTGCCAACACCCCGGAAAGGGTCTCCGCAGCAGCGTCCGTCCCCTTAACGAAGACGAAGTTTTCAAACTTCACCCGGGAACCGATCACGCGATATGTATAGCCGTTAATAACCGCAACGTCGGATATGGTGAAAAAATCCGCCACATTCGACTCCACGCTTTGTCCGATCATAGAAAGATCACTGCAAGCAATGACCGTATGAGCCGCATCCACCACCCCGATGATCCGGTCGGTGACGTCTCTTGTTTTTTGGATCAATTCCTGGTACATTTTTGTCGACATTGCCTTATCCAATCCCTTTTCCAATTATTGAAGTGACGAAGCCATTGTAAAAAATGATGTGCTTTCTGGGGGAAAGTATATCATTTGTTGGTCAACTTCACCTATAGTATACCACATCTTCAACAAGAAATCAATGTTATTTTTGTGACATATTGCCGAAAAACTACATATTTCTTCGGCAATTGTGCATAATAACGAAAAACGTTACGGATTGTGCCACGAAAAAGCCATATCCTGGTCCAAGCGGAGCTGTTGCATTAGTTCCCCGAGATCGGAAAAACGCATTTCGTCCCGGAGCCGGGCAAGGAAGCGAACTGAAATATCCATTCCATAAAAATCTCCCTTGGCCCGAAGCATATGGGTCTCGATATTTCGAAAATCTCCGTCTTGCACCGTAGGCCGCACCCCAATGTTGGTGATGGACCGATAAACCGACCCGCCGACCAAAGTATCCGTGATATAGACCCCGTCGCGGGGCAATGCTTTCCCCGAAGGAACCGAAAGATTTGCGGTAGGAAATCCAATGGTGCGACCCAGGTGTTTCCCCTCTTCTACCCTGCCTGAAACGGAATATTGATAACCGAGCCAAGCATTGGCCCGGCCGATCAAGCCGTCAGAAAGGGCAGAACGGATCCCGGAGGAAGAAATTTTGACAAGATCGGTTTTTAAATGAACCACGTGCTGACGGATTCCTTCGACAATGGCACCGTCCTCGAGGGTTCCTTCTCCCCCTCTTCCGAAGCGAAAATCGGATCCGCCAAAGAGGTCGGTACATTGAAACCGTTCCCGGAGAAAAATCAGAAAATCCCTGGGAGACATACTGCAAAAGCCCTCGTCAAAGGGCACCACGCAAACAGAATCGATCCCTTCCGCGAGAATTAAGGATTTTCGCTCCCGGGGATCCGTCAAGTAAAGGGACGGTCTATGCTGTAGAAACTCTTTTGTATTGCGGTCGAAGGTTACCGCAACCGACGGGATATTCTGGGATGTAGCATAGGAAACAACATGTTGCAGCAGCATCTGATGTCCCAAATGAACTCCGTCAAAATCGCCTACCGTTACCACGGACATGAGAATTCCTCCTTTTTACTTATGATTCCTTTGCCAGAAATACGGATTTGACAACGCCGTGCTCTGCCTGAGCTAGACCAAGAAACCGCTGAGAGACGGAATAGGCTCGATAGAGACCGTCCCCGACGGAGGGGGGAGTCAGCCGGTCGGTCGTCAATACTCCGCCGTTCAAATAATAATGCTCGCCACTCGTTGGCACCGTAATCGCGGACAGGTGGGAAAAAGCAGCTTCCGAAGAAATGGAAAGCTGGGAAAGCCGGTCCCGTTCTCCGTAGGAAATCACTTCCTCCAAAGAATGGGCATCCCGAAGATCAAATCCATTGGAAGAGGTGCGGCGTAAGGATGACATTGCGGCACAACAGTGTAATTTTTCAGCAATATCTTCACAAAGAGTGCGGATGTAAGTCCCGGTGGAGCAGGTAACCGAAAAGAGGAATTCATCTTCTTTGATTCGCTCCACGTAGGTGAGATCAAAAATGTCCACCTGACGGGGTTTCCGTTCTACCTCCACCCCCATGCGAGCCAGCTCATACAAGCGTTTTCCGTCCACGTGAACGGCCGAATACATGGGAGGGATCTGCTGGCAGGGACCGATCATGGTGGGCAAAATACTGCGGAACTCCTCCTCGGCAGGCAAGGGAGAAGTCTCGACAGTCTCCCCTGTGACGTCCCCCGTATCGGTCCGCAGACCAAAGCGGATACCGGCCAAATAGCTTTTCTTATGAGGGAGAAATTGGCAGAGCTTCGTATCTCCGTCGGTTAAAACCGGCAAAAGACCGGTACACATGGGATCTAAGGTTCCCGTGTGTCCGATCTTTAACTTTTTCGGGGAAGCGTGTTTGATTTTTGCAACGACCTTTTGGGAGGTCATTCCGGCGGGCTTATCCACGAGAAGAATCATCGCAGATCCCCCTTTTCTATGGTTAACCGGGACTCAATAGCTTGAAGCAGGCGGGACTCAGCGTCCTCCAAGGTGGATTTGATCAGGCACCCGGAGGCTTTTACGTGGCCGCCTCCGCCAAAGACACCGGCAACGGCAGAAACGTCAAAAACGTCGTCTGCGGAACGCAAGGAGACCTTGACATCCCCCTCCTTGGTTTCTTTTAAGGTAGCACAGACCACAGCACCCTCAATCCGGCGGATCAGAGTGACCATTCCCGAGACGTCCTCATCCAACGCATCGTTGTCTTCCAGCATTTTGCGGGAAATAGGGAGCAAAACGACGGCCCCGCCGTGATAGGTATGAAGGGCATCCAGGGCGGCCCGTTCCATTTTCAATTGACGAAGTGGAACCACATCAAACATTTTGCGGACGACGGAAGGTGCGTCGAAAGAATGTTTCAGCAATTCGGCAGTAACCTCATGGGTGTGGGCCGTTGTATTAGAATATCGAAAACACCCCGTATCAAAGGCAATGGCTGCATATAATTTTTCCGCCATCTCGTCGTCAATTTCCACATCACAAGCCCGAAAGAGGTCAAAAAGGACCTCCCCCGCCGAGGAGGCGGAGCCAAAGACAATATTGTTCCGGGCATATTCCGTATTCGTAACGTGATGGTCGATGCTGTAGTCCACGGAATCGGCATAGCAAGCCAGATCCGGGCCCAGCATTTGGGAAGTGGCAACGTCAACGCTGACGATGGCGGAAGGAAGGAATCGTGGCTTTAACTCTTCCGCACCGTCGGTAATATGACGCAGATTTCGGTCCACGGTACCGGTAGCGGCAACGCAGACCCGACGTCCCAAATTTTCAAAAGCACGCTTTAATGCAAAAGCCGTACCGAGACAGTCGCCGTCGGGGTTGCGATGAACGAGAATCAAAACGTCGTCCATCGACATCAATTCCCGAAAGGCAACAAGATTCGTTTCATTCATAATCAATCGTTTCCGTTTTCCAGATTCTTGAGAATTTCATTGATGCGTATGCCCTGTTCCAGGGAGCGATCAAGAATAAATACGGGCTCCGGGGTGCTTCGCATCCGCACCGATTCCCCGATGCGGCGGCGAACGTATCCCGAGCAGGCCTTCAGCCCCTTGCGGACTTCAGCCTCATCGTAATTCCCAAGAAAGCTGAGGTAGATTTTCGCATATTTCAAGTCTCCGGACACATCCACCGACACCACGGTGGGCATGGGAGGGATGCGGGGATCCTTGACTTCCGAAAGGATCGAAGCGACGGCACGTTTGATTTCTTCATTGACCCGATTTTGCTTATAATTCGATCCCATGAATTCCTTTCCGAAGAAGGTCAGTTTTTGACTTCTTCCATCAGGTAGGCTTCAATTACGTCGCCTTCCTTAACATCGTTAAACTTATCCAGACCGATTCCACATTCAAAGCCTTCCGCAACCTCTTTGGCGTCGTCCTTGAACCGCTTGAGGGAGTCGATCTTTCCTTCGTAAACCACGATTCCGTCACGCACTAGGCGAACGGAGGCGGAGCGAAGGATTTTTCCGTCCTTGACGTAGCAACCGCAAATGGTACCGACGCCGGACACGCGGAAGGTCTGACGAACCTCTGCATGCCCCAGAACGTTCTCAATAAACTTGGGTGCCAACATTCCCTTAAGGGCGGCTTCCATTTCCTCGATGCAGTCGTAAATAATACGGTAGAGACGGATGTCTACTTTGTCCTTCTCTGCCTGGGCACGGACGTTGGCATCGGGACGAACGTTAAAGCCGATAATAATGGCATTGGAAGCCTGGGCGAGCATCACGTCAGATTCCGTAATGGCACCCACGGCGTTGTGGATGACCTTCACCTTGACTTCCTCGTTGGAAAGCTTCAAAAGGGAGGAACGAACGGCCTCGACAGACCCCTGAACGTCAGCCTTAACGATCAGGTTGAGGGTCTTGACGTCCCCGGTCTGAATCTGGGAGAACAGCTCATCGAGGGAAACCTTGGCACGGTCCTGGAAGGTTTCCTGTTTTTGCTCGAACTTACGCTTTTCAACCAATTCGCGGGCCATTTTTTCATCTTTAACCACTTCAAACTGGTCGCCGGCAGCAGGAACGTCCGAAAGACCGATGATTTCCACGGGGGTGGAAGGACCGGCTTGCTTAATACGCATTCCCCGGTCGTTGGTCATAACCCGGACACGGCCAACGGAAGCACCGGCCACGAGGACGTCTCCGGCGTAGAGAGTCCCGTTGCTGATGAGAACCGAAGCCACGGGACCCCGACCTTTATCCAATTTCGCTTCAATAACGGTACCCTTTGCTTCCCGGTTGGGATTGGCTTTCAGGTCCGCAACCTCCGAAACAAGGAGGATCATTTCCAGCAACTGGTCGATTCCTTCGTGCTTCACTGCAGAGACGGGAACGCAGATAATGTCTCCGCCCCATTCCTCGGGAACCAATTCATACTCGGTCAGAGCCTGAAGGACACGGTCATAGTTTGCCGTGGGCTTATCCATTTTATTTACGGCCACAATAATGGGAACATTTGCCGCTTTAGCATGGTTAATAGCCTCCACGGTCTGGGGCATAATTCCGTCGTCTGCGGCAACGACGATAATGGCAACGTCGGTGACCATGGCACCACGGGCACGCATTGCGGTAAAGGCCGCGTGGCCGGGCGTATCCAGGAAAGTAATATCGTGATCGTTAACATGGATGCTGTAAGCACCGATGTGCTGGGTAATTCCCCCGGCTTCTCCGGCGGTGACGTTGGTATTGCGGATGGCATCCAACAAGGACGTTTTTCCGTGGTCAACGTGGCCCATGACGACCACGACGGGAGGACGGGTTTCCAGTTCGGATTCTTCGTCCTCATGGTCGTTGAACAACTGCTCTTCAATGGTAACAACCACTTCTTTGGAAACCTTTGCACCCAGTTCCTCTGCTACCAGGGCGGCGGTATCGTAGTCGATGATCTGAGAGGCACTGGCCATGATCCCCAGTTCCATCAACTTCTTGACGACTTCCACGTTGGTAGTACGCAGTTTTGCGGAAAGCTCACTGACCGACAGGCTTTCAGGCAGGATCACGTTGCTCAGGTGCTTTTTCTTATCCTTTTCGTATTGCTCCATACGCTTCAGCTTAGCCTGTTCGTCTTCCTTTTTGCTGCGGAAATTCTGCTTTTTATTGTTTTTCTTATTGATCTTCTGCTTGCTCTTGCCGTAGTCACGGTTGCCCTTATTCCCGACAATATCGTCGAGACGGGAGTCGTACTTGGCCTGGTTGAAATCTGCGGCGTTACGGGTATCGACGACCATCACGTCACGGCCGTAGCCCGAACGCTTTTCTTCCCCGGAAACGATATTGACACTGCCCTGGGTTTGATCCTGCTTTGCAGGGAATTCCACCCGTTTCAAGGTGTCACGCTTCGGAGCGGGCTTCTTTGCCTGCTGTTGCTTCCGAGCGTCCGCAGCGGCCTTTCTGGCGGCCTCTTCTTCTGCTTTTTTTGCGGCAGCTTCTGCTTTTTTCGCTTCCAGATCTTTCTGCTTGCGGGCTTCTTCCGCGGCCTTCCGAGCAGCTTCGGCTTCGGCTTTTTTCTTTGCGGCCTCTGCCTGGCGGCGAGCTTCTTCCTTGGCGGCGGCTTCTTCCGCTTTCCGGCGTTCTTCCGCCTCTTTAGCCTCTCGCTCCTGTTTTGCACGGCGTTGCTTCACCGCGTAGGGCTCTTTCCCCTGATATGCCTGGAAATAGAGGGCGAGGGAAGGAATCTGATGTTTCTCGATAAGATAGTCGAACAGATAGTTCAACTGGTCGGCAGTCAAAACGGCCTGCTGATTGGCAGGGGCTTCCCCAAAACGAGCCTCCAAAAGAGATATAATATCCTGAGGCTTCATATTGAAATCTTTTCCCATCTCACGGATGCGGTATTTCTGATTCAAACTCATGTATTCTCCTCCTGCAGTTCCAATTTTTTCCGAATGGCACCGGCAAATCCGGCGTCGGTGACCGCAATCACGGCGGCCTCTTTGCACCCTACGGCACTCCCTAGTTGTTCTTTGGTCAGATTCGGCGTAACAGAGGGATCCGATCGGTCTGATAAAGCCCGTTTCACCCGAGGGGAAGCATCTGATGCAAAAATCAACAACGGCACAGCCTTACGATATTTCTGCACAGACTCAACACCCAAAAGAAGCTTTCCTCCCCGACGGGCGAGGCCTAAGGTTGTAAGGATATTCTTATCCATCGACCGAAACCTCCTTACAAAGCTCCTCGTAAAGCTCTTCGGGGACGGGTCCCTTTAACAAACGGGAAAGGCAACGGCTTTTGCTGAGCTTTCGCACACATTCTTCCTTACGGCAAACGTATGCACCGCGGCCGGAAGCGATTCCGGTCCGATCAATACAGGCGGTCCCATCCTTAGGAAGAACGATGCGAATATAATCCGCTTCATCCTTTCGGGAACGGACCCTGCAAGCCGCACACATCCGTACCTTTGCCCCTTTATGCCGAATACTTTGTTTCATCATTTATTCCGCCACAATGTCGATATGATAATTGGTCAATCCTGCGGCAAGGCGAACGTTCTGGCCGGTCTTACCGATGGCAAGGGAAAGCTGGTCGGCGGCAACCGCAACGCGGCAGGTGCGATCGTTTTTATTGATCTCAAGGATGCGAACCGAGGCGGGAGAAAGGGCGGCAACGATAAATTCTTCCGGATCGGGGCTGTATTTAATGAGGTCGATACGTTCTCCGTGCAGCTCGGACAAGATGGAATTGATCCGCATCTGCTTAGTTCCGATGCAGGCCCCTACGGGATCCACGTCGGGATTCTTGGACCAAACGGCAACCTTGGATCTGGAGCCGGCTTCCCGGGCAATGGCCATGACACGGACCGTACCGTCGGAGACCTCAGGGATCTCTACCTGGAACAGACGACGGAGGAATTCCGCATTGGTACGGGAGAGAACGATCTCCTGGCTCTTCGCATTGCGGCGAATGTCGGAAACGCAGACTTTAACATGGTCGCCGTCCCGGAAGGTTTCTCCGGGAATCTGATCCCTCAGATTCAGCGGAAGAGAATAGCCGTTAATATTCAAATACACGACCCGGTGGAATTCGTCCACACGGTCAACCGTCCCGGTAACGATGGTGCCCTTTTGGCCCTCAAATTCGTTGATCAAAGAGCCGTTAACGGCCTCGTTGATTCCTTGGACGATTACGTTTTTCCCAACCTTTGCGGCAATACGTCCGACGGTGGCAGGGTCCACCTCATCCCGGACATAGTCGCCCAGTTGGTAGCTTGCGGAGATGGCACGGGCTTCTTCCAGGGAAATTTCAATGGAAAGATCCTCCACCGTGTCCACGACCAAGCGTTTGATAAACACGCTAATGGTTTTCTTTTCCTCGTCAAAGACCACGTCCACGTTTTCTGCCGGGACGTTGCGGTCACGCTTCACCGCCGATGCGATGGCGGCACGGATCTTTTCAAGCATGTACTTTTGAGGGATTCCCTTTTCCTGCTGAAGCAAGGCTAAGGCTTTGTAAAATTCTTCGTTCATTTTTCCTGTTTACCTCCGCTTATATCAAGTCTATTTTTATTTTTGAAATTGATTTTCGGTCGAGAGTTACGGGAGTATCCCCGACGGTAACCACAAGAGACTCTTCCGAAACATCCGTCAAACGGCCGATGAATTTTTTGGGAAGGTCTCCCTCACCCTTATAGAGACGGATTTCCGCATCATATCCCAGAAAACGACGGATGTGGGCCGTAGTTTTCAGATCACGGATCAGCCCGGCAGAGCAGATCTCTAAATGATAACTTTGTGCAATGGGATCCACCTCATCCAAAATGGGATCCAAGGCTCTTGAAACGGCTTCGCAGTCTTCAATCCCGATTCCGCCTTCTTCCCGGTCAATGTAGATCCGCAAAAAGCGTTCGGAACCTTCCTTGACAAATTCGATGTCCCAAAGAATCAGACCGTACTCATCGGTGATGGGCAGGACCAAAGGTCTGACAACGTCGGCAACCGCCATATTCTCATCCTTTCCGGAGAATTTCCCCGTACAAAACTGGAAGAGCGGAAACTCATTCCGCTCTTCGACAGTTATTATACCATATTATATCCACAAACGCAAGGACGCAAACTCAAAACGTTAAAAAAAAGACAAAATTCATAATTAAAAGGATAAAATTTTACAATTTAGAAACTTCATTGTTTCATTTTTTTTACAGATTGATGCGAAACAAACGGGCGGCATTTTCGGAAGTTACGCGAATAACCTCTTCTAGCGGGATTCCCTTTACTTCGGCAACGGTCTTTGCCACCACCAAAACGCTGCGGGGATCGTTCCGTTGCTTCTGAAACGGAACGGGAGCAAGATAGGGTGAATCGGTCTCAATTAAAATCCGTTCCAACGGCAAAACCTCGATCGCACGAAGGGCTTTCTTGGCCCCTTGATAAGTAACGACGCCCGTGAAGGAGCAATAAAAACCGATCTTAACCAGTTCCATCGCCATTTCCGCGGAAGAGGAGTAGCAATGAAACACCCCTTGTACCCCGGAATTGCGAACCGAATCAAAACATTCCCGGTGGGCCTCCCGGTCATGGACGATTACCGGCTTGCCCAGTTCAAAGGCAAGACGCAGCTGTTGCTGAAACCAATACCGCTGGGTATCCCGGACGGTGGGATCCTTTTCCCAATAAAAATCCAGCCCGATCTCGCCGATCGCCACGCACTTTTCGTGAGAGGCAAGCTTCGCGAGACGGTCAATATCATCGAATTGCATGGAAAGGATTTCCTCCGGATGAACTCCTGCGGAAAAATAAATATTTTCGTGAGAACCGGCAATAGATTGTGCTTTTTTGGAGGACTCCAGGGATGAGCCGGGAATCAGGACGTGGGAAACCCCCGCAGGAGAGAGAGACGCAATGACCTCTTCCCGATCCGAATCAAAGGCCGGATCGTCCAGGTGTGCATGAGAATCAAAGAGCATAAAGACCTCGTAATTAAAACTTAAAAACAGATGGCCCCGTAAAAGACAGGGCCATCCCTCAAATACAATCAGTGAACGCGGTCGCCGGGCTTCGATTGATCGGCGAACATGACCTGGATTTGATCGCCCGTTCCGGAAGCAATAATCATTCCAAAGCTCTCCAGACCAAAGATTACGGCCGGCTTCAGATTTTTGACCACCACAACGTTGTGGCCGATCAGATCTGCGGGAGTATATGCCTTGGCAATGCCGGAAACGATCTGGCGTTCTTCGTCCCCAAAGGAGACCTTCAGCTTCAGCAGTTTTTCACTGCCTTCCACCCTTTCACACTCCAAAATCTTTGCTACGGACAGATCCACCTTCAAGAAGTCTTCGATGGCGATTTCCGAAGGAGGAACGGGCTCGGAAGAGGGCTTTTTCTTCTTCTCCTTCTTCTGGGATTTCACCGGGGAAGCATCTTCCCCCAACCCGACGGCAGCCAATTCCTTTTTCACGTCGATGCGGGGGAACAAGGCTTCGCAAGGCGAAACGGAAATTTCTCCTTCGAGGCTCCCTTGGGTAGAACAATCATCCCAGCCGACGGATTTTGCTCCGATACAGGAGAGGATCTTCTGGCAAGTATCGGGCATAAAGGGAATCAACAAATTGGAAATGACCCGGATCGCTTCAAAGAGATTGGCAAGAACCGTGGCCAGGCGGTCAGACTTTGCGGGATCCTTTGCCAAGGCCCACGGAGCCGTTTCATCAATATATTTGTTGGCACGGGAAACCAGTTTGAAGATTTCGGTCAGAGCGAGGGAGAAGGACATGGCCTCCATATAGGGCTTCGCACAGGTTCCGGTGGTGCGGGCAAGGGAAAGAAGCTCGTCATCCACAGGCTCCGTTACCCGTCCCGCGGGAATCT
>JAZTWH010000003.1:0-3133 GCA_045635765.1 Eubacteriales bacterium | reverse complement strand
TGCTGGTAAGTATTCCTCCCAAAATGAGCGTTTCGGGATTTATGGGATATTTGAAAGAGAAAAGTAGTTTAATGATATTCCAAAAATATGGAAATATGAAATTCGCATACCGAAATCGCGAATTTTGGTGTAAGGGATATTATGTTGATACAACAGGCAAAAATACAAGAGCCATAAAGGAGTGCATAGAGAACCAATTAAAACAAGATAAAGAAACGGATCAGTTAAGCCTGTTTGACCCCAGAGACCCGTTTACGGGTAGTAGGTAACCCCATGCATGACTGGTAGGTCAACCCAAAGGTGCACTTGTGCGCAGCCTGTATTATTAGGGCTATGCCCGAAACTGAAATACCCCCCCCGCTATGCAGGGGGATCATTATTTTTTTACTTATGAGAAAAACATATGCTCCACAAAGATTTTGATGCCGATGGCGATGAGGATGAATCCTCCGAACAGGGCGGCCTTGTCCTTCATTAAGGCACCAAATTTTTTGCCGGCAAAGGCTCCGAACAGGCAGCAGAGAGCGGTGACGGTCCCGATGAGGGCCACGGCAAAGTAGGGGTTGGTTTTGGGAAAGGCCACGGCCAGGGTGACCCCCGCCGCCAGGGCGTCGATGCTGGTTGCGACCGACTGGGTAAAGATCAGCTTATAAGTAAAGGAAACGGGACAGGATTCCCCTTCGGGGTTGCGGAGATTTTGAATGGCCTCCCAAAGCATTTTCCCTCCCAGAAATCCCAACAGTACTAAGGCGATCCAATGATCTACCATGGAGACGTAGGTGCTGAAGACGGCTCCGGCCAAGTATCCCAAAAGGGGCATCAGGGCCTGAAAGATCCCGAAGCTGATGGCGGAGATGACCAGCTTTTTCTTTTCCTTTTGATAGCAGATGCCGTCGGAAACCGATACGGCAAAGGCATCCATGGAAAGGCCCAGGGCCAATAAAAATACTTGAATCAATTCTGTCATAACAAACCCTTCCTTACGGTTCCTTAATCAATAATTTGGCCAGCCATGTGCGTTTCACCTTCAGGGCTCCCTTGGGGCAGAATTCCTGGCAACAAAAACAGCGGATGCAGTCTTTGCGGTGAATGACCGGCTTTTTATCTACCATGGTAATGGCCTTCGCCGGGCAGATTTTGAAACATTCTTTGCAGCCGATACATTCTTCGGGGTGCAAGACGGGGCGGGAGGCCAGAGCCTTGTCGATAAATACGGAAGAGATTCTGCCAAAAAAGGTATGGGAATCTTTGTTAAAACGGAGACTGTGGGTCGTCTCCACCCGATGATAGTCGGGCACCGTAAAGGGTCTCCAATCCCCGACGACATCCAATTCCTCGGGAGTGCTTGGAATCAGTCCCCGTCGGACGGCGGCGTTGAGGGTGGGAACGTCTTGGGGCTTCAGCCCAATAATCGCGGCTCCCACCAGGTCGGCTCCGTGGGGAGAATCGGACGCAAGAATGACACCGATTTTTCGGGGCGTCCCTGCCGTGGGCCCGTTCCCTTCCATCCCTACGACGCCGTCGGTAATGGAAAGACGGGGCTTAAAATAGTCGTTCAGATCAATGATCATGTCCGAAAACCGGTCGGGGTCGGGATATCGGTAATGGTATTCCGGCTTTGCGGTGCCGGGGATTGCCCCGAACATATTTTTCGCCGCCCCACTCATGGCCATCATTCCGTGGGTCTTTAATTTGCAGAAATCAATGATCCCGTCGGCCCGGTCCAGCCAGGCGGTATAGGAGAAATGCTTGGCTTCCTTTGCCTCTGGAAATTCCGCCTCCCGGATGCTGAAATCCCAATTCAGCTCTCCGCCGGCCCGTTCTACGGCTTTCATGCCCGTGGCGGCGTAGATCCGGTCCAAATATACTTTGGTATAAAGTCCGCCGGGACTGTCCCCCACAATGACCCTTGCTCCCTTTTCTTTCAGCAGCTTTACCAGAGCACAGAGCAAGACCGGGTGGGTGGTTGCCGCCGCCTCCGGCTTTAAAAAGGTGACCAGGTTCGCCTTGACTGCTACGGTCATCCCTTCCGAGACCCAGTCCAAGCCCCCGATGGGAGCAAGGGCCTGACGAAGGGCTGCTTCCGCCTGTTCCGGCTCGTAGCTGTCGCAGGGGACTACGGAAACTCTCATGGGATTTCTCCTTTGCTTGTCGTATTTCTGTATTATACCATAAATTTCTATTCTTGTCCACCGATGTCCGTAAAAATTCAAAAATGAATTGCGACAAAAAGGGAAAAAGAATTTAAAATGAATGGAGGAAAGGCCCGAGGATGAATTCAAAAATAAAATATGACCAAAAGCAAAAAAGAATTTAGAAAAGAATGGGGAAAGCCCGAGGATGAATTCAAAGATGAATTGGGCCAAGGTGTAAAAATGTAAGAATAGTAAGAATGGGTTGGGGAAGGGCATCAGCGGGAGAAATCGGGAATAAACTTGAAAAGACACAAAAAATTCCTTTTCCACCCCTTGACAAGGAGAGTCGGTTGTGCTATAATACCCCCATAAAGCTGTGACGAGGACGGTTTGGAGTTCCTTGCTTGGAGAGAGCCGGCGGTTGGTGCGAGCCGGAAGCAAGTCTCCTCATAACCCATCACCTCCGAGCCGGAAGTCCGAACGTCGTCGGTCAGTAGGCGCTTCCCGTGATTGCTGCGTTAAGGCATAGGGATTGTTGGATCCCAAGAGTGGCGGAAATTTTCCGCAATTTGAGTGGTACCGCGAGTGTAGTATAATTGCACCCGTCTCAAAGAACTTCTCTTTGGGACGGGTTTGTTTTTTTTCGGTGAGTACATCCTCGATCCCTCCAACAAAACAAAACTCACCGCAGATTTTTCAGGAGGTAAATCCCATGGCAAACAAGGTTGAATCCGTAAAACTTCTTGAGGTGGCCGCCCGTATCCGCGAAATGCGCGAAATCACGGGGCTGACCGTGGAGGAAATGGCACGGGAAACCGAAGTTTCCCCCGCCCTTTATCGCAGTTACGAAAACGGGGAGACCGATTTTCCTTTTTCCTTCATTCATAAGTGTTCTTTGGTGTTCAATATCGGGATTTCCGATTTGCTGGAAGGCCGTTCCGCAAATCTTTCTTCCTATACCGTAACCCGTAAGGGGCAGGGGCAGGAGACGGCCAAGG
>JAZTWH010000002.1:0-10264 GCA_045635765.1 Eubacteriales bacterium | reverse complement strand
CGAGGTTCAGGATGGTGTCCATCATACCGGGCATGGAAGCACGGGCGCCGGAACGAACGGAAACGAGAAGGGGATTTTCCTTATCGCCGAACTTCTTACCGGTGATGCCTTCCATCTTAACGATGTTTTCTTCGATTTCTGCCATGATTTCGGGAGCGATCTGCTTGCCGTCTTCATAGTAGCGGGTGCAGGCCTCCGTCGTAACGGTAAAGCCCTGGGGAACAGGGAGACCGATTGCGGTCATTTCGGCAAGGTTTGCACCCTTACCGCCCAGCAGGTTGCGCATGTCCTTGTTCCCTTCCGAGAACAAATACACATACTTAGTGCTCATTTGGTTTCCTCCTATAATTGAAGTTAAAATAAACATAATATTATTTTACCCTTGCCATTATACCACATTTCCCCGTTGAACGCAAGATGTTTTCGATTATTTAATAAAAAAGAAAGAAATAATTCACAAACCGGTGCGTAAAAACGGAAAAATGAAGGAGTCATTTCGGGAAAATTATGTGAAATCCTTTCCAGAGACTTGAAATTTCTTAAAAAATCGTGTATAATATTAATTTGTAGTAAGGCAATACGGAGGTCGGTTATGGACTGGATGATCGTAGGACTTGGAAATCCCGGAAAAAAATATGAATTTACCCGTCACAACGTAGGCTGGATGGCATTGGATGCCCTTGCCCAAGACCTCGGCGTGAAAATAAATCGAATCCGTTTCCGTGCCCTTTGCGGAGAATGTGGAATGGAAGGCAAAAAGATTCTGTTGATGAAGCCCCAAACCTTTATGAACCTCTCTGGAGAAGCGGTGTCGGAAGCCTGTAAATATTACGGAATTTCCCAGAATCACGTCATCGTGGTATGTGATGACGTTTCTCTGCCCTTTAACCGGATCCGGATTCGCACAAAAGGAAGTGCGGGCGGGCATAACGGCTTAAAAAATATAATTTCAATGCTTGGAAGCGATGGATTTTCCCGGGTCCGTATCGGAGTTTCCGATCGGGCGGATCCGACGACGGACCTTGCGGAATGGGTGTTGGGTTCCTTTTCCGGAACCGAAAAGAAAAAGCTATCGGAACGATTTAAGGACACGAATGAGATATTAAAGCTCATGATCAACGGTCAGACGGAAGATGCAATGAGCCGATACAACGGAGACCCTAAATGAACCAATTGATCGGAAAATTGACGTTACTTCCGGAATACGGTGCTTTGGAACAGGCCGCATCCCAGGGAAAAACCTGTGCCATTTTCGGAGTGGACGCTCAAAAACCGTATTTTTCTGATATTTTGCAACGCCGGCTGAGCAAGCGGGCGTTTATCGTGGTAGCGGACGAGCGGTCTGCACGGACGGTCATAAGAACCTTGGATGCTTTGGGCGAACCTGCGTTGTACTTTCCACCCAAGGATTATACCTTCCGAACCATGGAAAGTATTTCCCGATTTGAAGAAAATCAAAGAATAGACGTGATTTCAAAGATCCGAAAAGGGACGTTTCAAACCGTGGTCATCCCGGCAGAAGCCCTTTGTACCCTTACTATGTCTCCTTCGGATTGCAGAGAAACCGTGTTGACGGTAGGGGAAGATTTTGACTACGATTCTTTGCCGAAAATTTTGATTGAATACGGTTACGAGGCTTTCCCAAAGGTCGAGGGGCCGGGACAATTTTCCATCCGGGGAGAAATCGTCGATATTTTTCCTGCTACAGAAGAACAGCCCTATCGAATAGAATTCTTTGACCGAACCGTAGATACGATCTCTCTGTTTGACGTCTCCTCCCAACGGAGAACCGAAGCAAAAGATCTCCTCCGTCTGACGCCGGCGAAGGAGCACACTCAGCGGGTGCTGGATCTCTTGGTGCAGCAACTTCCTCAATTACCGCAAACGGCGGAAATAAGACGGGATACAGAGCTGGTAAAACAAGGAATTCTGCCGAGACACGATCGGTATTTGCCCCTATTTTATAACGAACGGGCAAATATTTTGGATTATCGCACCCCCGAAGACCTGTTGTTTATTTTCGATTATCATCGGGTCATTGAATCCGCCGAAGCCTTTGCATTTCGGACAGAAGAAGACATGAAGCAACTGGTAGAAGAGGGATTTTGTTTTATTGACAAACCTTATTTCTTTACGAAGGAAGAAATTTTTGATCGGTTTTCCTCGGCTTTGGTCTTTGAGACCTTGCCCTCTTCCCTTCCCGGGATATTTTTGGACCGTCTTTTTGAATTCAACGTATTCCCCACGTCCAATGCAAACCTTAACACGCTTCCGCAGGAAATTGATCAATTTCTTGCCGCGGATTATAACGTAACCGTAGTTACCATTACAGAGGATCACCGGCGGGAGCTGGCAAAACTCTATCAAAATCGAAGGGTAACCGTCTGTTGCGATCCCCTCCCCTTTGGGTTTGAGTTGCCCGAAGCGAAGGAGGTTGTGTGTTCCCTCCGCCAGAAGGGGGAAACGAAACGAAAACAAAAACCCCGTTTTGAACGGGGCGAAAAAATTAAAGCCTTCTCCGACATCCACCCCGGAGACTACATTGTACACCAAAATTACGGAGTGGGTATCTACGACGGAATTCACAAAATTGAAACTGATGGGGTCACTAAGGATTTTATAAAGATCAAGTTTGCGGGGACCGACACCCTTTACGTTCCCTGCGATAATTTCGATCTGATTTCCAAATATATCGGTTCCGGCGATGACATCAAGGTAAAGCTGAACCGTCTGGGAGGAACCGATTGGCAAAAAACTAAGCAACGAGCAAAGAAAGCAGTCCGGGACCTGGCAGACAAACTGATCTTACTGTACGGGCAAAGGCAAAAAACCGAGGGACACGCCTTTGCCCCGGATAACGATTGGCAAAAAAACTTTGAAGAAGACTTTTTCTTTGAAGAAACAGAAGATCAACTGCGTTGCATCGAAGAAATTAAAGGGGATATGGAACGGCCCGTTCCCATGGACCGGCTGCTTTGCGGAGACGTAGGATTTGGGAAGACCGAAGTTGCCCTTCGGGCGATCTTTAAGTGCGTCATGGACAGCAAGCAGGCCGCCCTGTTGGCCCCCACGACCATCCTTGCCTATCAACACTATAACACCATCAAGGCGAGATTCCGGGACTATCCGGTACGAATCGAATTGCTCTCCCGGTTCCGAACGACCAAACAGCAGGAAGAAATTTTAAAACGGTTAAAGAAGGGCGAAATCGACGTTATTATCGGAACCCACAGACTGGTCCAAAAGGATATTGGATTTAAGGACCTGGGGCTGATCGTCATTGACGAAGAACAACGGTTCGGTGTAAGCCACAAAGAATATTTGAAAGAAAAAGCAATCAATGCTGATATACTGTCTCTTTCCGCCACGCCCATTCCCCGGACGTTGAACATGTCCATGAGTGGAATCCGTGATATTTCGGTGATCAACGAAGCACCCCATAACCGATATCCGATCATGACTTACGTTACGGAATTCAGCGATGGGTTGGTCAGCGACGCAATCCGAAGAGAGCTCTCCCGGGGCGGACAATGCTATTATCTGCACAATCGAATTGAGACGATTTATAAAAAAGCTCAGCAGATTGAAACTCAAACGGGAGCTCGGGTCCGGGTTGCCCACGGAAAAATGTCTCAAGAAGAACTGTCAAGCGTATGGCAGGAATTGGTAGACGGCGATATTGATGTCTTAGTCTGCACGACCATTATTGAAACCGGCGTTGACGTTCCAAATTGCAATACGCTGATCATTGAAGATGCAGACCGTTTGGGGCTGGCCCAGCTCCATCAGATCCGGGGACGCGTGGGGAGAACGGATCGAAGGGCGTATGCGTACTTTACCTTCCGAAAAGGGAAATCTCTTTCGGGGGATGCCTACAAACGGTTAATGACCATTAAGGAATTTACCGAGTTCGGCTCTGGGCTTAAGATTGCCATGCGGGACCTGGAGATCCGTGGTGCCGGGGATCTGTTAGGTGCGGAGCAAAGCGGGCATTTGGTCACCGTCGGCTTCGATATGTATATGAAGCTTCTGGAGGAGGCGGTCAAGGAACAGCGGGGAGAACCCGTAGAAAAGCACGATTGCACCGTGGAAATGAAAATTGACGCCTATATTCCCGACGATTACATCCGGGATCCGGAAAGCCGAATTGAGGTTTACAAGCTCATTTCAGGGATCTGCTCCGAAGAAGACGAGTCGGATGTGACGGATGAATTGATCGATCGTTTTGGAGAACCGCCCCGGGCAGTTCAAAATCTTTTGGGAATTGCACGAATCCGTTATAAGGCCGTCGGCCTGGGGATTACGAAGATTTCAGAATTCCCCAAAGGATTTTTGATCTATCCCCAAACTGTAGACCCCAAAATCGTGGCTGGATTGGCGGCCATTTACCGCCGGGATTTTCTCTTTTCCGCCTCAAATCCGCCCTATATTACCCTAAAATGCGAGCATAAAGTCAAAGATATTGAACAATTCTTTGGAAATCTTGCGGAAGTTGTAGACAAACCGGAAAAAGTATGATATAATGATTTCAGTTTCAAGGATATAAAGGAGTTTGACACATGTATAAAAAAGTGATCGCATCTCTCCTATTGGTCGTTTTGGCCGTCGGATTGATCATGACCGGTTGTTCCAAACCCGTCATGACCGCCAAAGGAGAGAAACAGAAGGCCGGATATTACAGCTTTTACATCCATTGGCAGAGAGACTACTACAAGGAACTGTTAAAGGGATATAATTACGATATTTCTGCTTCCATGGACAGTTACTTCACCGAGACGGAAACGGTTCGGGACAGCATTATCTCCACGGCGAAAAGCCAATATCTGACGTTCATCGTCGTGTCGGAAAAGTTTGAAGAGCTGGGTCTTTCTCTTACGGAAGAGCAACAGAATGAAATTGAAAAGCAGTACAGCGATGAATGGATCAAGGTGTACGGAGATGCTGGGATGAAAACCATTCTCAAGACCCTCGGCCTGAAGAAAGACGAGTTTTTGAATCTTTTATCTCTGGAATATAAAAGCGACGCATTGCTGGAGTATTATTACGGCGAAAACGGAATAACCCCCATCACTGAGCAAGATAAAAAAGATTATTACAATGAGAACTACTATCGGTTCAAATACATTTTATTTACCACCGCCGATGAAAATGGGAAAGCCCTTCCTGCGGATGAAGTGGCAAATAAGCGAAACCTTGCCGAAAGCCTTTGCAAACAGGCCCAGGACGGAGGATCCTTTGAAGATCTGATGGCCAAAAACTCGGAAGATTACGTTGCAATTACCGATAAAATGACTCAAGAGGAAAAGGAATCCGCAGAAAAAAGCAATACCGATGCCGTAACCAAAGGATTGATTTGTGACGATGCGGGAATTTTCAACCAAGCTCTCTATAATTACTACGACATCTGTGTCAATCAAGCCATTCTCTCCCAGCTTGACAAGATGGAATTAGGTGAGGTTTCGGTGGTAGAAATCGACAATTCTGTTTGGGTGGTCAAAAAATACGACTTAAACGAAGATCCTTCCTACTACGAATCAAGAAAAGAAACCGTTTTCCAAAAATTGTATGCAGACGATTTCAGCAATAAATACACCGTATGGCTGGCAGAATTGGATTATCAATTTAACGATGAAGTAATCAACGAATTAGACCCGGCAAAATTCACGGACCTATTCTCCGAGGTTTATGACCGAACCAAAGAGAATACGGAAAATTAAGAAGAAATAAAAACGAGACGGAAGCATTACGCTTTCGTCTCGTTTGTTATGGATTCTTCAAAAAGGAGGCAGATTTCTTCCATTAGTTCGGAATCCAATTCAAAACAACGTTTCCAATGGGGATATTGGGCAAAGAATTCTGTTTTTACCGCTTCGCCGTGCTCTTTGCCGTGCTCCTCCACATACTGGAGATAGTCGGCATTTAACTGCTCCCGAAACACCTCTGCATCCCGGGAATAATACAGGCGGTCATGGCCTCGATCTTCGTAAGTGAAAAAGGAAAAACGGGGATCGTCGCCGTAGGCCTCCCGGAATTTATCGTAACCGATGTCCGGGGGAACGGTAGAATCATCCATGCTTTGAACAATGAGAACCTGGGCTTCCGAATTTTCAAATCCGTCTAAAACACTATAAGAAGCATAGGAACCGAATTTGATCCACTCATAAAGCATCAAATAGGGCACCCCCGTGTTCCCGAGGGGACCCACAATGTTTTCGCTCTCCCGAGCCATCAAATCAACGGATCGGTTGGGGCCGGCGATTAAAACTACGGCAGAAACATGGGGGTGGAGGTTTAAAACGGCCCCGGCGGAATAGGCGCCCCAACTATGTCCCAACAGAAAAATCGGCAATTCCACGTAACGAGGGTGGGACTTGACAAAGCGAAGAGCATAATCCAAATCGGCAACTCCTTGGGGCAATCCTTCCACGGAATCCCCTTCGCTTTCATCGTTTCCCGTGGCATCGTATGCAAATACCAAATAGCCCCGGGAGGTAAAAAAATCCGCAAACGGCATCATAGTATTCTGTCCGCCGCAACCAAGTCCATGGGAAAGCACCACAACGCCTTTCACGGCTTGTCCCTCTTTGGAATAACAATACCCAGCCAGGGACTGACCACGATTGGAAGGAAAAGAGCAGGTTTCCGCCGTCAATCCGGGAAAATCCGAAACTTCGAATTTCGTCCACGAAGCCGGCTGATACCGACGGCTGAATACGGATTCGTAGACGATTACCGTGGCGGCAGGCATCGCAACCAGAAAGATTCCCAAGAGAAAAACGGCAACGAGAAGGATACCTATTTTTATTCGATTCCGCCGTTTTTGAACCTTTTTCATAGACGCCTCCGAAACGATGGTCATGCTTTTCTCAGTTCCTCTTTATGAGACTGGATGGTATATAATTGATAATACCGCCCTTTTTGTTGGAGCAATTCCCGGTGGGTGCCCTGCTCAACGATTTCGCCCTTGGAAAGCAAAATGATATTGTCGGCCTTCTGAATGGTAGACAGGCGGTGGGCAACGATCAGCATTGTTCCGATGGACATCATTTTTTCCAGAGAGTTCTGGATAAGCAATTCCGTTTCCGTATCAATATTTGCGGTAGCCTCGTCCAGAATCATCACCGAAGGCTTATGGATGATGGTTCGGGCAAAGGACAACAGCTGCCGCTGGCCTGCGGAGAAATTGTTTCCCCGTTCCAGAACCGTCTCGTGAATTCCACCTTCCAATTTTTCAATAAAGGAATCGGCATTAACGTATCGACAGGCCTCCCAAACCTCTTCATCGGTAAAGGAATCCTCCCGAAGAACGATATTACTCCGAATAGTTCCCGAGAACAGAAAAACGTCCTGAAGCATCTGACCGAAATGACGGCGAAGGGAAGAAATTTTGATCTTTTTGATGTCAATTCCGTCAATGAGAATCTGTCCGCTCTGAATATCGTAATTGCGGCAAATCAGAGAAAGAATTGTGCTTTTTCCCGAACCTGTAGAGCCAACGAAGGCTACGGTCTGCCCGGCATTGACCTTAAAAGATACGTCCCTTAAAACCCATTCCCCAGGGACGTAGGAGAACCAAACGTTCTTGAATTCGATCTCCCCTTTGGTTTCCTTCAATTGGATGGCGTCGGGTTCATCCACCAGTTCAGGCTTCGTGTCAAAAACCGTAAAAATCTTTTCGGCAGAAGCAAAGGCCGACTGCAGCCAGTTGAATTGCTCGGCAAGATTTTGAATCGGGTTGAAGAACTTAGAAATGTACATGTAAAAGGTCACAACCGTCCCTGCGGTAACGGTTTGACCCCAAAAAGAAGTATTTTCAATATATCCCTTCCCGCCGAGATAGAACAGGCACAGTACGGAAGAAATATATAACATATACACCATGGGGCGGAAAATTCCAAAAACAAAAATCTGATTTTGCTTTGCTTTTCCCAAAACACGGCTTTTAGCTTCAAAATCCTTCTTTTTACGTTCTTCCCGATTAAACATCTGGGTGATCTTGATTCCGGAAAGGTTTTCCGACAGATACGTATTGATGTCCGTCGTTCCGTCCTTTACCTTTCGGTGGGCCTTTCGGGAAAATTTTCGGAAAATGACGGTAAAAAGGATAATGAAGGGAACAAAGCAAAGGACCATCAGCGTTAACTGATAATTCACGCTGAACATGGCAATCAAAACACCGAAGATCAGAAAGAAATTCTTCAGAAGGTTTACGAGGAGGTTCGTAAACATCATGGAAATGGCGTTGGTATCGTTGGTTACCCGTGTGACTAATTTCCCCACGGGAGTCTGATTCAGCTGGTTGTGGGAAAGGGATTCAATGTGAATAAACAAATCCTCCCGGATGGAAGACAGAATTTTCTGTCCGATCTTTTGCAATACCATCGTCTGAATATAGGTGCAAATCACCGAAACTATGAGTATTCCGCCGTAAACTGCCACGGCAGAAAAGAGCATGGACAATTCAAAATCGCACTTTACAATTTCTTCGATGTAGCCGATGATGAGGGGAGCCACAATGTCGTAGGCGATGGAGAACAACATAACGACAATCACAAAAAGAAAGCTTTTCCAATGCGGCTTGGCATATTGCAAGAGACGGCGGGCAATTTCGCCGTCTTTCATGTTCCGATCGAACCCAACGGCTTCCTTTTTGTTTTTCAGCCCAGCGTAAGCAATGATAAATATGACAGAGAAGATGCCAACGATGGCACCAACCAGGAGAAGCGGGTAGTATTTACGCATGATGCACTCCCCCTTCCTCTTCCAATTGCTGTAAATCAACCATACGGCGGTAATCTGGGCACGTGGCATACAACTCTTCATGAGAACCAACGGCGACGACGGTGCCCTGGTCGATAAATATAATTTTATCCATCTGCTCTACGGTAGAAATTCGGTGAGCGATCAGGATTGTAGTCTTTCCGGCACGGATCTTTTGCAGGTTTTCCAAAATCACCTTTTCCGTCTTCGTATCAACGGCGGAAACCGAATCGTCCAAGATTAAAATCGGTGCATCTTTCATCAGTGCCCGGGCAATGGAAATTCTTTGTTTTTGACCACCGGAGACCGTTACGCCCCGTTCCCCAAGGATCGTTTCATACCCTTGGTTAAATTCCGATATATTTTCATGAACATCCGCCAATTTTGCCGCATTTTCAATGGCCTCTGCCCCGGGCAATTCTACACCGAATCCAATATTGTTTGCAATGGTATCGCTGAACAGGAAATTGTCTTGGGGTACGTATGCCGCGGCAGATCGGACCTGGCGAATGGGAACGGTGTTGACGTCCCTTCCGTCAATAAACACGGTCCCGTCGGGAACGTTATAGCCCCGCAGTATAAGGTCTACGATGGTGGTCTTTCCAGCACCGGTCTTCCCCACAATTCCAATGCTTTCCCCCGGCTGAATGGCAAAGGAAACGTTTTTCAGAGCATCATAATCCCCGTCAGGGTAACGGAAGGTCAGATTGCGAAATTCAATTTTCCCGGAAACCGACCCTAAATCAACCACGTCATCACGGTCGATCACATCCTGCTTTGCATCAAGAAGCTCCCCAATTCGTTTTAAAGAAGCTCTGCCTCGGGAAGTCATTTCCACCAACTCGGAGACGGCCATGACGGGCCAAACGATGGCGTTAAAGTAGCCGATAAATTCGACCAGCTGACCGGCATCAAATTTGCCCTGATAGACCATATATCCGCCATAGCCCAGAATAACGCAAATCACAGATTCCACAAACAGGGTTACAAAAATCCGCAACAGCGTGGAAGCCTTCGTATATTCCACGTTTGCTTTTTCGTTTTTCTTATTCAGATCTTTAAATGCCAGCAACTCCTTTAATTCCTTGACAAAGGCCTTGATAACAGAAATTCCGGAAAAGCTCTCCTGGGAGAAATCGGAAAGATCGGAAAAGGCTTCCTGACGAACGTCCCACTTTTTCATCATGGACTTTCCCACAATAATTGCGACCGCAAGAAGGAAGGCCATGGGAATCAGGGAAAGGAGGGTCAAAAGCGGGTCCATATTCCACATTTTTATTATGGCGAGAACCCCCAGAAACAGGGCGTCGAAGAACATCATAATGCCCCAACCGAAGCATTCCTGGACCGTGTCCAGATCGTTGGTAAACAGTGACATTAAATTCCCGACCTTGTTGACCTGATAATATTGCCGGGAAAGGTCCTTACAATGGTCAAACATTCGGTTTCTCAAATCGGTCTCCACCCAAACGGCGGCACCGAAAAAGCAAACCCGCCATAAAAA
>JAZTWH010000001.1:0-14779 GCA_045635765.1 Eubacteriales bacterium | reverse complement strand
CAGATCCGCGACAATCTTTGCAGTTGCAACGGACATTTCGGCGTAGTCTTTCGTTACGATGACTTTCATATTATCTCCTTCAATGTTTTCTGCAGAGCAGAATTTATTTTTACGGTTTATTATAGCACACTTTTTTTTTCTTGTCAATAGGAAATTTCACGAAAAATGCACTTTTTATTCCAGGGGGAATGGGGTGAACGGAACGGAATCAACGCAAAAAGAATTCCGGCTCTTGCGGCCGGAATTCCCGCGAGGTTACAGTAAGTTTTTCAAAAAGGAAATCTGTTCGTCCATGGCCCCGGGGGCTCCCTGGGAGGTGCGTTTTTTGACGCAGGTCTCCAAGCAGATTTCGGCGTAGAGGTCGTCGTCAAACAAATCGGAGAATTCCTTGTACTCCTCCAAGGGCATATCGTCCGGGACTTGATGGGTCTGAATACAGTGCCCGACGATCTGTCCGACGATCTTGTAGGCGGTGCGGAAGGGCAATCCCTTGCGGACCAGATAATCGGCGATGTCGGTGGCGTTGATAAAGCCTTCCTGGGCCGCCCGATACATCCGTTCTTTGTTGACGTTCATGGTGCGGATCATGGGGATAAAGATCTCAAGGCATTTCTTAACTGTGTCTACGGCATCAAAAATACATTCTTTGTCTTCCTGCATATCCTTGTTGTAGGCCAGGGGCAATCCCTTCAAGACCGTCAACATTCCCATCAGATCTCCGTAGACTCTGCCCGTTTTGCCCCGGACCAGCTCCGCCATATCGGAATTCTTCTTTTGGGGCATGATGCTGGAGCCTGTGGTGTAGGCGTCGTCCAGCTCCACAAAGCGGAATTCCCAGGAGGACCAGAGAATGATCTCCTCGGAGAACCGGGAAAGGTGGGTCATGATCAAGGATAACGCGGAAAGCAATTCCACGCAGTAATCCCGGTCGGAAACGCCGTCCAGGCTGTTGACCGCGGGGGAGTCGAATCCCAAGGCGGCGGCCGTGGCCTTCCGGTCGATGGGGTAGGTGGTCCCGGCCAGGGCACAGGAGCCTAAGGGGGAGACGTTCATCCGCTTGACCGTATCGGCAATTCTGCCCAGGTCCCGTGCCAGCATCATCCCGTAGGCGGCCAGATGATGGCCAAAGACGATGGGTTGGGCCCGCTGGAGATGGGTGTAGCCGGGAAGAATGGTGTCCTTGTGGGCCTGTGCCTGGTCGGCAATTACTGCAATGAGTTCTTTGATTCGGTCGGTTATGAGGGAACATTCATCCCGCAGATACATCCGCAGATCTACGGCCACCTGGTCGTTTCTGGAACGGGCGGTGTGAAGCCGCTTGCCCGTGTCTCCGATCCGTTGGGTCAGAACCTGTTCCACGAACATATGAATATCTTCGCAGGAATAGTCAAATTCCAGGGCTCCCGAATCAAGGTCGGCTAAAATTCCTTCCAATCCTCCGATGATTTCGTCGGCATCGGATTGAGAAATGATCCCCTGAGCTCCCAGCATGGCGGCGTGGGCCATGCTCCCCCGGATGTCCTGGGCGTACATCCGGCAGTCGAAGGGAAGGGACGAATTAAAGTCGTCCGCCAATTTGTCCGAGGGCTTGGTAAACCGCCCTGCCCACATTTTATCCATAATAAAGCCTCAATTATTTCTTGTTAATCTTTGCGTCCCGCATGGCCTGTACCTTAGTGGGAAGTCCCCACAAGTTAATGAAGCCCTGGGAGTCTTTCTGATCGTAGTCCGATTCGTCGAAGGTGGCAAGGTCCTCGGAGTACAGGGAATAGGGAGAGGTCATTCCTGCGGGAATAATGTTGCCCTTATACAGCTTCAGCTTGACCGTGCCGGTAACGTACTTGTTGGATTCGTTGGCGAAGGCCGTCAGGGCTTCCTGCAGGGGAGAGTACCACTTGCCGTTGTAGATCAGATCGGCGTAATCCACCGCCAACTTCTGCTTCAGATGGAGAGTGTCCTTGTCTACGGTCAGCATTTCCAACTGTTCGTGGGCAAAATAAAGAATCGTTCCGCCGGGAGTTTCGTACACGCCCCGGTCCTTCATCCCGACCAGACGGTTTTCCACGATGTCGATAATCCCGATGCCGTTGGCTCCGCCCAGCTCGTTCAGCTTTGCAATGATCTTGGAGGCCTTCATCTTCTCTCCGTTGATGGCAACGGGAGCTCCGGCTTCAAAGTCCAGCGTCACGTAGGTGGGAGCATCGGGGGCCTGCATGGGAGAGATTCCCATTTCCAAAAATCCGGGCTTGTCGTAATTGGGTTCGTTGGCGGGATCCTCCAGATCCAAGCCCTCGTGGGAAAGATGCCACAGGTTCTTGTCCTTGGAGTAGTTGGTCTCCCGGTTGATCTTCAGAGGAACGTTGTGTGCCTCCGCATAGTCGATCTCTTCGTCCCGAGATTTAATATCCCATTCCCGCCAGGGGGCAATGATCTTCATTTCGGGAGCGAATCTCTTGATGGCCAGCTCGAAACGGACCTGGTCGTTCCCTTTCCCCGTGCAACCGTGGCAGATGGCGTCGGCCCCTTCCTCCAAAGCAATTTCTGCCAACCGTTTCCCGATGACGGGACGGGCAAAGGCGGTGCCCAAAAGGTAGGTTTCGTATTTCGCCCCCATTTTCACCGAGGGAATAATAATCTCATCCACCATCTCGTCCACCAGGTCGGCAACGATCAGCTTGCTGGCACCGGTCTTGATGGCCTTTTCTTCCAGGCCGTCCAGCTCGTCTGCCTGACCTACGTTTCCGGCCACGGCGATGACTTCGCAGTTGTTGTAATTTTCCTTCAGCCAGGCAATAATGATAGAAGTGTCCAGTCCTCCGGAATAAGCGAGGACTACCTTTTTGATGTCTTTCTTATCCATTTCAATCAACCTCCGTATGATGTATCTGAAATCACATGGGGTTATTATAACACAAAACGAATAACTATGCAAGCATTTTTCAAGATATTTCACAATTTATTCGTAAATAAGGAATAAGTATGCGTTTTTTATGCAAAATTTTAATATATATGCAAAAATTATTCACTTTTAAGGTGCAAAAGGCTTTGGGGAAGGGAGTTCGGGGTTCGGAATGGACCGGCGAAAAAAGAAGGTAGTCCTTTTGAATCTAAAAATCCGTGGATTTTATGGAACCCGAAAAGAAGATTGCAGAAATGGGAAACTCACTTGCAAAAAAAGGAAAAGTGTGCTATAATGAGTACAACAAAATAATTCTTCGGAGTTTTGTCTATGGAGCGAAGCCGTGTAACTTATGTTAAAAATATTTTTCTTCCCTGCGTGGTATTCTCGGCGGTGACGGGAATTTTGGCTGGGGGGTTAATCTTTGTTTTCCGCTGGGCCGCCGCAGGAGTCGGTCACCTGTCCTCCCTAATCTACGGATTTGTGCGGGTGCATCCGGCCGCCCTTCCGCTGTTTGCGGTCGGCACCGCCGGCTTGGGGCTCCTTTCTTGGCTGTTTTTGTACCATATTCCCGATTGCCGGGGCGGAGGAATCCCCACCGCCGTGGGATTGCTTCGGGGACTGTTGACCTTCCGTTGGTTGCGGTGTATCCTGGGGGGATTTTTTTCGGCCATGGTCACGTATCTTGCCGGAATCCCTTTAGGGACCGAAGGCCCCAGTGTTCAGATGGGGACGGCCATAGGCCGGGGCGTGGTACGCACGTTTGGACGGAATCATCCGGCGTGGGACCGATACGTGATGACCGGTGGGGCCTGTGCCGGCTTTTCCGCCGCTACAGGGGCACCCCTGACGGGGATTCTGTTTGCCTTTGAAGAGGCTCACGAACGGTTTTCGCCCATGCTTTTGATGGTTTCCGCCATGACGTCGGTCTTTGGCTCCATGACGGCCAAGTTCCTCTTCGGGCTCTCCGGCTCTTCCTGGCAGATGTTTCACTTCGTGGCGGAAGAGGCTCTGCCTCTCCGTTATTTGTGGGCACCCTTGACGGTGGGGTTGCTTTGCGGTGCGGTCGCCGTGTTGTTTACCAAAGTCTACCGTCATTTGGGAGACTGGGTCCAAAAACCGAAGAAGATTCCTCCCTTCCTTCCCGTGGTTCTGGTCTTTGTTGCAACCGGGGCGTTGGGCTTGCTGTCCGGCCGGTTCGTGGGCTCGGGACACGGGCTGATTGAGGAATTGTTGGAGGGAGAAGGATTAGGTCTTTCGCTGCTTCTGGTTCTGTGCCTTCGGGCTTTGTTGCTGATTTTTGCCAATCATTTGGGGGTCACCGGGGGGTTGTTCGTTCCGTCTCTCGCTTTTGGGGCTTTGCTGGGAGGACTTTGCGGAAAGGCCTTGGCGGCTTCCGGTCTTCTCCCGGAAAGCTACGTCTCTGTCTTGGTCCTGGTGGGAATGTGTTCCTTTTTGGGAGCCTCCTCCAGAACTCCCCTGATGGCGGTTTGCTTTGGGGTGGAAGCCTTGTTCGGATTAAACAACATTCTGCCCCTGATCCTGGGTGTTGCTTTGGCATACGTGGTGGTTGAAAGCTTTGGGGTGACGGGATTTTTGGAGGCGGTCTTGGAGCAGAAGGTCGAGGGGATCCGAAAGGGTAAGGAACGGAAAACCGTCGACCGGGAATTTACCGTCCGCCCCGATTCCTTTGTGATCGGCAAGGAGATTCGGGACGTTCTTTGGCCTCCTTCCTGCATGGTCCTTTCCGTAGACCGCAATCCTGCCGCCGCCCGGGGAAGAGGGGAGATTTCCGAGGGCGACGTACTGCATCTCCATTACCAGACCTGGGACCCGGATCTGACCGCGGAGCAGATCGAAGATCTGGTGGGAAAACCGTCGGGGGCGTGATTTTTCAGATGGGAACGGATCCGGATAGAGATTTTTGACAAATGTACAAACCTCCGCAGAGATTTTTGACAAATGTACAAATCTCGGGAGAGATTTTTCCCAAACCTCTTGTTTTTTTTTGCGGGATATGTTATAATGTATCGTATCTAAGTGAAATTACGTGATTGGAGATCCTTTAATATGGCACGACAGAAACGCATCCTGACCGGTGACCGCACCACGGGGAAGCTTCATTTGGGGCATTACGTGGGCAGTTTGCAGAACCGGGTCCGTCTCCAGGACGATTACGAGACCTTTATTCTGATGGCCGATATTCAGGCCTTGACCACACATTTTGAGAATCCTTCTCTCATTAACGGAAGCATCTATGACGTTGCCATCGACAATTTGTCCGTGGGCCTCGATCCCAATAAGGTCACCTTCGTACAGCAATCGCAGATCAAGGCCATTGCGGAGCTGACGGTGTTCTATTCCATGCTGGTCAGCGTGAATACTCTCCGCCACAATCCCACCATCAAGACGGAGGCCGCCAACTATGGCTATAACGACATGACCTACGGCTTTTTGGGATACCCGGTCAGCCAGGCGGCGGATATTACCTTCTGTAACGCCGAATTGGTCCCGGTGGGGGAGGATCAGCTTCCTCATATTGAAATTGCCCGTAAGCTGGTCCGTCGGATGAACGATCTGTACGGGACTTCTTTGGCGGAGCCCAAGGCCATGCTTTCTTCCTGCACCCGCCTGATGGGCCTGGACGGGAACAGCAAAATGGGGAAATCCCTGGGCAATGCCATCTATTTGTCCGATCCCGCGGACGTGATCAACGAAAAGATTCGCCTTGCGGTGACCGATGCTTCCCGGATCCGGGCCAAGGATCCCGGACATCCCGATATTTGTTCCGTCAGCAAATATCATAAAGTGTTCAACGAAGAAGAATACGAAGATATTTGCGAGCGTTGTAAGGGAGGCCTGATTGGTTGCGTTGCCTGCAAGAAGCGTCTTGCGGAAAAGCTCAACGGCCTTTTGGATCCCTTCCGGGAACGCAGAGCGTACTATGAAGCCCACATGGACGAGGTCCGGCAGATCGTCAATGCCGGCTCCGACAAGGCAAACAAGATCGGCGATGAAAATATCGCAAAGATCAAAGAAGCGATGTCTTTAAAAATCTGAATAATGAAGAAAAGGCATCACGGTTCGGTGGTGCCTTTTTCGTAAAATGGGCCGTGTTTCCTGTTTTTCTTGGGATGTAGCGGGGTATTCTTCTGCGGCACTGAGGAAAACGAAGCGAAAAAATGGGGGTGTTGTATGTATACCTATACGAAGGACCGTTGCTTCCGGGACGGGTCCGGGGTCGATGTGACGACCCATCGGATCACAGGAAGCGAGTCGGAGCATTTGCATGAATTTATTGAACTGGTCTACATCCTCAGCGGTTCCGGAATCCACGGCATTGACGGGGTGGAATATCCCGTACGCCGAGGCTCCTTGCTCTTGATCAACTACTGCCAGGTTCACTATTTCCGCACCGATTCCGAAATGGAAATTTGCAATATTTTGTTGGATCCCGAATGGATCAGCGAAAAGCTTATTGATTCCGAAAATGCCTTTGAGCTTCTGACGATTTCGTCCTTTTCCCATTTCCAAAAGGATGTGGACCAAACGGCGGCTCTGGTCCGTTTTTCCGGCCCCGAACGGCTGAGAGTGGAGGGACTGCTCTGGGATATGAAGAGCGAAATGACGGGGAAAGAGCCGGGTTTCGTGACGGTACTCAAGGCCCAGATCACGGTGCTTTTGACCATGGTGTTCCGCAAAATGTCCCGGGGAAGCGGCATGGAGGAGACGGCGGGTCTGACGCCGGAATTTTTATCGTACATCCGCCACAACTGCAGTGAAAAGCTGACGCTGGAGGATTTGGCGAAAAAATGTTTTTACAATCCGTCCTATTTTAGCCGAATTTTTAAGGAGCATTACGGAGTCACCGTCACGGAATTCATCAACCAAAGCCGCCTGGAAAAGGCCATGGAATTGCTGACCGAAACCAATCTTTCGGTAGAAGAGATCGTCTCCCGGTCCGGGTTCCCCCGAAAGGCGGGATTTTACCGACTGCTGAAGGAAAAAACGGGCATGACTCCCCAGGATTATCGGAAAAGTAAAAAATCGTAACAGTTACAAGTAAATAACTGAAATTGACAAAAAAAATACCGTGTGATACAATAAAATCATACGGTATTTATTTTTGAAAGGAAGGTATTTGTTATGGTAAAAATGAACCGCGATTTTATCCGGGATAAGATCCACGCCTGCTGGATCGGGAAAAACATCGGGGGAACCATTGGGACTCCCTTTGAATGTCTGACCGATATGTTTGACATCAAAGGCTTTACTTCTCCCAAGGGGGAACCCCTGCCCAACGACGACCTGGATCTCCAGCTGGTCTGGCTCTGTGCCTTGGAAGAAATGGGCCCCCATCGCCTGACCGCCCAGACGCTGTCGGAGTATTGGATGTCCTACATTCCTCCCGCCTGGAATGAGTACGGCGTTGGAAAGGCTAACATTTTGGGAGGACTTCCCGCTCCCATGTCCGGCGAGGTTGAAAATACTCAGTGGAAACATTCCAACGGTGCTTGGATCCGTTCTGAGATCTGGGCTTGCCTTGCTCCCGGATATCCGGAGATTGCCCGCAGATACGCTTATGAGGACGCCTGCATCGACCACGGCTTCGGCGAAGGCACCGTTGCAGAGCAGTTCACTGCTACCCTCGAGTCCCTGGCATTCTTCAAGAGCGACATCCGGGCTATCATTGAGGAAGCCTTGGCCGCCATCTCTCCCGATAGCCGTGTGGCTAAGGCCGTTCGTACCGTTATGGAAGGCTACGACGCCGGAAAAGACTGGAGAGACGTCCGCAACGAATTGGTAGAGCAATCCGCTGATATCGGCTGGTTCCAAGCTCCCGCAAACGTAGGATTCTGCATCATCGGCCTCCTCTATGGCGAAGGGGATTTCAAAAAATCCGTTCTGACCGCCGTAAACTGCGGTGACGATACCGACTGTACCGGTGCTACCGTAGGTGCGTTCTTGGGTATCCTCTACGGAACCAAGGGAATTCCTTCCGATTGGGCAGATTACATCGGAGAACGGATCATTACCTGCTCCGTCAACCTGGGTTACAACCGGGTCCGTTCCATCAGCGACTGCACCATCCTCACCGAACGGGTGATGAATCAGATCCCTGCCGTGCTGCTGGCTCACGACCTCCCCATGGAATTCACCGACGGAGAAACGGTCCTCGAGCCCCACGATCCTCCGAAAATCGCTTACATTAAGCACCATTACGATTATGACCGGGAACCCCTCTCCCGTCCCCGGTATTCCTTCCAGGCTTGGGATTCCGCCGCACTGAGAATTCGGGTCGAATACGATAAGGAACCCCGGATCACCGTGGGTGAATCCATCACCGTCCGCATCGTATTCCTGAATCGGCTTTGTATGCCCGTGTCCGCAGACGTTCGGCTGATTCTGCCCGAAGGCATCACCGCCCAATCCAAATGTGCTCGGGTCTACGTTGACCATCAGCTGTACGATTGCGGCAGCTGCACCTTCACCTTGACCGCAACGGAAGAACTGAAGGGCCTGAACCGCATCATCGTGGATTCCCCCATCATGGGCCATTCCGATTCCCCCATCTTCGTCATCCCCGTCTTGGGCAAATAAGAAAATACTCCATGGGAAGCGACCTTGGTCGCTTCCCGTTTTTTTATCCAAAAAATTACCACAAGTGCCGATGGCATGGCTGGTGCCACGGCCGGTAGACCGGACGAAGCCAGGGCAGGCAGTCTGTGACTTGACAATTTCCGACAGTGTTGCATAGGATAAAGTGGGGTTCGCCTCGGTACATATCGCAAGATATGTAATTTGATCTGCAAAGGATGATTTCATCTATGAAATGCAATAACTGCAATGCTGTTCAGGCGACTCCGTTGTTGTCCTGTCCCGATCCCGCCGTCTGCGGAGCTCCCTTTTGTCCCCAAAAGATGGAGTGGAAGCGGCCGGAGCCTACAGCAATCTATGCCGACAAGGTTTTTTCCTCCCATCGGGCAGAGGGGTCGTCTATTTTTTATCCCTTAAATACGGCCAACGATCCCGATAATTTCCTCAGCGTTTACGAATTGGCCCCATGCTCTGCCGGATGCTGCTGTCCCACGAAGGTCCTGTCCGAGGACGCGGTGTTTGAGATTCAAGAAACCTTCGTGCAGTTGGACTGCCTTTCGGTGAAGTCCGATGCCTGCTCCTGCGGTCTTTCTCCCGAAAACGTTACGGTCAACGGGGAAGAGGTCTGCCGCATCAAGGAGGATAACGGTCTGTTTAAAGCGGATATTTCCTGCATTTTGAACAAGCTGATCAATCCCGTATGCACGGCTCAGGGGTTGCCGTCGAAGGCCTTCTTGCTTCTGCAGGACATTGGAAATCTGGAATTCCGGATCCGTCTCGGGTTGGAAGGAGTGGTCCGTTCCTGCGGTGTTCTTTATCGGTTTAAGGCTTATATCGCAAACAACGATTCCATCCAGTTGCCCCGGGGGCTGACCACTTCCTTCGCGGTGGCGGAAGTCAATATCCCCTGCTTGGAAAACGGAAGTGCCCCGGTCATTACCTTCCGCTTTGACGGAAGAGTCGAGCTGATCAATCCCCGTCTTTCCGTGGTTGCGGTGGAAGAGGCCGGAGGCTGTGATAACGTGAAGGTAAATGTTTCCGGCACCTTGGCACTGATCCCCCGGGTGACGGTGGAAGTGGTCCGCAATACCTTGATTTTGGTGGATGCGGCAGAGCTGAAGGATTGTAACTCCTGCGGAATGGACGGCTTTAACCTCTTTGCCGGCGGTGCGTGCTGTAATCGGACCTTTGAGGAAGTTGCCGAAGCTGAGGCCGGAGGCTGTGCCGGGAATAACGACGGCAGCTGCGGATGTCCACGGACGGGGAACAACGGATGCAATCACGTCAACGAAAACAACAGGGGCAACGGAATTGTCCGCAACCTGCCTGGATGTAACAGAAACTAAAGAAAACTACGTGAGCCGTCTTTTGAGGCGGCTTTTCTTTTTCTCTCCGGGGGACGGGCCCCATCCGTGGGGAAAATGTTGGAATAAAATGTGTGAAATGCAAAAAACCCCTTGCAATTTTCTAAGAAATGGTGTATAATATATAATGTATATTTATATGCCAATCCATCTCTCCGGATTTTTAAGGAGGTTTTTAATTTGAGTCAGTTCGACGATTCTTCCCGCAACGACCGTAAGCAAGAGGAGATGGGCTCCCGTTCCCGACGCCGGGCACAACAGGAGCAGATCGCCAAAGAGCGGTCCCGCAAGGAAAAGGAAATGGCCAAAGAGGGGGCAAAGGAACGGTTTTTTGCTTTTATGCAGAAGCTCAACGACCCCACCCGTCGCCGGAAAAAGAAACTGCCCGACCCTTCTCAATTTCCCGAAGGGCAGGTCCCCCTGTGGGTTTCCGACCCCGAACACTATACCAAACGCCGGACCGGTGCCGCCCGTTTTTGGCACGGCTTCGGTGTGGTTGCGTTGCACGTCTTTTTGATTTGCTGCATGATCGGCGTTGCCGTGTTGGGGATTGGAGCCGCGGTGGTTTATTCCTTTTCCGATACGGCTCTGGATGAGCGTTTTGCGTCCATGGACTTGGACTACTCCTCCTTTATTTACGCTACCGATCCCGTGACAAACGAGGATTATATTTATCAGGAAATTCAGAGTAAATCCGGGACCCGCGTGTGGGTTTCCGATTCGGAAATTCCTCAGCACGTAAAGGACGCTACCGTAGCCCTGGAGGATCAGCGGTTTTATACCCATCCCGGGGTGGACCCCATTCGTACGGTGAAGGCGGTGCTGGAATACGCCATGAGCAAGGTCTCCGGCAGCGGCGAACGGGCCGCTGGGGGTTCTACCTTGACTCAGCAGGTCATTAAAAACATGACCGGGGATGACGATTACGGAATCGGCCGTAAGGTCAAAGAGATGTTGCAGGCGTTGTACATTGAACGCCGTTACAATAAGGATCAGATTCTGGAATACTATCTGAATACGGTGTATTTCGGACAAAGTGCCAACGGGATCTCCGCCGCCGCCGAGATCTATTTCGGCAAAGACGTCAGCGAGCTGACCGTGACCGAAGGGGCGGCCATCATCTGCATTACGAAATCTCCCAATTCGTACAATCCCTATTTGAATCCGGAGAATAATAAGAACCGCCGGAACGATACCATGTGGTTTATGCACGAGCAAGGGTATCTGACCCGGGAAGAATACGACGAGTATTCCAAGCAGGAATTGAACCTGGTGGACCTGGATGCGAAACGGGAGGAGATCGAATCGGAAGAAGAGGGGATTTTCCTCTATAATTACTATACCGACATGGTGATCCGGGACGTGCTCCGGGATCTTCAGGTGGAGAAGGGATACACCGAGGCAGAAGCCACCAACCTGCTGTACCACGGGGGGCTTCAGATCTATTCTTGCGTGGATCCTTCCGTTCAGTCCATGATGGAAGAATACTTTTCCAACGAAGAAAACTTTAAGTATTCCGGCTCTTCCAAGGACAAGATCATCAATAAAGAGGGCGAAACCGAGGTCCCCCAGGTATCCATGATGGTTATGGATCCCGATTCGGGAGATATTTTGGGAATTATCGGGGGAAGAGGAGAAAAAACCAGATCTCTGAACCTGAACCGGGCCACCGATTCCCTCCGCCAGCCCGGGTCGTCCATTAAGCCCTTGAGCGTTTACGGCTATGCCATCGAAAATAATTTGATGACCTTGGGATCGCCCATCGACGACGTCCCGGTCACGTACGACAAGCAGGAAAAATCCTTTTGGCCCAGCAACTACGATAAAACCTACGCCGGATTGGTCTCGGTGAAAAAAGCCCTGGCCCGATCCCTCAATACCCCCGCGGCCTGGGGCCTGAAGACCGTGGGAATCAAAACATCCTACGATTTCATGATCAATTCCCTCCACATCACCACCCTGGTGAAGGATGACAGCACCTCCCTGGCTCCCTTGTCCGTAGGTGCATTGACCGACGGGGTCACTCTGCGGGAAATGGTTACCGCTTACACCGTATTTGCCGGCGAAGGAATGTATACCGCGTACCGTTCCTATAGTCGGGTGGTGGGATACGACGGAAAGACCGTATTGGATAACTCCATAGAGCGAGAAGCCGTATTCTCGGAGCAGACCGCCTATCTGATGACCGACATTTTGCAGTCGTCCGTTTATTCCATTGCCGGTGCAGCCAGATTGAAGGACATCGCAACGGCCGGGAAATCCGGGACCACCTCTTCCTACAAGGACCGTTGGTTTATCGGCTATACGGTCGATTATCTGGCGGGCATCTGGTGGGGCTACGATACTCCCAGCGAGTTGGAAAATACCCACCACTTTAAGATGTGGAACGAAGTAATGACCCAGGTCCATCAATTAAAGGGCATTACCAAGAGTTCCTTTGAACAGCCCTCGGGTATCGTTTCCCGTTCCGTTTGCTGGAAGAGTGGAAAGCTCCCCGGTCCCTACTGTTCTACCGATCCCCAGGGAGGATGCATCGAGACCTTCTACTATAAAGAGGGAACTCAGCCCACGGAGGTTTGCAACGTTCACCATCAGCTGTACGTTTGCGATGCTTCCGGAAAGATCGCCCATGAGGGATGCCCCTCTGCTACCTTGAATACCTACGTAGATCTGAACCGGTCCTTCCCGGCGACGGTGAGAATCGGGGATGCGGGATATATCTGTCCCCGATTGTCGGCAAAGAACGTGCTTTATTCCCATGGGACCCTGCCCGTTTATACCAATATGGTTCCGGAAGGCGATACGCCGGCCCTCTCCCTTTACGGGCATACGGCAAACTGCCTGTGTACGGTGCATACGCCCTCTGCAACTCCCCACGTTTATTCTCCCAACGCCGTGAGCACCGATTCCTCTTCCGCCGGAACGTCCACCGATGTGACCACCGACAGCGGAACGGTCAGCGATACCGGGACCGACACGTCTACGGATATTTCTACCGCCACGGATTCCAATTCCGTCGGCTCCGACAGCGGAACTCCCACCGACCCCGCCACGGGATCTGATTCCGGCGTGGACGGAGGAACTCCGTCCGATACGGAGGTGTCGGGCGGCGGCTCTGCCGCCGACTCGGGCGAGTGATCCTCCCTGCCCGGCCGTCCTTTGCCGACACCATCAGAGGTTTTGCCCCTCTCTGTCGACGCCCTCAGTGTGTCGACGCCCTCAAAGGTGTTGCCGCTTTGTTGATGCCCCAGGGGGGTCGGCTTTTCTCTTTGTTGATGCCCTCAGAGGTTTGACATCCCCTTCTTTCGGTGGGAATCCCCAGCCGGAAAGAATATTCTAAGTCTTCACGGCCGCTGTGTGTGAAGGCGTGAACCTAAAAGGATTCGCGGTTGTGATGCCGTGACGGAATGGAAATGCAACGGATTTACGGTTGTAGTGCCGTGACGGAATGGAAATGCAACGGATTTGCAGTTTCCATGACGTGAAGTCATTGCGGAAAGGCATGGATTTGCAGTTTCCATGACGCGAAGTCATTGCAGAAAGGCATGGATTTGCAGTTGCCATGACGCGAAGTCATTGCAGAAAGGAATAGATGATGAGAATTCAGAAATTTGTTGCGGAGAGTGGGATCTGCTCCCGCAGGGCCGCAGAAGAGTTGGTCCGGGAAGGCCGGATCACGGTCAACGGGAAGCCTGCTGAAATCGGGATGGACGTGGACCCAATGGGGGACTCGGTCTATTGCGACGGGAAGCGGATTCGTCCCAGAGCCGCCGAAAAACGGTATTTTATTTTTTATAAGCCCCGGGGTGTGATTACCGCCATGAAGGCTCAGGATGATCGGAGCGTGGTTGCCGACCTGATCAAGGGGATCAAGGGCCGGGTTTATCCGGTGGGGCGTTTGGACCGGGATTCGGAGGGGCTTTTGATCCTGACCGACGATGGAGATTTGGCACAACGCCTGACTCATCCCTCCTACGCCATCCCCAAAACGTACCGTGTCACCGTTCGGGGGGAGGTTTCTCTCGATCAGTTGAACCGATTCCGGGAAGGGGTGGTTCTGGACGACGGAGAAAAAACCCAGCCCGCCGGCGTTCAAGTCCAAAAGGAGTTGGACGGGAAGACGGTGCTCCACGTAACCATTACGGAGGGGAAGAATCGAGAGATTCGCCGGATCTGTGAGGTTTTGGGATTGGAAGTCATGCTTCTTAAACGGATTGGCGAAGGAGCCGTAGGAATCGGGCATCTGGAGCCGGGAGAATACCGCCCCTTGACCGAAAAGGAAAAGGAAGGGCTGTTGAACAGCGTGGGAATTCCCTACGTCCGCAAGGTCAAAAAATCTTCTGCCCAAAAATCCGCAACGGCGGCCGCTTACCGCAACCGCCGCCAGAGAAGTCAATCGGAGCACGAACGTCGCTTCAAGAAGCAATTCCTGAAGTAAGAGCCCTCCACATTTTTCGTAATTTCAAGAGGAAAGAGCCTTTTAAGGTTGTTTCCTCTTTTTTTTGCAATACCGTCCGGGTGGAATTGAGGGGAGAGGATGAAATAACTCTCCCGTTGGAGGAGACCGCCTGCAAATATCCCAAGGTGATTCCCCCTTCTACCGGGGGGAAGGTCCGGGGCACGGTTTTCGGGATGAGCTGATAGGGGATGGGATCGCCGTCGATGGTGATGCAGGTCAGAGGGAGGCTGTTTTTGACCGTTGCAGTCTCCGTTCCTCCCAACACGGGCACGGTTCCTCCATAGCCTCGAGCTGGGACGATCTCACACCGATCTACCCGTGGAAAGGTCTCTTCGTACAGTTCCGCGTGATCCAACCAATCGTTTCCGTCCTTGAGGGTGACGCAAATGAGGGTGACGCCCTTCCGTTCGGCCGCCGTCACGAGGCATCTCCCGGCTTATTTCGTAAACCCGGTCTTGA